>NZ_NIBE01000032.1:0-26536 GCF_002205115.1 Pseudomonas sp. DrBHI1
CAATGTGCCGCCCTGGCCATCCTGGATCACCAGGTCGGCCGTGGTCTGGGAAGCGGTGGCCACTGGCTGGGTGTCGGGGCGTGTGGCCGGGGGCGTGGCGGGGGCTTCCCGGCGCAGGCGGATCCAGCCCATCTGGGCAACGAAGGGCACGGTCACGCGGTAGGCTTCAGCCACGCTGCTATGCAGGCCCACGCCGGCCGTGAAGGCAGCGCCGAAGGGGTTCAGGCGCAATCCGGTGGTCGCGGCCATGGTGAACAGTGCCGCGCTGCGCGATGCGGAGAGGCCGATCATGCTGGCGGCCCCTTTGGGCAGCGCCTCGTCGAGTTTGAATAGCCCGGTCAGCACCTTGGTGCTGGTGGCCCGCTCGAAACGCTCGCTGGCCGGTAGCTCCCGCCAGCCGGCACCGAACAGCGCCAGGGCGATCTGGCGTTCCTTGTCCGCCACGCTGGTTGCGCCGCTGCCGTTGAGCTTTTGGTACACGTCGTTGACGATCTCGGCGTAGGGCACCGCCGATTTCTTCAACAGGCGACGAGCCAGGTTCATTGCCGAATGCCCGCCGAACTGCTGCAGCTCATGGCCCAGCAGGTCGAGCTGCTGCTCGGTGTAGCCCGCCGCTCGCGAACTGTACTTGGCCTGTACCAGCTGCTTCTTGATGTCCGCATCCAGGCCGGCGCGGCCCCGGGAGAAGTCGGTGATGATGTCCACCAGAATGTCCACTTCCTCGGGCGTGGCGCTGATGAGGCTGGTGAACAAGTCGTCGTCGCAATCGATTCCTGAGGTTGCCATCGTGTGTCCTTACCTTTTTAACGGTGTATCGGGTAAAGGGAGCTGGTGCCCCCGTACAAGGTGGGGTGGGCTCAAGGCACCAGCCAGGTGCTGGTCGGCCTGGCGTCGCGCTGAATGGCGACAGCCTGGCAGTGTTCCAGTATCGGCAGGATGTAGGTGATGACGACGGTGCCTGGACGGCCGTCTGGTTGGCGACGAGCGGCGTGGCAAAGCGGGCCGGCGTTTTCTGGCGCTAGATTGGAGCGAATCTCCACTGCGTGTGCTTCCCCGAAGTGTCGGTTGCTGGCCAGGTAATCTAGCGTTTGCTGGAAGGCCGCACGGGTCAGGGTGATTGAGCTGTTGTTCGTGCCGGTTACCACCCTTACGTGGTCGTTGTTGACCGCCGCGATTCTGAAACGGGTGTTGCTGGCGTTGGAGGGCGTTCGCAGCTCCGTCCCCTGCAAGCGGCTGATCAGTGCCCAAAGAGTGTTATCGACTTGGGTAATGTGCTGCATGGCGTCCTTCCTTGTTGTTCGCTGGTCGTCTTCCTAGATTAGCGTGGCATGATGTCCGAATGACATCATTCTTTGGACTTACCCGTGTAACGATCCACGGCGGTCCTGCAGCTGCAATTAGGCGTGCAACAGGTGTCCTACCGCGTGTCGCCCGCATCGCGGGGCAAGCCCGCTCCCACGATGATTTCGATGGTGTCGATTGCCCTTCGCGGAACGTGCCTTCGCCTCTTTAATGTTGTCGTCCCTGGACTACTAAAATGAGCGATTTTTGTAGCCTCGGTGACACAAAGCCTCCTGGATGAACCACGGTCTGGAGTTGCTTGACCATGACCTTGACGTCCATGTCCGTTCAAGGCTCGTGGCCAAGCTTTATCGGCGCGTGACAATAACGCGGCGATGATCGAGCAGCTTTGCGTCTGAATTGCTGGGCAAAAGGTAATCCCGCTCGGGGTTGTCAGGTGAGCCTTGCCTTTATGGAATCTTGATCCCCAGTGAATTGAGAGTGGGTGTATCCATCCTGCCATTCACGGTCAGGGCACTATCCATTTGGAAGGCCATTAACGCGCCACGAGTAGCCTTGCCCAAGACCCCATCAATTGTGCCTTGATAGTACTGGCGAACCATAAGTGCAGTCTGTACGCGTTTGACCAAGTTGCTTTTCTGTTCGTTAGTCGCGCGGGTCTTTGACGTACCCGGGCTCGCTCCGGGAGCAGTGCCGGTCGACTGATAAAGGCTATTGCTACCTGAAGTACTGTGCGAAGTACTCGGCGCACTGTAGCTCCGCGTGCTCGTTGCGGGCGGGCTGTAGTAACGAGGCGCGCTATAGCCACCGGACCCGCTGTAATGGGAACTGTGGGAGCTATGGGACCGATGTGAGCTGTGCGAGCGATGTGCCGCATAAATGTTCACTGCGTCTGCGGCATTGAGCGTATCGGCAAAGACTGGAGGCTGCAGCTTGTCGCTTGGTTGCCAGTTCGCATCGGCAAGCGGTGTATGGCCCGCCTGTGCCAATGTGGTACCAGCCATCGGCAACAAGGTGATGCCACTGATCAGGATTTTCCAGCGGTCAAGCAATTTCACTGTGCACTCCTTGCATAGGCGCTAAAGGCCTCGGTCGATAGTTGTCGTACGCCGCGGCTCTGCCAGCGGTCAGTGTGGGATTTGAAGAACCCTGAGCAATGTTTGACGGCAGCGCATTGCTGACAGGTATCGATGAACAGGTTTTTCCAGTCGGAGATGCTCTGGCGGGCGAATCGTGAGAGGTGGGGTGGGGTCAAACACAAGGGCAGGTTGTAGATCGAAACCGGCATCCCACGGTTGAAGAGGAAATAGGCGGTTTGGCTCAATGCCTCTTGATAATCCACCGGGTCAATCCACAACTCCTCGTAGTGCTTTCTGGCCAGACCAGTACTTTCGATACCCATCAACGCAACGTGCCGTACGAAGGGGAGGTTCCTGAACACGTAATGGGCTAATTCAGGCAAGCGTGGTGTGGTCAGGCGACTGAGTACCACGCGTATCTCAATGATCTGGTTAGCGCGTGCGAGGTTATAGAGTCCTTGCACGGTTTCGCTGAAGGCGCCCGGGGACTGAACTACATGGTCATGGTCGACTGCGTTGTCGGCATACAGCGGGATGCCCCAACTCAACTGTGGGTGGCCTAGGACCGCGAGGGCTGCGATCCAGCTCGGATCTTTGAACAGCCGACCATTGCTGAGCACATGTATGGACTTCTGCGGCAAAACGGTTTTGCACTTGGCCAGAATCTCAAGCAGGCCATCGCGATAAAGTGTGGGCTCTCCGCCGCTGATCCCCAGGTTTTCCTCGCCTGCATCCATAAGGTCGATCAGTCGAAGGTTTTCCTCGATATGCCAGCGGTCATCGATATCTTTAGGCGGTTGCGAGCACATCAGGCAGAGGCTGTTGCAACGATCCGTCATGAACAGCAGGTTACTGTCTGACCCGCGTCGATAGAGCACTCTTACCAATGCATTGCCAGGGGTAAAGGCAATGACATCGCCAGGTTGAACGACATCCGGATCTTTGGGGGAATGCAGGTGCAGTCTGCCATTGTCGAACGGGCTAGTGAGTGCCTCTGGGGTCAGGAAACCGCCCACTGGCAATGAAAGCAGATGTGGATTTCGTTCAAGATCTTCGTTGGGTAACCAGAGCAGCAAATCATTGAATTGCGCGGTACCGGCGCAAACTGCGACTCCTTGCTCAATGAACTCATCCAGGGTGATGACCTTGAGCAGCTTTGGTTCATTCAGGTATTGAATTTCGAAGTGGGTATCTTTGCGCAGCATCGTCCTCAGCCCCTGTAGCCTGGGAAGCGAACATCGATGTATGAGCGCCTGTTCAACCAGGACAGCAGTACCCTTTGGACGTTGTCATCTCCGTCGCGTAGCAAGCCGAACAAGTGCTTTAACAGCCCCATGTTCTTCTTGCAGAAACTGCTGAACAACCGGTGTCCGATCGGATCACCTTGGCGAGCATAATGTTCGACCGGGTCTGCGCCGCAGTAGGGAACCAATGCGCAATCCGAACAGCCTGGCAATGCCTCCGCGACGCCACTGGCAAGTAGCGCCTCCATAACGGGTGAGGCCAAAAGTTCTGACAAGGGTTGCTGGACTGTGCCCAACCTTAAACCGTCTTCGCCCATCTCCAGCAGCATCCGAGCCTCGTCCGACGGGTAGACGTAACCGTCATAGTTGTAGACCAGCGCCGCTGTACCCGCGCCGGCGGGTGAGCGCAGGTCGACATAGCCGGATGAGAAGGGCGTCAGGATGTTCTTCAGCAGCAAGCTGGTGTAGCTCTCCGACAGGTAGGTTCCTTGCTGGTTGATCTTCAGCAGATAGGCCAGCGCCTTCGTGTAGAAGGTCAGGTACTGCTCAATCGGATAGTCAAGGCGATGTGCACTCTTGGAAGCAAACCCGTAAGGGCTGAGCGGTCTAAGTGAAATGCTGGAAAAACCCTGCTTTACGTATTCGTCGATGATAGCTTCAGGCTGTTCAAGGCTTCGAGAAGTCAACGTTGTCAGTGCGGAGACTGCGTCGTGTCCAAGATGCTCACGGACCCGTTTTATGCCTTCCACGGTGCGCTCGTAAGAGTCTCGTGAAGGCGTTGGGCGGTTGGCATTGTGCAAGGGCGCCGGTCCATCGAGGGACGTCGAGAACTGGATGCGGTGCTGTTTTGCGAAGTCGAGTACTTCGTCTGTCAGGTGGTGCAACGTTGTGGTAATGACGAACTGAATATCTCGTTGCTCGACCAAGTTTCGTGCAGCTACCCATTCGACAATCTGGCGTACACGTTCGAAGGCCAGAAGTGGCTCGCCGCCCTGGAACTCCACTGTCAGGGCGGGAGCGTTCGACTCGAACAAGCGATCAACAGCAGCGAGTGCATCCGCTTCCGATAAGTCATGGCCTGAGCCACCCAGCGGTGCGCGCGAAACTTGGCAGTACTGGCAGGTGTGGTTGCAGCGTAGCGTTACAACGAACAAGTGCAGGGCTGGGCCCTGGAAAAGAAAGTCTTTGCGGCTGCGATATTGCGCCGCCATTTCGGGAAAAGGGTCGTGACGTGTCGGTTCGTAGATGAAATGGCGAGCTAGCAGGTCCTTGTAGAAAGGTGTGCCTGTTTCTATGTCGAAGTAACTGAGGGCCCGCAACTGCGCGTCGTTCACGTGCATGTACTCGCCTGTATCGGAGGTGAGCAAAATGTCACGTTCATTTGCGGTGTTCAGGCGCATGAAGCGAAAGGGTAGCAGACGGTAGCCGTTAGCGTCGCTCGCAATCAGTGTCACCGCGAAACTCCGCATCCAGCAAGCGCTGCTCGAGCCAGCACCTCACGCAACCCAGCTGTCTCACGGTTGATGTGATCACGTAGGGCAAAGTCATTTAAATGCTGGAGGATCAGCGAATGCGCCTGCTCCTGAGGCAGGATGGCTTTCGCTTTAGCAGGGAAGGCAGTGAGGCTGATCTGGTCAGCTTCAATGCCGATCTGAATCGCGACTGTTTCAGCCAAGGCATAAGCGGTTCGTTGCACCACGCTTAGGGAATAGGCTGCGCTGTCGAGTTTCAGAATGACTGGCCATGTCATTGGAACCGATCCTTCAAATCCATTGGGAATGTATGGATTTTGCCGGCTAACGAGGCATAGTGCCATCATATTTTTTTACATTTGCATACATTCAGTCAGGATTTTGATGGGCGGTATAGGAAAAATGATGAGAGTGGGAAGCGTTGTATGAAAGCTTCCCAGGCTATGGATGATCCTCAGAATGTCGGTGGTAGTTCATGCTCGAAGGGCAGATCCGGGCCTGTTCGGGAGCAGGTGATCGCTGCGGCATGGATTGCGTAGGCGAGGATCGCATCGATGGTTTCATGGGGGAGCTTCGCCACACCGGCTGGGCTGTCTGCTCCGAGGCGTGCGAGGTAGGCGAGCACTGCAGCTTGGAAGGTGTCACCGGCGCCTACGGTGTCGCATACCGGCAACGAGGTATCCGCTGGGCGCTGCCATGAGCCGTGCGCGCAATGCACACTGGCACCGTCTGCTCCATGAGTAATGAAAACCAACCGGCAGCGTTCGTTAAGCCAGCCCCGCGCCACGTCACGAGTCTCCCGGCCCGGATAGAGCAGGGCGATATCTTCCTCACTGGCCTTGATCACATGCGCATGCCCGGCAAACGCTTCCACCTGCCGCCGCCACAGCGCCACATCCGGCTGCGGATTAAGCCGCACATTCGGATCCAGGCTGATCAGCCGCCGGTCCTGCTCGCGCTCCACCAGCGCCATCAGCGTATCGGCTACGGGCTTCACCACCAGGGTGTACGAGCCCACATGGATGCCCCGCACACGCTCATCCAACTCCGGCAGATGCGCCAGCGTCACCTGCCGATCCGCACAGCCTTCACCGCGAAACTGATACTGCGCCGAGCCATTGGCATCCAGCCCGACCATGGCCAAGGTGGTCGGTGCATCACTGGTTACCACATAGCGGCAGTCTACCCGTTCCTCTTCCAGCACCCGGCGCAGCCGGGCACCGAGGTAGTCGCTGGACAACCCGCCGAACAACGCTGACGCCACGCCCAGCCGGCGCAGGCCGACGGCCACGTTGAACGGCGACCCGCCGGCAATCGCGGTAAACCCCAGCTCGCTGCTGCGGCTGCTGTTTTCCAGGCTGAAGACATCGAACAGGGCCTCGCCACACACCAGGTACATGCAGTTCTCCAGAACGAAAGACAAGGGAAGGATACCCGCACTCAGCGTGCAGGCAGTTGCTCCCGGTAGCGTTGATAGGCGACCTCGTACGCGGCCTGTTGTGCCGGACGGGGCAGGGTTCGGGTGCTTTCGTCGAGGGCGACGCAGCGTTTGCACAGGGTTTCGAGGCTGTCGCCGTGGCCCAGTTGGCGACCGAGGCTCCAGGCGGCCTGGATCGCGGCGCCCAGGGCGGCGGCTTCGGTCTGTTGGGGGCACACCACTGGCAGGCCGAGCAGGTCGGCCAGTGTCTGGCGCCACAGCGGGCTTTTCGCCGCGCCGCCGACCAGGCGGATTTCGCTGCCTGGCAGGCCGCTGGCGCGCAGCAGGTCGAGGCCGTAGCGCAGGCTGAAGCAGGTGCCTTCGAGCACAGCGCGGCAGAGGTTGGCGCGGGTCAGGTTGGCGCTGGTCATGCCGTGCAGGCTGGCGGTGGCTTCGGGCAACGCGGGCACGCGTTCGCCGTCGAGGAAGGGCAGCATCAGCAGGCCGTCGGCGCCGATCGGGGCTTGGGCGGCAAGCTCAGTGAAACGCTCTAGGTCGAGCTCCAGCAGGTCGCGCACCAGGGCGCAGGCGCTGGTGAGGTTCATGGTGCAGATCAACGGCAGCCAGCCGCCGCTGGAGGCGCAGAAGGTCGCCACTTCGCCCTGGGCACTGACGTGGGGCTGGTCGGCGTAGGCGGCCAGGGTGCCGGAGGTGCCGAGGCTCAGGGTGATCATGCCGGGGGCGATATTGCCGGTGCCGATGGCGCCGAGCATGTTGTCGCCGCCGCCCGTGGCCACCCACGTCTGCTGGCTCAGGCCGAGGGTAGTGGCGGCCTGTTCGCGCAGGGTGGCGATGCAATCGCCGGATTCGACCAGCTCAGGTAGCGCAGCCAAAAGACGCTCGCCTGGCTCGATGTGCTGAAGGACATCGGGTGCCCAGGTCCGTCGGCGCACATCGTAGTAGCCGGTGCCGGAGGCATCGCCGGGCTCCGTGCAGGCGCGACCGGTCAGCCAGTAATTCAGGTAGTCGTGGGGCAGCAGGATATGGGCGAGGCGGTCGAACAGCTCGGGATGTTGGCGCTTGGTCCATAGCAACTTGGACAGGGTATAGCCTGGCGCGATCACCAGCCCGAGGCGCTCGAGCGAGCCTTGGGCACCGCCAAGGACATCGAGCAGTGCCTGGTTCTCGGGCGCGCTCTCGGTGTCGCACCAAAGCTTGGCCGGGCGCAGCACCTGGCCTTGGGCGTCGAGCATCACCAGGCCGTGCTGCTGGCCGGACACCGCCAGTGCGCGGATCGCGTGGCCATCCACACCGGCTTCTCGCAAGGCAGCGGACACCGCCGCACGCAAGGCATCCAGCCAGTCGGCGGGGTCCTGCTCGCGCCGGCCGTCACGGCCCTGGGGCGGCGCGTGGGCGGCGCTGCCCAGGCCGAGTACCTGGCCGCTGCCGGCGTCCAGCACCAGGGCCTTGGTGCCCTGGGTGCCGCAGTCGATGCCGAGGAACAATCCGTCCATTTCGAAACACTCCGTGTCAGTCGCCGAGGACCTGGCGCAGGGTTTCACTCACGCCGACTTCGCGCAAGCTGTCGTACAGGCGCTCGAAGGCGCTGACGAACGCCTTGGACGCGGGGATGGCGCTGCCGAAGATCGCTTCGTCGCCCAGCACCCGGGCGGCCAGGCCGTCGCGCTGCACCACACGCGCCTGGCAATCGGCGGCGCGGGGGTCGGGGATGCTGTAGCGGTTGCCGTGCTCGTCTTCGCCGCGCAGGTACAGGGCCCAGGCGGCGACCACCAGGGCCACGCGCTCCAGCGGCTTGCCGTCGGCGATCAGGCGGTTGGCGGTGGGCACGATGAACTTGGGGAACTTCGACGAGCCGTCGGAGCACACGCGCTCCAGCTGGTCGGCGATGGCGCGGTTGGCGAAGCGTTCGCCGAGGCTTTGTTTGTAGCGCTCAAGATCAATACCAGGCACCGGGGCCAGTTGCGGGGTCACGTCCTGGTCCATGAAGGTGCGCATGTAGCGGCGCAGCAGCGGGTCGGCGAGGGTTTCGTGGACGAAGCGGTAGCCTTGCAAAAAGCCCAGGTAGGTGAGGGCGAGGTGGCTGCCGTTGAGCAGCTTGATCTTCATCTCTTCATACGGGGTGACGTCGCGGGTGAACTGCACGCCGACCTTTTCCCAGGCCGGGCGGCCGGCGACGAAGGTGTCTTCCACCACCCATTGCAAAAACGGCTCGCACACCACCGGCCAGGCATCGTCGAGGCCGTGGCGCTCGCGCAGTTGCTGGCGGTGGGCGGGGCTGGTCATCGGGGTGATGCGGTCGACCATGGCGTTGGGGAAGCTGACGTGGCTGGCGATCCAGTCGGCCAGGTCGGGGTCGAGGCGCTGGGCGAAGGCCAGCAGGGCCTTGCGGGCGACGTCGCCGTTGTGCGGGAGGTTGTCGCATGACATCACGGTGAACGGGCCGGTGCCGGCTTCGCGGCGGCGGCGCAGGGCTTCGCAGAGGTAGCCGAACACGCTTTGCGGGGATTGCGGGTTGGCCAGGTCGTGCTGGATCTGCGGCAGGTCGGCGCGGAACTCGCCGGTGCTGTCGTCGATGCAGTAGCCGCCTTCGGTGATGGTCAGGGAGACGATGCGGATATTGGGTTCGGCCAGTTTGGCCAGCAGCGGTTCGGCACCGTCCGCAGCCAGCAGCATGCCGTTGATGGCGGCGATCACGCGGACCTTGGTGTCGGGCTGGTCGCCCAGTTCGAACAGGGTGTAGAGATGGTCCTGCCCGGCCAGGGCGTCGCGCATGGCGCGGTCTTCGCTGCGCAAGCCGACGCCGCAGATGGCCCAGTCGAGGCCTTCGCCGCCGTTCATCAGGGCGTCGGTGTAGGCGGCCTGGTGGGCGCGGTGGAAGCCGCCGACGCCGATGTGCACGATGCCCTGGCGCAGTTGGGCGCGGTCGTAGGAGGGGCGGGCGACGGTGGGCGGCAGTTGGCCGAGGTTGTGCTGGTTCAGTTTCATCCTGGAGTCCTTAGGCCGCTTGTTGCAGGCGTTTGTCGAGGGCCTGGCCGTTGCTGTCGAACAGGTGGCAATGGGCGGGATCGAAGGTCAGTTCCAGCGCCTCGCCAAAGGCTGGTGCGAAATCCCCGCGCACTCGCACGGTGAGCATTTCCCCGGAGGCGGCGCGCATATGGCAGTAACTGTCGCTGCCCAGTCGCTCGCTGACATCGGCGGTCACCTGCAGCGAGCCTTGGATACCTTGCCCGGCGCGGTCGATGTTCAGGTGCTCGGGGCGAATCCCCAGCGTCACCTGGCTACCGGTATGCAGTTCCCCCGCGCACAACGGCAGGGCGATGCGGGCGCCGCACTCAAGCGCCACCTCGCACTGGTTGCCCTGGTTACGGCTCAGGTGCCCACGCAAAAAGCCCATCTTCGGTGTCCCCAGAAACCCTGCGACAAACAGGTTGGCCGGATGGTGGTACAGCTCCAGCGGCGAACCGACCTGCTCGATGCGCCCGCCGTTTAGCACCACCACCTTGTCGGCCAGGGTCATCGCCTCGACCTGGTCATGGGTCACGTAGATCATGGTCGCCGCCAGCTCCTGGTGCAGGCGTGCCAGTTCCAGGCGCATCTGCACGCGCAGGGCGGCGTCGAGGTTGGACAGCGGCTCGTCGAACAGGAAAATTTTCGGGTTGCGCACGATCGCCCGGCCGATCGCTACCCGCTGGCGCTGGCCGCCGGAGAGCTGGCGGGGCTTGCGTTCGAGCAGCGGTTGCAGCTCGAGGATGCGCGCGGCGTTATCGACCTTGGCTGTCACCTCTTGCTTGCCGACGCCGGCCAGGTCCAGGGCGAACGACAGGTTCTTGCGCACGGTCATGTGCGGGTACAGGGCGTAGGTCTGGAACACCATGGCCAGGTCGCGCTTGGCCGGGGCGGTGTCGGTGATGTCGGTGCCGTCGAGGGTGATGCTGCCGCTGCTGACCTCCTCGAGGCCGGCGATCAGGCGCAGCAGGGTGGACTTGCCGCAGCCGGAGGGGCCGACGAAGACCACGAACTCGCGGTCGCGCACGTCCAGGTCGATGCCCTTGATGATGGCGTGGCCATCGAAGCCTTTGTGCAGGTTGCGGATTTTCAGGTCAGCCATGGGGGGTGTCCTCGGCGAAAGTCGGGGTTGGATGCGGGAATGCCGGGACCGCTTCGCGGTCCTTTCGCGACGCAAGGCCGCTCCCACAGGCGTGCGCGATCCCCTGTGGGAGCGGCCTTGTGTCGCGATTGGGCTGCAAAGCAGCCCCTGATAGAGGAGTCATTTGACTGCCCCAAACGAAAGCCCACGCACCAGCTGCTTCTGGCTGATCCAGCCAAATATCAGGATCGGCGCGCAGGCCAGGGTCGAGACGGCCGAGAGCTTGGCCCAGAACAGCCCCTCAGGGCTCGAATAGGACGCCACCAACGCGGTCAGCGGCGCGGCGGCGGACGAGGTCAGGTTCAGCGACCAGAACGCCTCGTTCCAGCACAGGATCAGCGACAGCAGCAAGGTCGAGGCCAGCCCGCCGCGGGCGATTGGCAGCAGCACGCGGACGATCTCCTGCCAGGTGCCGGCGCCGTCCAGCCGCGCGGCTTCGAGGATGTCCACGGGGATGTCCTTGAAGTAGGTGTACACCATCCACACCACGATCGGCAGGTTGATCAGGGTGTAGACGATGATCAGCGCCAGGCGCGAATCGAGCAGGCCGAACTGCTTGGCCAGCAGGTAGATCGGCATCAACACGCCCACCGGCGGCAGCATCTTGGTCGACAGCATCCACAGCAGCGTGCGCTTGGTGTGGCGGGTCTCGAAGAAGGCCATCGAGTAAGCCGCAGGCACCGCGATCAGCATGCACAGCAGGGTCGCCGAGAACGAGATCAGCACCGAGTTCCAGGCGTAGGCGAAGTAGTCGCTGCGCTCGTTGATGTGCAGGTAGTTCTCCAGCGTCGGCGCGAAGAGGAACTGCGGCGGTGTGGCGAAGGCGTCCAGCTCGGTCTTGAAGCTGGTCAGCAGCATCCAGAAAATCGGGAAGAAGATCACCAGGGCGATGGCCCAGCACAGCAGGCCGAGCAGCGCGTTCTTCAGGGTGCGGGTTTGCTTGAGTGTCAGCATGGCGGGCTCCTCAGCTGCGCGCGGTGAGGTTCTTGCCGATCATGCGAACCAGCACGATGGCGGCAATATTGGCGATCAGCACGGCGATCAGGCCACCGGCCGAGGCCATGCCGACGTCGAACTGCAGCAGCGCCTGGTTGTAGATCAGGTAGGCGAGGTTGGTGGACTCGTATCCGGGGCCGCCGCTGGTGGTGGTGAAGATCTCGGCGAACACCGAGAGCAGGAAGATCGTCTCGATCATCACCACCACGGCGATCGGCCGGGCCAGGTGCGGCAGGGTCAGGTGCCAGAAGATCGCCAAGGGGCCTGCGCCATCCAGGCGCGCGGCTTCCTTCTGTTCCTGGTCCAGCGACTGCATCGCGGTCATCAGGATCAGGATGGCGAACGGCAGCCACTGCCACGACACGATCAGGATGATCGACAGCAGCGGGTAGTGCGCCAGCCAATCCACCGGCTGCGCGCCGAACAGGCGCCACACGGCGGCGAGGATGCCCGACACCGGGTGGAAGATCAGGTTCTTCCACAGCAGCGCGCTGACCGTGGGCATGATGAAGAACGGCGAGATCAGCAGCACCCGCACCACGCCGCGGCCCCAGAACTCGCCGGCCTCCAGCAGCGCGGCGATCAGCACGCCGAGCACCACGCTGATCGCCAGCACGCTGCCGACCAGGGTCAGGGTGTTGAGGGCGCCGGGCATGAAGCCGGCGTCGGTGACGAAGAAGGCGAAGTTCTCAAGGCCCACGAACTGGTTTTCGCCTGGGTACAGCAGGTTGTAGCGGATCAGCGAGAAATACAGGGTCATGCCCAGGGGCACGATCATCCACAACAGCAGCAGCGCCACCGAAGGGCTGACCAGGAACCAGCCGGGGCCGACGCGGCGTTTGCCGGGGCGCGCGGTGGCGAGGCTCGGGGTGTCGAGGGCCGATGTGTTCATGGCGACTCCGTGTGCATCGGAAAGGGGCGGTCACCGCGCCGCAGGACGGCGCGGTCTACGGCGGTGCGAGCTACTTGGGGTAGCCGGCGCGCTTCATCTCGCGTTCAGTGGATTGCTGGGCCGAGGCCAGCACCTGGTCCACGTTCATCTGCCCGGTGAGCGCGGCGGAAAACAGCTTGCCGACCTGGGTACCGATGGCCTGGAACTCGGGGATGGTCACCAGCTGGATGCCCACATAAGGCACGGGCTTGAGGGTGGGGTGGTTGGGGTGGACGCGTTTGAGCGATTCCAGGGTCACCTTGGCGAACGGCGCGGCGGCCAGGTACGCGTCGCTGTAGGTCGAGGCGCGGGTGCCCGGTGGCACGTTGGCCACGCCTTCCTGCTCGGCCACCAGCTTGCCGTAGGCCTCGGAGGTGGCCCAGGTGCTGAAGGTTTTGGCGGCGTCCTTGGCCTTGGAGCTGGTGGGAATCGCCAGGGCCCAGGAATACAGCCAGGTGGCGCCCTTGTCGGTGACCTCCTTGGGCGCGAAGGTGAAGCCGACCTGGTCGGCGACCTTGCTCTGGGTCTTGTCGGTGACGAACGAGCCGGCGACGCTGGCGTCGACCCACATCGCGCACTTGCCGCTGTTGAACAACGCGAGGTTTTCGTTGAAGCCGTTGCTGGAGGCACCGGGCGGGCCGTATTGCTTGAGGGTGGTCACATAGAAATTCAGCGCGTTCTTCCACTCGCTGCCACTGAATTCGGGTTTCCATTGCTCATCGAACCAGCGCGCGCCGAAGGCGTTGGCCACGGTGCCGATCAGCGCCATGTTTTCGCCCCAGCCGGCCTTGCCGCGCAGGCAGATGCCGTACTGGCCCTGGTCGGGGTGGTTGAGTTTGGCGGCGAACTCGCCGAGCTGGGTCCAGGTGGGTTGCTCGGGCATGCTCAGCCCGGCTTTTTCGAACAGGTCCTTGCGGTAGTAGGTGATCGAGGCTTCGGCGTAGAAGGGCAAGGCGTACAGCGTGCCGTTGGCCGACAGGCCGTTGCGCACCGAGGGGAACACATCGTCGAGGTGGTAGTCGGCGGGCAGGTCGGTCATCGGCGCCAGCCAGCCCTTGGCGCCCCATAGCGCGGCTTCGTACATGCCGATGGTCAGCACGTCGAACTGCCCGCCCTGGGTGGCGATGTCGGTGGTCAGGCGCTGGCGCAGCACGTTCTCTTCGAGCACCACCCACTTGAGCTGGATGTCCGGGTGCTGCTGTTCGAACACCTTGGCCAGGCGCTGCATGCGGATCATGTCGTTGTTGTTGACCGTGGCGATGGTCAGGGTCTCGGCGGCCTGGGTGTGCAGCGGCAGGCTGAGGCAGGCGGCGGCCAGGCAGGCCTTGATCGAGTCGTTCATCGGTGAACTCCCTCGGGGATGACGTTATTGTTTTTGTGTCGCTCGCTGCCGATTACACCGTTGTGCGACGACGCCGACAAAGCCTCGCCTGCACCTTGGCTGATACTTTTTTGCTGTGCCGGGATTAGGTATTTCCCTGTGGGAGCGGCCTTGTGTCGCGAAAGGGCCCTCCCACAGGGATTGCGTACGACCTCGGCACATCGCCCCGATTCAGGCCCGGTTCTGCTCGGTAAGGCGCTGGGTCACCAGGCTGCGGTAGTCGGACGGGGTCATGCCCTTGAGCTGCAAGAAGCGCCGGTTGAAGTTCGACAGGTTGCTGAAGCCCGACTCGAAGCACACCTCGGTCACCGGCAGCTCGCCCTTGGCCAGCAGCTCGCACGACTTGCTCACCCGCAGCCGGTTGACGAACTCGACGAAGCCGCGCCCGGCGGCCTGCTTGAAAAACCGCGAAAAGTAGGTCGGCGTCATCCCCAGGTGCTCGGCCACCGCGTTCTGGCTCAGGTCCTGGGCGTAATGCTGGAAGATGTAGTCCACCGCCCGGTTGATGCGCTCGACGTTGTGCTCGTCGGCCAGCTGCGAGGAGGTGACGGTGGACAGCAGTTGGTAGTCCTCACAGGCGGCCAGCTGTTCCATGAGGATAAAAAAGTATCCCAGGCGGGTCATGCCGCGGCTGTCGGCGATGCGTTGCAGCAGCTGGCGGCTCTCGCCGATCAGCGCCGGGTCGCGGAACTCGATGCCGTAGCGCGCCCGGGCCAGCAGCGGGGCGAGCTGGGTGAGCTCGGAGAACACCTGGCTGCCGTCCTCGAGCACCTCGTCGGTGAAGTTGACCAGCATGTCGCGCTTGGCCACCACTTCGTCGGGGCCGACCTGGCTGATCCAGTTGTGCGGCAGGTTGGGGCCGGTGAGGAACAGCGTGTCGGGGGCGAAGTTGCCGATGTAGTCGCCGATGAACACCTTGCCTGCACTGGCAACGATCAGGTGCAGCTCGTATTCCTTGTGGAAATGCCAGCGCACCAGCGGGCTGGGGAAGCCGTGCTGACGGTAGATCAGCGAGGCGCCTTCATGGTCGTCCATCAACTCGTAGGATGGGTCGGTGACTTTGCTGGTTCTGGGCATGGCGGTGGCTGGGCCTGGCGGGGCGAGGTGTCATCGTAGCCTGAAGTGCTGGAGCAGGGCAGATGCTTTGCAGCCAAGGCATCCCTGGTGCCACCCGATGCAGGTCAATGCGGCCTTCGTGGGCGCGGCGATGCGACTTGTCTCGCGGTGGACAACCTATGCGGAGAATATTTCAGGTCCTGCAGCCTTTGTTTCGTTGTTTATGTAGGCCTTTTCCTAAAGGTGCCTTTTCCTGCCGGTAGCCCGTTGTAGCGCATTGGCGATCGCTTTAGTCTCGGCCTGCTCGTCGCGCTTCACCCGTCGGAACAGGCCGCACCACTGGGCAGCTTACTGCGCACGGATCGCGCAGTCAGGTATGGCGGTTCCGGAGGATGAAGCGCGACGGGCTCTTTCTTTTTCCAGGGGGCAAGGTCATGGACAAGGACGAACACGCAAAGGGCACCACAGACTTGAAGATCGTCAGCCTGGTCGGCCGCACCAAGCAGTTCTCGGTGCGCGACTGGGTGCAGGCGATCCCGGGGTTGCCGACCGAGGACGTGCTGCAGGAAACAACAATCATCCTGGGCTGTATCACATCGCTGACGTACCAGGCGTTGAGCCAGCCGAAAGAGGCACAGACGCTGATGCGGGCGACGTACTACCTCAGTGGCATGGCCAAGGCGATGATCGATGGGCAGTTGCCGGCCAAGTGTGAGCAAGGCGACAGTTGAACGTCGGCGTAACGGCAAGGGCCGCTTTCGAGCAAACGAAAGCGGCTTTTTCATCTGGAGGAAGTACGTGGCGTGGCACCAGCAAGGCTGATGCCTGACACCACTGCTCCGTAGCCTTAACTCACCCCGGCCAACCGTTTGATCTGCTCGGCAAAGTCCTTCTCGGCAATCTTCACCTCCACCAGCACCGGCCGATCCTCCACCATCAGCACCTGCGCCAGCAACCGTTCCAACTGGTCCACCGTCTCCACCCGATACCCCAGTGCGCCATACCCGCTCGCCAGCGCCGTATAGTCCAGCGCGGGCAGGGTATCGAACGGCGCAAACTCACCTTCGGGCGTGAACGCGTCAGGGTCGACGAAGGCTTGCTCGATCGCATACACCTGGTTGCTCATCACGAACACCAAGGCATTGACCTTGTTGCGCGCCAACGCCGCCAGTGACTGGCTGACCATCATGAACCCGCCGTCGCCGGCCACCACCACCGGGCGCCGGCCGCTGCCCAGCGCCACGCCCAGGGCGCAACCGGTCTCGTGGCCGAGCGAGCCCCAGATGGCGTCGGAGATGAAGCTGCCACGGGGCATGCCGTTGATGTTGCTGGCCACATACAGCGACGAGCTCTCGCCGAGGATCAGCGTGCTCGTCTGCCACAGGCGGTGCTCCTGGGCGAAGTTCACCAGGCTGTCGAAGAAGCTTGCGTAGCTCAGCGCGCAGGGCACCGCGCCGCTGCCCAGCAGTGGGCGCGAGGCGGCCAGTGCCGCGCTCGGGCGCGGGAACTGGGCGTCCACCTCCAGGGCCTTGAGCAGGGCATCGACGTAGTCGGGCAGACGCACGTTGGGGTAGTAGTCGGCGCCGGCGCGGGCCAGTTCGCAGTTCACCTGGACGATCTGGCCGTAGCGGGCCTTGAGCAGGTCCAGGTAGTCGTCGGTGAAGATCACGCCGATGGCCAGGATGCAGTCGCAGGCATCCACCCGGGCCGAGGTTTCCGGGCGCGAGGCGGGGCCGGCGTAGGTGCCGATGAACGGCGCCTGGCTCTCGTCGAGCGCGGTCTTGGCGTCGAGGGTGGTGGAAAAGGGCAGGCCGCAACTGTCGATCAGGCGCTGCACGGCGTCCTGCAGGCCGTAGCGGATGATCTCCACGCCCAGCAGCACCAGGGGCTGGCGCGCCTTCGCCAGGCGTTGCACGCTGGCTTCGACCAGGCTTTGCAGGGCCTGGGGATTGGACGGGCGCGGGGCCGGGGTCAGCTGGCCATGGGGGCGGCTGACCTCGGCGCCCCAGATGTCCTGGTAGGCCTCCAGGTAGATGGGCTGGCGGTGGGTGAGGGCGGCGATCAGCGCATTGTCGATCTGCCACGGCGCGCGGTGCGGGTCGGACAGGATCTCGCAGGCCACGGTCACTTGCTCCAGCACGTTGCGGTCGGCCTCGAAGTTGCCGGTGGAGTGGTGGAACAGCACGTTCTGGGCATTGGCCTTGAGGCGGTCGCTGGTCGAGGGGCTGGCGGAAATCACCACCACCGGGTTGCGCTCCACATAAGCGCCGGCGATGGCGTTCACCGCGCTGAAGGTGCCCACGCCGTACTGCAGCGACACCGCGCCCAGGCCGTGCACCCGGGCGTAGCCGTCGGCGCTGTAGGCGGCGCCCATCTCGTAGATCTCGCCCACGGCCTCGATGCCCTCGAAGGCATCCAGCGCGCTCATGAACTTCGAGCAGTAGTCCCCCGGAACCTGGAACACCTTGTCCAGGCCCAGTTCCTTGAGGCGGGTCAGCAGGTAATCGGCAACGGTGAAGGCGCTCATGGCTTGATCCCCGCGCAGATGTTCTGGGTGATGCCTTCAAGCACTTGCGAGGGATGCGTGGGCATCGGCGGCGTGGCGTAGTCGATCTCTTCCGGCGCTGGGGTCGGCAGCAACTGATAACTGGCGGGGAGCCAGTCAGGACGGGGCAGCTCGAAAAACTCCTGCAGCGCGGACTCGGCGGTGGTCAGCGCGCCTTCGACCCAGCCCTGACCGTAGGAGTAGGCCTCGCCGACGATGAACACCTGCTGGTCCTGCACCGGATGGCGCATCTTCTGGATGATCAGGTCCAGGCGATAGTTGGCCTTCCATTCGTGCCAGCCGCCGCCGTACGGGTCGGCGTCCCAGGCGTGGTACACCGCCGAATAGGGGGCCGGCAGCTCGATCTGGGCGTGCAGCTGAGTGACCTGGCGCTGGGCGATGCGCACCATCTCGTCGCTGATCTGGAACTGCGTGCGCGGCACCACGGCGTCGCTGGCGATGCGGCCTTCGAGGCTGCGCGGGGTGTAGCCGACGAACTCGGGGCCGTCTTCCAGGCCTTTCCAGAACGGCACGGTGCCGATGTCGTTGTAGGAGGCCATCAGCAGCGAGTTGTAGGTCTGTTCACCGCCGGGCTGCTCGCACTCGGTGCCCATGTAGTAGCACTGGCGGATCGGCAGGTCGGTGACCGAGCGTCCGGCCACCAGACCCAGGTTGCGCCACCAGGGTTGCTCATAGGCGAGGAACAGCTTGAACGCCGACTGCACCAGCACCGAGCCGAGGTTGTCCTTGAGCCACGGGTCGTCGAACAGCGGCGAGTCGATCAGCTCCAGCGAACGGCGCGGCAGGGCGAGGATCACCTGGCGGGCGTGGACGATGTCCTCGCCTTCGAGGTCGTGGGTCTTGCCGTTGACGGTCTCGGTGTGGCGCAGGTGCAGGCGGTAGGGGTACTCGGTGTCGTCGCTGTAGCTCAGGGCGGCCAGGCGGCGGTTCATCTGGATGCGCTGGTCGGCGGGCACCAGGCCGCCGGCCTGTTCGGTGAAGCGCCGGGCCAGGGTCAGCGGCAGGCTCTGGAAGCCATCCTTGAGCGTGCGGAACACGGTGGCGTCGCTGTATTCGGTGGCGGGCAGCTGGGTTACGGCGCTGGCGTTGGCGACGTTGGCCTCGTAGCCGCCGGCGTCCTTCATGAACTGGTAGCCCTCGTTGCTCAGCACGCGGTAGAGCAGGTCCCAGAATCCGTAGCGCCAGATCGGCTTGCCGAACACCTGCACTTGCATCTGCTCGGCCAGGCTCAGCTTGTCGAAGCCCGGGTAGATGCTGTTCATCACGTTGACCTGGAGGTCTTCGGGGTTGTAGCCGCGTTCGGTCCAGCCCAAGTCGTAGGGGATCTTGTGCGGCGCCTCGACGAAGTCGCGGAAACGGAAGCGCTGGCCGCGCAGGTAGAACAGGTTGTCCTTGGCGCCAATGGGCGCGTCCTTGGGCAGCTCGTTGCCCATGGGGAAGTCCTGGCTCGGCAGGCCCAGGTGTTGCACCAGCGTGTCGACCATCACATGGCCATCGGCGCCGGGCATGTAGCGCATGCCACCGACTTCGGCGACCACGTTGGGCAGGCCGGGCAGCTTGACGCTGAACAGTCTCCCGCCGATGCGATCACCATATTCGAACAACTGGATACGCTGGCTGTCGCCATGGGCCTGTTGCAGGCGCCAGGCGCTGTAGGTACCGGAGACACCGCCGCCGATGATGGCGACGTCCAAGGGTTGGGGCTGGCTCATCGCAAATTCCCTTTTGTTGTTGTGGGCAAGGAATCCATGTGAAGAGCCAGTATTGTCGAGGTTTGCTGGAATGCCAGTTTGCCATCATTGATTTTGGGGACGGTCCTGGGGGAGGGGGCTTCGTAGGAATGGGTAGTCTCGGCAAGGCCGCTCCCATAGGGGCAGGCGTCAATTTTGAACGCCCGGCAAGAGCGTTGCTCTCAGTCGGTTCGCAGGCGCCGCAAGACCGTCGCCAAGGCGACCGTCAGCGCTACGGCTACGCCCATCGCCAGGCTGATGGTCACGGCAACCCCCAGCCGCTCCAGCAACCCCCCCATCGCCAGGTAGAACGCGATCACCCCCACCGCGCCAATCGCATTGCCCCGCACCATCGCCGCCATCCCGGCTCGGCCGCCCTGCACATGGGCGAATACCACCAGCGGCCAGGCAATCACCGGAATCGGCGCCAGCATGCCGCTGGTGGCCGGCCCCAGCCAGCTGGCCAGGCTGGTGGTGACCATCAGCAGCGAGGTGGCGGACACCATGCGCAGCGGAATCTCCCAATATCGGTGTCGGGGGCGGGCAAGGGTGTTGGGCCTGGGCTCGCGGCCACTGGCGCGAATCAGCACGCCGATCAGCAGCAGCGCCACGGCCACCGACAGGTACAGCCCACCCCAGTGGGTGAAGGCATAGGCCGCCAGGCCATAGAACAGGATCGACAGCGCGACGGCCGGTGCGATACCGAGTCTGCGCGTGGCGAACAGGTAGAAGGTGTAGGTGGCCTGCACGGCCGCCAGCCCACCCAGTGCGCCGGGCACCGCGCCCAGGGCGAAGCCCGTGCCTTGCTCCAGGCACAGGAAGGTCATCACCAGGGCCGAGGTGATCGGCAGCCCGGACAGCAGCCCGCCAAGCAGGCCACCCCAGCGCCGCGAGGCGAGGGAGATGGCCCACATCAGCAGCGGGGTGACGACGAGTTTCAGGTAGAAAAGGGTCATTGCGCGGGGTTCCGGTTCTGCAAGGGGGCGCCCGCCGTCGGCATTGGGTGGGGCGCAGGTGAATCAGCCTCGGCTGGCCTCCAGTGCCTGGGCGAGGTCGGCGATGATGTCGTCGCTGTGCTCGATGCCGATCGACAGGCGCACCATGTCGCGCGGCACGCCGGCTTTTTCCAGCTCTTCGTCGTTGAGCTGGCGATGGGTGGTGGAGGCGGGGTGGCAGGCCAGCGACTTGGCGTCGCCGATGTTGACCAGGCGCACCACCAGTTGCAGCGCATCGATGAAGCGCGCCCCGGCGGCCTGGCCGCCCTTGATGCCGAACGACAGGATCGATGCCGGCTTGCCGCCGGTGTAGCGCCGGGCCAGTTCGTGCTCGGGGTGGTCCGGCAGGCCTGCGTACTTCACCCAGGCTACCTGGTCGTGCTCCTGCAGGTAGCGGGCGACCTTGAGTGCGTTCTCGGTATGGCGCTCCATGCGCAGGGCCAGGGTCTCCAGGCCTTGCAGGATCAGAAAAGCATTGAACGGCGACAACGCGGCGCCAGTGTTGCGCAGCGGCACCACGCGGCAGCGACCAATGAAGGCGGCGGGGCCGAAGGCTTCGGTGTAGGTGACGCCGTGGTAGGACGGGTCGGGGGTATTGAGCAGGGCGAAACGCTGCTTGTGCTCGGCCCAAGGGAATTTGCCCGAGTCGATGACGATGCCGCCGATGCTGGTGCCGTGGCCGCCGATGTACTTGGTCAGCGAGTGCACCACGATATCGGCGCCGTGCTCGAACGGGCGGCAGAGGATCGGCGTGGCCACGGTGTTGTCGACGATCAGCGGCACGCCATGGCGATGGGCTGCCTCGGCCAGCGCGGCGATATCGACGATGTTGCCGGCGGGGTTGCCGATCGACTCGCAGAACACCGCCTTGGTGCGTTCGTCGATCAGCGCCTCGAGGGCGGCGATGTCGTCGTGGGCGGCGAAGCGGGTGGTGATGCCCATGCGCGGCAGGGTGTGGGCCAGCAGGTTGTAGGTGCCACCGTACAGCTTGGCCACCGAGACGATGTTGTCGCCGGCCTCGGCGACGGTCTGGATGGCGTAGGTGATGGCGGCCATGCCCGAGGCCACGGCCAGCGCGCCGACACCGCCCTCAAGGGCGGCCATGCGCTGCTCGAGCACGTCGTTGGTGGGGTTCATGATGCGCGAGTAGATATTCCCGGCCACCTTCAGGTCGAACAGGTCGGCGCCGTGCTGGGTGTCGTCGAAGGCGAACGAGGTGGTCTGGTAGATCGGCACGGCCACTGCCTTGGTGGTCGGGTCGGGGCTGAAGCCCGCGTGGATGGCGAGTGTTTCCAGCTTCATGCGGTCGTTCCTTGAGCGTGGGGGTGGAAGCGTTCGAGCATGGAGCGGGCCGCAGGTGCGGGTCAAGTGTCACACGGGCGGTGCGGCCAGGCCCGGCATCGGTCGGGCCTGGTTCGCGCGGCTGCTCAGGCAGAGGTCGTGCTGTCGAGCGGCAGCAGGGATCGTTTCGGCAACAACGTCATGATCTGTTCGAACTGTCGGCGCTTGCTCCAGTCATCGTAGTCACCGATGACGTACAGCCGCTCCCTGGCGCGGGTGACTGCAACGTTGAGCAGATTCGGGGTTTCCACCGCCCAATCTCGCGCACCTTGGCTGTCGGCGCTTCCGCCCAGCAGCAGTACGATGATCTGCGCTTCCTTGCCTTGCATGGTATGAATGGTCCCGTAGACGATCTGGGCGGGCAAGAATGTCGAGAGTTTGCTCCGTACGTCTTGAAACGGCGTAATGACCGTGATCGCGTCCTTTGGCACACCATCGGCCTCAAGGCGTTCCAGCAGACGTTTGAGCATGATGCCTTCCTGACGGACCCAGTTGCCTGACGAAGGACCGGGAGCATGCAGCCAGCCGGAGGGAAGGCTGGCCTTGGTAGCTTTCGCGGGTTCCGGCGTGCCCGTGCCATAGACCATAGCGCCGGCATAAGCGATACGGTTTGCCATCTCGAACATTGGACGGTCGCAGCGGCGATGGACCACCAGTGGTAGGCCTACCCAGGTCTGCGCCTCCTTTGGGCCCAGCATCTTGCCCCATCGCGTGGCGAGGTCGGCAAGGGACTGGGCGGACTGGCGATTGCAGATCCAGTGCGGATCGACCTGGTAGTGGTTTCGCATGTGCTCAAGCACCGCATCGCATACCGGCACGATGGGCGGCAATTGCAGCGGATCGCCGACCAGCACGGCGCGGCGTGCACGCCATAGGGCGCCTACGGCAGCCTGTGGCGTGGCCTGGCCGGCCTCGTCCACCAGCAGCCAGCCAATTTCTTCACAGCCAAAGCTGCCGAACGATCGGGCGAACGAGGCGAAGGTACTGCTCAGGACCGGAACCACCATGAACAGTGATGCCCAGATCGACCGGCTCAGGTCTTGGGAAATGCCCAGATACTGGCTGCCTGTCAGTTGTCGGGTGATGCAGTAGAGGTTGGCGCTCAAGCGCTTCGCCTCGATCTGGAACAGGGTCTTGTGCAGGCCGAGTGCCTCGATGAACACCCGTGCCCGTGCCTGGCGCCAGCCTTTCAATTGCCAGGGCTCGAGTTTCTCAATGGCCTCCCCACGGCCAATATCCCCCTGCGTCAGCCAGGGCAGCAGATGCTCGGCTCCCCCCACGACGGCAAGTTGCCGAGCTGTTTCGACGTCGGTGTGCAGTGCAGCCTCTGCAAGCCCAAGCTGCTGCTTGACGGCTTCGAGCTGCAGTTGATGCATCTGTAGCTGCTCGGAAAGGCGCGCATCCTGTTTCATGGCGGTGGCGTAACTGTCGCTGCAAAGCTGGTGGCGTTGCTGCAGATAGGTACGTTGCGCACGCCATGTGCGGCCCGCCCCCCCGAGGGTGACGAGATTGCGCCATATGCCGGGCCGTTGGCCGACGTGGCTGTCCAGGGCATCCAGCGCATTTCTCAGTTGGTTCCGGGCTGGCAGCAGATTCGCGTTCTCGTGGTCTAGCTGGCCGGCCTTGAGTCGCTCATGGGCGCGCCAGTGAGCGTCATGCTCAGCCTGTTGAAAGGTCAGCGCCGTTCGACTTTCACGAACGGCATCGATTCGTTGATTGATCGCCGCGGTTTGCTCACACAGCGCGTCGGCTGCTTCCTTGCTGGCGGTGTAGCGACGTTTTGCCGCTTTCCAGCGTGCCTGGCGTTCGCTCTCGGGGATGCTGTTGGCCGGGTTGCTCAGCCAGCCGATGAACCCCCGAGGACCGGTCGGCTTGTCGGATACGTCGATATCCGCGGTGTAGCTGTCTTCGTGCTCAGCGAGCACGTCGGCGGTCTGCAGGTCGTTTGCGGCTTCGCTCGTTCGTGCCTTTTTCTTCTTGGGGGGGGCTTCACCGTAGAAAAACTGGCTGACGAACTGCTTGCGCTTGGTCTTGCTGCCCAGTGCCGCAGAGATCAATCCCCAGGCCGGCTGGTCGATCAGCAACGTGGCGATGTCAGCGAAATAATCGATTTCGCCAAGCCAGGAGGGGTCGACCTTTCCGGCCTGCGGCAGCTCCAGCGTGATGTTTTCCACCGCGCCATTATTGCTCGAGGCTACCACCACTTCGAAACCGAACAGCTCGGGATTCAGGCGGTAGCCTTTCTGCGGCCGCCCGCCGTCGTTGAGCTCCTCGCAGCCATTGTTGAGAAAGGCCTGGGAAGCCCTGTCGAACGAGGCGAGCACATCGGCTCTGCGGGTCACCACGGCCGCGATCAGGTCGCGCAACAGCGTGGTCTTGCCTGTTCCTGGTGGGCCGTTGACCCCCATGACTCCAGCACTTTCACCGAGTTCGGCCAACAGGCTGTTGACTGCCAGCTGTTGCGAGTGCACCAGGCCAAGATGCTTATCGCTCGGCCAGCAGCCCGGCGCATGGCGATGGGGATAGAGACGCTCGATGATCGGCAGCGAGGCATGCGGCTGGTCCAGGTGCAGCCGTTGGCCTGGGGCATGTTCACGCAGGTACTGGGTGAGCGCGGTACTGGACACGCCGCGATCCAGCGCCGATGCGACATGAGTGAGGTCATCGAGCAGGAAGCTGTTGAGTGGATCGTCCTGAGGTGCAGGCTTTTCTGGGTCGATCGGGGTGGAGCGCACCCTGTGGCGGTGAGCGGCATCGCCGAAGAATGCCTCCAGCCCCAACGCTTGAACAATCGCCAGGGTCAGTTCATGCAACGCATCGCTGGTGACGACGGTGCCAAGCAACTGACAGGCCAGTTGGCGGGCGTCGTCCTGCGCGCTGGCGAAGCCATGCTCCCAATTCCGCTCGGCAAGCACGCAACCAAGAAACCAGGCTTCGCTGGACAGCACCAGGCTGTCCGGTACCAGCATGCCTTCGGCGCTGAAGCGCAGGGCGAACAGGGCCGTTTCCCGCGACTGTGGCTCGCTGTAGCCCTGGTCGGCGCCAAACCGCTCCCTCAGGGCGGTAGTCACCGCCAGGCTGTCGTAAAGGTGGGCGAACAGGCTGTGGCTCCATACGCGTTTTTCCGGCAGTTTCTGTTTGCCCACCAGGCTGCCGGGCATCCAAGGCAGCGGGTCGTCCTGGCTGCGGATGTCGTGAAAGAACGGCAGATAGATGTCGTCCTCGTCACGGATGTTCAGTTTGGGGACGGGTTGAGGTTGCAACAATTCGATGGCGTGCCAGTAGCGCACGATGTTTGACGGGTTCATCGACATCCTTGAAAACGGGGCCTGGGGATCCGGGCGGTCGCTCTAGGCAAAAATGCGGCATGTGAACTGCGGCGCGTTGGCGTCCTGCCGCGCTGACAAGATGGGCTTCAGGGTAGAAGCCAGGTCGTGGTCGGGGTGATGGCGCGCTGTATGCCGACCGCCTGGCAGTGCTCGAGAATAGGCAGGATGTAGGTGATGACCATGCGCCCAGGGTTGCCGTTGGGCTGAAGACGCGCCGCCAGGCAGACCGGGCCGGCCAGTGCCGGATCCTTGTTTGAGGCGACCGGGACTGCGTTGGAAACGCCGAAGTGCCCGTTGGCTGCGAGATAGTCCAGTGTTTGCTGGAACGCCCCACGGCTGATGGTCAGGCTACTGGCCTGGGCGCCGGTGGTGATCGTCAGGTTGTCGGCACCCACCGTGTCGACCTGGAAGCGGGCGTTGCTTGGCGTGTGGGGTGTTTGCAGCTCCTGACCCTGCAGGCGAGTGATCAGCGCCCAAAGGGTGCTGTCGACCTGGGTGATGTATGGCATGAGAAGACTCCTTGTGATCTCGGCGAGCAGGCGTGCATCGGATCCAATGATGCGATGGCTGAGTGTATACCGCGAGCTTAACGCGATTTGATGGCTTCATGATATTGCCAGCTGCCCTGTGGCGTTCCCCTGCGGTCGCTCAATATGGTGCTTGCAAGCGCGTCGTTTCCTCTTCGAGATAGCCGACCAGCGCCGCCACTTCTGTTTCCCCCAATCGCATGTTGGGCATCGCCAGCTGGTTGTACTGCGCGTACAGCAGCATCGCCAGCGGGTCTTTCTCCGCCAGCATCCGGTCGGGCTCCATCAGCCAGCGCTTGAGCCAGGCCTCGTCACGCTGGCGGGTCACTCCCAGCAGGTCCGGACCGATACCTCGGGTGGCGCCGGGCTCGGCCTCGCCCAGGGTATGGCACGACGAGCAGCGGGTCCTGAACAGTTGTTCGCCCGCGCTGGGCGGGCGAATGTCGGGGGCCTGGGTGTAGTCGTGGTGCTGGGCGCTGGCGGTCTTCCAGTTGTGCAGGCTGTTGGCCAGGCGGTCGGCGAGGATGTACGGGCTTTCGAAGGGCGAGGCCTTCATCCAGCGGCCGGTGGCCTGGTTGCCGATGATCAGGCTGAGGTTGTGGTCCTTGCTGCGGCCATTCTCAAGGCCCTCGATGTACAACCCGAGGCTGCGACGCAGTTGCTCGATGTCGGCGGCTGCGCCGGTAAGCAAGGTCCAGCCCGGGCCGATGGCGAACTTCTCGGCGTAGCGCTTGAGGGTGGCGGGGGTGTCGTTAAAGGGATCGATGCTGATCGAGTAGATGAAGATGTCCTGGCCGACGCGCTCGCCCAGCAGCTTCTGCACCTGGCGCAGGCGGGCGGTTTCCACCGGACAGGAGTCGCCGCAGCCGGTGAAGATGAAATTGATGGCCACCACCTTGCCCTTGATCAGGTCGTCGAAAAAGCGCACCTGTTGGCCGTCCTGGGTGAGCAAGGGGATGTTGGGAAAGTAGTCGGCGCCCCAGGGGGTGGAGGGTGTTGCGC
>NZ_NIBE01000033.1:0-15729 GCF_002205115.1 Pseudomonas sp. DrBHI1
AATGTTCGAGTTGTACTCGACGTGAGCGGTGTTGATGGTGATACCGCGCGCTTTTTCTTCCGGAGCCGAGTCGATCTTGTCGAACTCAACAACGGCCGAACCGAAAACTTCGGAGCAGACGCGGGTCAGCGCTGCGGTCAGAGTGGTCTTACCGTGGTCAACGTGGCCGATGGTGCCGACGTTAACGTGGGGAAGGGAACGATCAAATTTTTCTTTAGCCACGACAGTGAACCTCTTGCCTAAAGGGGATTAGCCTTGTTTTTTAACGAGTGCTTCGACGATGTTCGACGGAGCTTCGGCGTATTTGGAGAATTCCATGGAGTAGCTTGCGCGACCCTGAGACATGGAACGAACGTCGGTTGCGTAACCGAACATCTCTCCGAGCGGTACCTCAGCAGTGATTACCTTGCCGGACACCGAGTCTTCATTACCCTGGATCATCCCGCGACGACGGCTCAGGTCACCCATCACGTCACCCAGGTAGTCTTCCGGGGTTACAACTTCGACCTTCATGATCGGCTCAAGGACCACGCCACCGCCCTTCTGGGCCAGTTGCTTGGTCGCCATCGAAGCGGCGATCTTGAACGCCATTTCGTTGGAGTCGACATCGTGGTACGAACCGTCGAATACGGTAGCCTTCAGGCCGAGCAGCGGATAGCCGGCAACAACGCCGTTTTTCATCTGCTCTTCGATACCCTTCTGGATCGGGGCGATGAATTCCTTAGGAATCACACCACCAACGACTTCGCTGGTGAACACCAGACCTTCGGTGATGTTGCCCTTCTCGTCGACGTCCGGCTCCGAGAAACGGATCCAGCAGTGACCGAACTGACCACGACCACCCGACTGACGAACGAACTTGCCTTCGATCTCGACGTTGGACTTGGTGATCTTCTCGCGGTAGGAAACCTGCGGCTTGCCGACGTTGCACTCGACGTTGAACTCGCGCTTCATGCGGTCAACGAGGATGTCCAGGTGCAGCTCACCCATACCGGAGATGATGGTCTGGCCGGTTTCTTCGTCGGTCTTGACGCGGAACGACGGGTCTTCCTGAGCCAGCTTGCCCAGTGCGATACCCATCTTCTCCTGGTCAGCCTTGGTTTTCGGCTCTACGGAGAGCGAAATTACCGGCTCAGGGAAGTCCATACGCTCGAGAATGATCGGCTTGTCGGCGTTGCACAGGGTGTCACCGGTGGTGACGTCCTTCATGCCGATCAGAGCAGCGATGTCGCCAGCGCGTACTTCTTTGATCTCTTCACGCTGGTTGGCGTGCATCTGCACCATACGACCAACGCGCTCTTTCTTGCCCTTGACCGAGTTGATGACGGAGTCACCGGAGGTCAGGAAGCCCGAGTAGACGCGAACGAAGGTCAGAGTACCCACGAACGGGTCGGTGGCAATCTTGAACGCCAGGGCCGAGAACGGCTCGTTGTCGTCAGCAGGACGCTCATCGTACTGCTCTGGAGTGACTTCATCCTTCGGCACGTCGATCAGGTCAGGGTGGATACCCTTGATCGCCGGGATTTCGGTCGGAGCGGGCAGGAAGTCGATAACGGCGTCGAGAACCAGGGGAACGCCCTTGTTCTTGAACGAGGAACCGCAGACAGCAGGAACGATCTCGCTCGCCAGGGTACGGGCGCGCAGACCAGCCTTGATGTCTTCGACGGACAGGTCACCTTCTTCGAGGTACTTGTTCATCAGCTCTTCGTTGGCCTCGGCAGCAGCCTCGACCATGTTGTTGCGCCATTCGTTGGCCAGGTCCACCAGCTCGGCAGGAATCTCTTCCTCACGGTAGGTAGTACCTTTGTCGTCGTCGTTCCAGTAGATGGCTTTCATCTTGATCAGGTCAACCTGACCCTGGAAGTCGTCTTCTGCACCGATAGCCAGCTGGACCGGGACCGGGGTGTGACCCAGGCGGTTCTTGATCTGGCCGACAACGCGCAGGAAGTTGGCACCAGCACGGTCCATCTTGTTCACGTAGACAACACGTGGAACGCCGTACTTGTTGGCTTGACGCCATACGGTTTCGGACTGTGGCTCAACGCCGGAGGTACCGCAGAACACAACGACCGCGCCGTCGAGCACACGCAGCGAACGCTCTACTTCAATGGTGAAGTCAACGTGGCCGGGGGTATCGATGACGTTTACGCGGTAGTTGTCGTACTGACCACGGGAACCTTTCCAGAAGGTGGTAACGGCAGCGGAGGTAATGGTGATACCGCGCTCCTGCTCCTGCACCATCCAGTCGGTGGTCGCGGCGCCGTCATGCACCTCGCCCATCTTGTGGCTCAGACCTGTGTAGAACAGGATCCGCTCGGTAGTGGTAGTCTTGCCCGCGTCAACGTGCGCGCAGATACCGATGTTACGGTAGCGGTTAATTGCTGTAGTACGAGCCATAAAGCCCTCGCAAAATGATTGATGCTTGAATTAGAAGCGGTAGTGCGAGAACGCTTTGTTGGCTTCAGCCATACGGTGAACGTCTTCACGCTTCTTGACTGCAGCACCCTTGCCTTCAGCAGCATCCAGCAGCTCGCCAGCCAGGCGCAGAGCCATCGACTTCTCGCCGCGCTTGCGGGCGTAGTCTACGAGCCAGCGCATTGCCAGAGCGTTACGACGGGACGGACGAACTTCAACCGGAACCTGGTAAGTGGCACCGCCGACACGGCGGGACTTTACTTCGACCAGCGGAGCGATGGCGTCGAGAGCTTTCTCGAAGATTTCCAGGGGGTCGCTGTTCTTGCGTGCTTTGACGGTATCCAGGGCACCGTAAACGATGCGCTCGGCTACGGCCTTCTTGCCGCTTTCCATCACGTGGTTCATGAACTTGGCGAGGATCTGGGATCCGTACTTCGGATCGTCCAGGATCTCACGTTTTGCTGCTACACGACGTCTTGGCATGATAAGCCCTCAAACGGTCTTCAGGTTAGCCCGGGACGTGGGTCTTCGACCCCTGCCCGACCTTACTCTTATCGACTCAAAAAAATGGATGTCTGCAAACGACCGATTACTTCGGACGCTTGGTACCGTACTTCGAACGACCCTGGTTACGGCCTTTGACGCCCGAAGTATCCAGAGAGCCGCGAACGGTGTGGTAACGAACACCTGGCAAGTCTTTTACACGGCCGCCACGGATCAGGACGACGCTGTGCTCTTGCAGGTTGTGGCCTTCACCGCCGATGTACGAGGAAACCTCGAAACCGTTGGTCAGACGCACACGGCATACTTTACGCAGTGCCGAGTTAGGTTTTTTCGGCGTGGTGGTGTACACACGGGTGCACACGCCACGACGCTGCGGGCAGTTCTGCAGCGCAGGAACGTCGGACTTCTCGACCGAACGCTTACGCGGCTGACGTACCAGCTGGTTGATAGTTGCCATCTACTAGCTCCACTGATTGTCTTGCGACTCTATTGTCTTGCAAGAAAGCCAAAAATTGGCGAGACGGAGCCTCACCAAATTTAAGGGTACAAAAGTCTAAAGAGGATCTTGCACCCAGTCAAGACGAGGCCCCGGCCCTCCTCGCCCGATCATCGGCAACAATTCATGTCGCCGATGATCGCTAGAGGCTTGCCGGGGCCCTGCCCTGCACTTAGTTACCGCTGGAGTTCAGCGCTTCGGTCAGTGCGGCTTCCACCTCACTGGCGCTCACACGCAGCGGCTTGTCGGCATCACGGCGACGCTTGCGCTCGCTGTGGTAGGCCAGACCAGTACCGGCCGGGATCAGGCGACCCACGACCACGTTCTCTTTCAGGCCGCGCAGGTAGTCGCGCTTGCCGGTTACCGCCGCTTCGGTCAGTACGCGGGTGGTTTCCTGGAAGGAAGCCGCCGAGATGAACGATTCGGTGGACAGCGAGGCCTTGGTGATACCCAGCAGCACACGGGTGAACTTGGAGATGAACTTGTCTTCGCTGGCGAGACGCTCGTTCTCTACCAGTACCTGAGTCAGTTCCATCTGGTCGCCCTTGATGAAGCTGGAATCGCCCGACTCGGAGATCTCGACCTTGCGCAGCATCTGACGCAGGATGGTCTCGATGTGCTTGTCGTTGATCTTCACGCCTTGCAGACGGTAAACGTCTTGGATCTCGTTGACGATGTACTTCGCCAGCGCGCTCACACCCAGCAGACGCAGGATGTCGTGCGGATCGCTCGGGCCGTCGGAGATGACTTCGCCGCGGTTTACCTGTTCGCCTTCGAAGACGTTCAGGTGGCGCCACTTCGGAATCAGCTCTTCGTACGGATCGCTACCGTCGGTCGGAGTGATGACCAGACGACGCTTGCCCTTGGTCTCTTTACCGAACGCGATGGTGCCGCTGACTTCAGCCAGGATCGAGGCTTCTTTCGGACGACGCGCTTCGAACAGGTCGGCAACGCGTGGCAGACCACCGGTGATGTCACGGGTCTTCGACGTTTCTTGCGGGATACGCGCGATAACGTCACCGACGCCGATCTGGGCACCGTCAGCCACGCCGACAAGGGCGTTGGCCGGCAGGAAGTACTGGGCAGGCACGTCGGTGCCTGGCAGGTACAGGTCCTTGCCGTTGGCGTCGACCATCTTGATCGCCGGACGGATTTCCTTGCCGGCGGCAGGGCGATCCTTGACGTCCATCACTTCAATGTTGGTCAGGCCGGTCAGTTCGTCGGTCTGGCGCTTGATGGTGATGTTTTCTTCCATGCCCACGAAGGTCACGGTACCTTTGAGCTCGGTAACGATCGGGTGGGTGTGCGGGTCCCACTTGGCGACGATGGCGCCAGCTTCGACCTTCTCACCTTCCTTGACCGAAATCACCGCACCGTAAGGCAGCTTGTAACGCTCACGCTCACGACCGAATTCATCGGCAATGGCCAGCTCGCCGGAACGCGATACGGCAACCAGGTTGCCGTCGGCACGCTCGACCTGCTTCAGGTTGTGCAGACGCACCATACCGCCGTTTTTCACCTGGACGCTGTCGGCAGCCGAGGTACGGCTTGCAGCACCACCGATGTGGAACGTACGCATGGTCAGCTGGGTACCCGGCTCACCGATCGACTGTGCAGCGATAACGCCGACAGCTTCACCGATGTTCACCTGGTGACCGCGAGCCAGGTCGCGACCGTAGCACTTGGCGCAGATGCCGTAGCGGGTTTCGCAGTTGATCGGCGAACGCACGACCACTTCATCGATGCTGTTCAGTTCGATGAACTCGACCCACTGCTCATCCACCAGGGTACCGGCCGGAACGATGACGTCCTCGGTGCCTGGCTTGAACACGTCACGGGCGATGACACGACCCAGTACACGCTCACCCAGCGGCTCGACAACGTCACCGCCTTCGATGTGCGGGGTCATCAGCAGGCCCTGGTCGGTGCCGCAGTCGATCTCGGTAACCACCAGATCCTGCGCCACGTCTACCAGACGACGAGTCAGGTAACCGGAGTTAGCAGTCTTCAGTGCGGTATCCGCCAGACCCTTACGAGCACCGTGGGTCGAGATGAAGTACTGCAGTACGCTCAGACCTTCACGGAAGTTCGCGGTGATCGGCGTCTCGATGATCGAGCCGTCCGGCTTGGCCATCAGACCACGCATACCGGCCAGCTGACGAATCTGGGCAGCGGAACCACGCGCACCGGAGTCGGCCATCATGTACATCGAGTTGAAGGACTCTTGCTCGACTTCCTTGCCCTCGCGGTCGACGACCTTCTCTTTCGAGAGGTTGGCCATCATCGCCTTGGACACTTCGTCGTTCGCCTTGGACCACAAGTCGATGACCTTGTTGTACTTCTCGCCCTGGGTAACCAGGCCGGAGGCGTACTGGCTCTCGATTTCCTTCACTTCGTCGGTGGCGGTACCGATGATGCGGGCTTTCTCGTCCGGGATCACGAAGTCGTTGACGCCGATCGAAACGCCGGAAATGGTCGAATAAGCAAAACCGGTGTACATCAGCTGGTCGGCGAAGATCACGGTCTCTTTCAGACCAACCACGCGGTAGCACTGGTTGATCAGCTTGGAGATCGCCTTTTTCTTCATCGACTGGTTGACCACGTCGAACGGCAGGCCGGCAGGCACAACCTGGAACAGCAGTGCACGGCCGACAGTGGTGTCGACAATACGGGTGTTCTTGACGATGGAGCCGTCGCGCTCTTTCACGGTCTCGTTGATACGGACCTTGATTTTCGCGTGCAGGGCCGCTTCGCCGGCGCGGAATACGCGGTCGACTTCCTGCAGGTCGGCGAACACGCGACCTTCGCCCTTGGCATTGATGGCTTCACGGGTCATGTAGTACAGACCCAGTACAACGTCCTGCGACGGAACGATGATTGGCTCACCGTTGGCTGGCGACAGGATGTTGTTGGTCGACATCATCAGCGCGCGCGCTTCGAGCTGGGCTTCCAGGGTCAGCGGCACGTGAACGGCCATCTGGTCACCGTCGAAGTCGGCGTTGTACGCGGCGCAGACCAGCGGGTGCAGCTGGATGGCCTTGCCTTCGATCAGAACCGGTTCAAAGGCCTGGATACCCAGACGGTGCAGGGTCGGTGCACGGTTGAGCAGTACGGGGTGTTCGCGAATCACTTCGGCAAGGACGTCCCACACCTCTGGCAGCTCGCGCTCGACCATCTTCTTGGCGGCCTTGATGGTGGTCGCCAGACCACGCATTTCCAGCTTGCCGAAAATGAACGGCTTGAACAGCTCGAGGGCCATCTTCTTCGGCAGACCGCACTGGTGCAGACGCAGGGTCGGACCAACGGTAATTACCGAACGGCCGGAGTAGTCCACGCGCTTACCGAGCAGGTTCTGACGGAAGCGACCTTGCTTACCTTTGATCATGTCGGCCAGGGACTTCAGCGGACGCTTGTTCGAGCCGGTGATGGCGCGACCGCGACGGCCGTTGTCCAGCAGGGCGTCGACCGCTTCCTGCAGCATGCGCTTTTCGTTGCGCACGATGATGTCCGGCGCCGACAGATCGAGCAGGCGCTTCAGACGGTTGTTACGGTTGATCACCCGACGATACAGGTCGTTCAGGTCGGAGGTCGCGAAGCGGCCGCCATCCAGCGGTACCAGCGGACGCAGGTCCGGCGGCAGTACTGGCAGGACGGTCAGGACCATCCACTCAGGCAGGTTGCCCGAGCCCTGGAAAGCTTCCATCAGCTTCAGGCGCTTGGACAGCTTCTTGATCTTGGTTTCCGAGTTGGTCTGCGGAATCTCTTCGCGCAGGCGGCCGATCTCGTGCTCCAGGTCGATAGCGTGCAGCAGCTCGCGGACAGCCTCGGCACCCATGCGGGCGTCGAAGTCGTCACCGAACTCTTCCAGCGCTTCGAAGTACTGTTCGTCGTTGAGCAGCTGACCCTTCTCGAGGGTGGTCATGCCCGGATCGATAACGACATAGCTCTCGAAATAGAGCACGCGCTCGATATCACGCAGGGTCATGTCCATCAGCAGGCCGATACGGGACGGCAGCGACTTCAGGAACCAGATGTGGGCAACCGGCGAAGCCAGTTCGATGTGCGCCATGCGCTCACGACGAACCTTGGCCAGGGCGACTTCAACGCCGCACTTCTCGCAGATCACGCCACGGTGCTTCAGGCGCTTGTACTTACCGCACAGGCACTCGTAGTCCTTGACTGGGCCAAAGATCTTGGCGCAGAACAGGCCGTCACGCTCAGGCTTGAACGTACGGTAGTTGATGGTTTCCGGCTTCTTAACTTCACCGAACGACCACGAACGGATCATTTCAGGCGACGCCAGACCGATGCGGATGGCGTCGAACTCTTCGACTTGACCCTGGTTTTTCAGCAAATTCAGTAGGTCTTTCAAGGCCTTTCCTCCTGGCGGAGCAGGGAGCGGGCATTACCTGCCCACTCCCCTTCGCGTCACGTGTTATTCGGTTTCCAGATCGATATCGATACCGAGCGAACGGATCTCTTTGATCAACACGTTGAAGGACTCGGGCATGCCCGGCTCCATACGGTGATCGCCATCCACGATGTTCTTGTACATCTTGGTACGGCCGTTCACGTCGTCCGACTTCACTGTGAGCATTTCTTGCAGGGTGTATGCCGCGCCGTATGCTTCCAGCGCCCACACTTCCATCTCCCCGAAACGCTGACCACCGAACTGCGCCTTACCACCCAGCGGCTGCTGGGTAACCAGGCTGTAGGAACCAGTGGAACGCGCGTGCATCTTGTCGTCCACCAAGTGGTTCAGCTTGAGCATGTACATGTAACCCACGGTCACAGGACGCTCGAACTTATTGCCGGTACGGCCATCGAACAGCACCATCTGGCCGCTTTCCGGCAGGTCTGCCAGTTTCAGCATGGCCTTGATCTCACGCTCCTTGGCACCGTCGAAGACCGGAGTAGCCATAGGCACGCCTTTCTTCAGGTTGTTCGCCAGGGCGAGGATCTCTTCGTCGGTGAACTCTTCCAGGTTCTCCTGACGCCCACCGATTTCGTTGTAGATCTCGGTGAGGAAGGTACGCAGTTCAGCGGCTTTACGCTGCTCTTCGATCATGCGGTCGATCTTCTCGCCCAGGCCCTTGGCCGCGAGGCCCAGGTGGGTTTCGAGAATCTGACCGACGTTCATACGCGAAGGTACGCCCAGCGGGTTCAGTACGACGTCGACCGGAGTACCGTTGGCGTCGTGCGGCATGTCTTCGACCGGCATGATTACCGAGACGACACCCTTGTTACCGTGACGACCGGCCATCTTGTCACCCGGCTGGATGCGACGGCGGATTGCCAGGTAGACCTTGACGATCTTCAGTACGCCTGGAGCCAGGTCATCGCCCTGCTGCAGCTTGCGCTTCTTGTCTTCGAACTTGTCGTCCAGCAGGCGACGGCGATCGACGATGTACTGCTGAGCCTTTTCCAGCTGCTCGTTCAGTGCATCTTCGGCCATGCGCAGTTTGAACCACTGGCCGTGCTCCAGACCGTTCAGGACGTCATCGGTGATCACGGTGCCTTTCTTCAGGCCCGCGCCACCGTCGACCACCTGGCCGTTCAGGGCAGAACGCAGACGCTCGAAGGTCGCGCCTTCGACGATGCGGAACTCTTCGTTGAGGTCCTTGCGGATCTCGTCCAGCTGCATCTTCTCGATGGCCAGGGCGCGGCTGTCGCGCTCGACGCCATCACGGGTGAAGACCTGGACGTCGATGACGGTGCCCTTGGTGCCGGTCGGCACGCGCAGGGAGGTGTCTTTGACGTCGCTGGCCTTCTCACCGAAGATTGCGCGCAGCAGTTTTTCTTCCGGCGTCAGCTGGGTTTCGCCTTTTGGCGTTACCTTGCCGACCAGGATATCGCCAGCGCCGACTTCGGCACCCACGTAGACGATACCGGCTTCGTCCAGCTTGTTCAGCGCAGCCTCACCCACGTTCGGGATGTCCGCGGTGATTTCCTCTGGGCCAAGCTTGGTGTCACGCGCCACACAGGTCAGTTCCTGGATGTGGATCGTGGTGAAGCGGTCTTCCTGGACCACACGCTCGGACAGGCAGATGGAGTCTTCGAAGTTGAAGCCGTTCCACGCCATGAACGCGATGCGCATGTTCTGACCGAGTGCCAGTTCACCCATGTCGGTGGACGGGCCGTCGGCCATGATGTCGCCACGCTGAACCTTGTCACCCTTGCTCACCAGCGGACGCTGGTTGATGCAGGTGTTCTGGTTCGAACGGGTGTACTTGGTCAGGTTGTAGATATCCACACCTGCTTCGCCGGTTTCCACTTCGTCGTCGGCAACGCGGACAACGATACGGCTGGCGTCGACCGAGTCGATCACACCACCGCGGCGAGCAACCACGCAAACCCCGGAGTCACGGGCGACGTTGCGCTCCATGCCGGTACCTACCAGCGGCTTGTCGGCACGCAGGGTCGGTACAGCCTGACGCTGCATGTTCGAACCCATCAACGCACGGTTGGCGTCGTCGTGCTCGAGGAACGGAATCAGCGACGCTGCGACCGAGACTACCTGCTTCGGCGAAACGTCCATCAGGGTGACGTCTTCCGGCGCCTTGACGGTGAATTCGTTCAGGTGACGAACGGCTACCAGCTCATCGACCAGCTGCTTCTTCTCGTTCATCGCGGCCGAAGCCTGGGCGATGACGTGATCGGCTTCTTCGATGGCCGACAGGAACACGATGTCGTCGCTGACAACGCCTTCCTTCACCACGCGGTACGGGCTTTCCAGGAAGCCGTACTGGTTGGTGCGGGCATAGGCCGCCAGGGAGTTGATCAGACCGATGTTCGGACCTTCAGGGGTCTCGATCGGGCACACGCGGCCGTAGTGGGTCGGGTGTACGTCACGGACTTCGAAGCCGGCGCGCTCACGGGTCAGACCACCCGGGCCGAGTGCGGAGACGCGGCGCTTGTGGGTGATCTCGGAGAGCGGGTTGTTCTGGTCCATGAACTGCGAGAGCTGGCTCGAACCGAAGAACTCCTTCACCGCCGCCGCTACCGGCTTGGCGTTGATCAGGTCCTGCGGCATCAGGCCTTCGCTTTCAGCCATCGACAGGCGCTCTTTGACCGCACGCTCTACGCGCACCAGGCCAACGCGGAACTGGTTCTCGGCCATCTCGCCGACGCAACGGACGCGACGGTTACCGAGGTGGTCGATGTCGTCGACGATGCCCTTGCCGTTACGGATATCGACCAGGGTCTTGAGGACCTCGACGATGTCTTCCTTGCTCAGCACGCCCGAACCTTCGATCTCGGTGCGACCGATACGACGGTTGAACTTCATGCGACCAACGGCCGACAGGTCGTAACGCTCGGCGCTGAAGAACAGGTTGTTGAACAGGGTCTCGGCGGCATCCTTGGTTGGCGGCTCGCCTGGACGCATCATGCGGTAGATCTCGACCAGCGCTTCCAGTTGGTTGCTGGTGGTGTCGATCTTCAGGGTATCCGAGATGAACGGACCGCAGTCGATGTCGTTGGTGTACAGGGTCTCGACGCGGACAACCTGGGCCTTGGCGATCTTCACCAGCAGGTCGGTGGTCAGCTCGGTGTTGCACTCGGCGATGATCTCGCCGGTGGCAGGGTGCACGATCGCCTTGGCGGTGGTGCGACCCAGCACGTACTCCAGCGGTACGTCCAGCTCTTTCACGCCAGCCTTTTCCAGCTGGTTGATGTGGCGCGCGGTGATACGGCGGCCTTGCTCGACGATGACCTTGCCGCTGCCGTCATGGATGTCCATGACCGCAACTTCACCACGCAGACGCTGAGGCACCAGTTCCAGGCTCAGTTTTTCGCCGGACAGGTGGAACACGTTGGTGGTGTAGAAGGTGTTGAGTACTTCTTCGGTGCTGTAGCCCAGCGCGCGCAGCAGTACCGAGGCCGGCAGTTTGCGGCGACGGTCGATACGCACGAACACGCAGTCCTTCGGGTCGAACTCGAAGTCCAGCCAGGAACCGCGGTAAGGGATGATGCGCGCGGAGTACAGCAGCTTGCCCGAGCTGTGGGTCTTGCCACGGTCGTGGTCGAAGAACACACCCGGCGAGCGGTGCAGCTGAGATACGATCACACGCTCGGTACCGTTGATTACGAAGGTACCGTTCTCAGTCATCAGGGGGATTTCACCCATGTAGACTTCTTGCTCTTTGATGTCCTTGATCGCTTTGTTCGACGATTCCTTGTCGAAGATGATCAGGCGCACCTTCACCCGCAGCGGGACCGCGAAGGTCACACCACGCAGGACACATTCCTTCACATCGAACGCCGGCTCGCCCAGGCGATAGCCGACGTACTCCAGGGCAGCATTGCCGGAGTAGCTGATGATCGGGAATACCGATTTGAAGGCCGCATGCAGGCCGACGTCGCGGAACTGATCCTTGGATGCTCCCGCCTGCAGGAATTCGCGATACGAATCCAGCTGGATGGCCAGGAGGTAAGGCACATCCATGACGTCCGGCAACTTGCTAAAGTCCTTGCGGATACGTTTTTTCTCAGTGTATGAGTAAGCCATCAGCATTCCCCAGCTTGGTCACCTGCTTGTTTGGCATCTCCCGGCGGGAGCAGCCGAAAATCGTGCAAACCTCTTGGTTTGCGCCACCCTCATGGGTGTCTTGCAGCTCGTTATCGGGGCCGACCTGATCGGCCACCAATAACGGAAAAAGGCCGGTGGCATAAGCCACCAGCCATCAGTCCTTCGCTTAACGCTCGGACTGGAGTCGCAAAGTCGAAATTACTTCAGCTCGACTTTAGCGCCAGCTTCTTCCAGCTTCTTCTTCGCGTCTTCAGCGGCTTCTTTCGAAACGCCTTCAGCGATGACCTGAGGAGCGCCGTCGACTTTCTCTTTGGCTTCTTTCAGGCCCAGACCGGTCAGTTCACGAACTGCCTTGATCACGTTGACCTTCTTGTCGCCAGCTTCGGTCAGAACGACGTTGAACTCGGTCTGCTCTTCAGCAGCGGCAGCAGCAACAGCTGGGCCAGCGGCAACAGCGGCAGCAGCGGTAACGCCGAAGGTTTCTTCCATCGCTTTGATCAGCTCAACAATTTCCAGAACGGTTTTCTGGCCGATTGCTTCGATGATTTGCTCGTTAGTCAGAGACATGACTTAAATCCTGTATTGGGGTGACAGCCTACGCAGCCATCAAATTAAACGTATGATTTTGAAAGTGTTGCGCGTGCCTTAGGCAGCAGCAGCTTCTTTCTGGTCGCGCAGAGCTGCCAGGGTACGAGCCAGCTTGCTGGTTGCACCTTGGATTACGCTCATCAGCTGTGCGATAGCCTCGTCGCGAGTTGGCAGGGTTGCCAGCACGTCGATCTGGTTAGCGGCAAGGAACTTGCCGTCAAACGCAGCTGCCTTGATCTCGAACTTGTCCTGACCCTTGGCGAACTCTTTGAACAGGCGGGCAGCAGCGCCCGGGTGTTCGTTGGAGAAAGCAATCAGGGTCGGGCCTTTGAACGCGTCGTTGAGGATCGAGAATTCGGTGCCTTCAACAGCGCGCTTGAGCAGGGTGTTACGTACGACACGTACGTAAACGCCAGCTTCGCGGGCCTCTTTACGGAGTCCGGTCATTGCGCCTACAGTCACACCACGGGCATCAGCCACGACAGCGGACAGAGCGACTTTGGCAGCCTCGTTGACTTCAGCGACGATGGCCTTCTTGTCTTCGAGTTTAATTGCCACGGGTTTACTCCTGGTTTCTACCGTTTCATCTGGCCGAAGCCGGATGTCGTTTTGGTGTCTGATTCGCGAACGAATCGGGAGCACCATCTGCGTAGGCTTGAGGTTTAAGGCTTGCGCCGCCTACGGTCTTGGATAGCCCCCGCCAGGCAGGGACCCCAATTTAGTAGCCGGTGCGACCAAGGTCGCACCGACCGAGCATTACACGTTCAGCGAGCTCTGATCGATGATCAGACCTGGGCCCATGGTGGTGCTCAGGGTAACGCGCTTGACGTAGATACCTTTCGAGGAAGCCGGCTTGATACGCTTCAGATCAGCGATCAGGGCTTCAACGTTTTCCTTCAGCTTGCCGGCTTCGAAGCCGATCTTGCCAACGGAGGTATGGATGATACCGTTCTTGTCGGTACGGTAGCGAACCTGACCAGCCTTGGCGTTTTTCACGGCAGTGGCTACGTCTGGGGTCACGGTACCGACTTTCGGGTTAGGCATCAGGCCGCGAGGACCCAGAACCTGACCCAGCTGACCTACAACGCGCATTGCATCAGGCGATGCGATGACGACGTCATAGTTCAGGTCGCCGCCTTTCATTTCGGCAGCCAGGTCGTCCATACCTACGCGGTCAGCGCCGGCAGCCAGAGCGGCCTCAGCAGCTGGGCCCTGGGTGAAGACGGCAACACGTACGGTCTTGCCAGTGCCGTGTGGCAGCACGGTAGCGCTACGAACGACCTGGTCGGATTTACGTGGGTCAACACCGAGGTTGACGGCGATGTCGTACGACTCGACGAACTTGGCAGCCGGCAGCGAAGCCAGCAGGGTTGCGGCTTCTTCGAAGTTGTAGGCCTTGCCTGCTTCGATTTTCTCGGCGATAGCCTTTTGGCGCTTGGTCAGCTTAGCCATTACACACCCTCCACGTTCAGGCCCATGCTACGGGCGGAGCCGGCGATGGTGCGTACAGCAGCGTCCATGTCAGCGGCGGTCAGATCGGCCTGCTTGGCCTTGGCGATCTCTTCCAGCTGAGCACGGGTGACGGTACCGACCTTGACGGTGTTCGGGCGAGCCGAACCGCTGGTCAGGCCAGCAGCTTTCTTCAGCAGAACCGAGGCAGGGGTGCTCTTGGTCTCGAAGGTGAAGCTACGGTCACTGTAGACAGTGATGATCACTGGAGTCGGCAGACCTGGCTCTTGACCCTGGGTACGGGCGTTGAAGGCCTTGCAGAATTCCATGATGTTCACACCGTGTTGACCCAGTGCTGGACCAACGGGTGGGCTTGGGTTGGCCTGGCCGGCCTTTACTTGCAGCTTGATGTAAGCCTGAATCTTCTTAGCCATGAGCTACTCCAAATTCGGGTACGAACGCCTGATGGCTCCCCGTTTGACTTGCGTTTTATCCCAGTGACGACAAAACCCCGCAGCACATAGGGCTGCGGGGTATGGGATGCTGCGTTCTGCTAGACCTTTTCGACCTGGCTGAACTCGAGCTCCACCGGGGTGGAGCGACCGAAAATGAGCACTGCAACCTGCAGACGGCTCTTTTCGTAGTTAACCTCTTCGACACTGCCATTGAAGTCGGCGAACGGACCATCAATGACGCGAACCACTTCACCCGGCTCGAACAGCGTCTTCGGCTTCGGCTTGTCACTCCCGTCGGCAACGCGACGCAGGATGGCCTCTGCCTCTTTATCGGTGATCGGCGCAGGCTTGTCTGCGGTACCACCAATGAAACCCATGACCCGAGGGGTATCCTTGACAAGGTGCCAAGTCCCTTCGTTCATTTCCATCTGGACCAGTACATAGCCAGGGAAGAACTTACGCTCGCTCTTGCGCTTCTGGCCGTTGCGCATTTCGACGACTTCTTCGGTCGGGACCAGGATCTCGCCGAATTCGCCTTCCATGCCAGCCAGCTTGACGCGCTCGATCAGGGAGCGCATTACATGCTTCTCGTAACCCGAGTAAGCATGCACAACATACCAACGCTTAGCCACGAGACACCCTTAGCCAACGATCAAGGAGACCAACCAGCCGAGCAGGGAATCTAGACCCCACAACAGCAGCGCCATGACCAGAACTACAGCCACGACAATCAGCGTGGTCTGAGTGGTTTCTTGGCGGGTCGGCCACACGACTTTACGGATCTCGGTACGAGCTTCCTTCGCCAGCGCAAAGAACGACTTACCTTTGGCGGTCTGCAGGGCAACGAAGCCAGCGACAGCAGCCAGGGCAAGCAGGACAAGTACGCGATACAGGATCGGCGACGCGGAGTAATACTGATTACCCACGACACCGACGACTACCAATGCGACAACAGCGAGCCACTTGAACAGATCAAAACGCGATTCTTGGGCTTCAGTTTTGGGAGTCATCGAGGAGGATCCTGTGAGAAGAAAGCCATCACACCGAGGTGAATGGCAGGTCAGGAGGGAATCGAACCCCCAACCTACGGTTTTGGAGACCGTCGCTCTGCCAATTGAGCTACTGACCTATAACGCTGTATCAGGCCGGCCATTATACCGGCCTGATCAAGTAAATCAACTACTTATTCAATAATTTTCGCTACGACGCCGGCGCCGACGGTACGACCGCCTTCACGGATGGCGAAGCGCAGACCGTCTTCCATTGCGATGGTCTTGATCAGGGTGACAGTC
>NZ_NIBE01000034.1:0-8878 GCF_002205115.1 Pseudomonas sp. DrBHI1
GGCGCTGCGCAGCGTGGCCAAGGCCTGGGTGGGCAGCGACAACGCCCTGAAGAACATCCGCGCCCTGCTCAAGACCAACCAGAACGGCGGTTTCGACTGCCCTGGGTGCGCCTGGGGTGACTCGCCCGAGAGCGGCATGGTCAAGTTCTGCGAGAACGGCGCCAAGGCGGTCAACTGGGAGGCCACCAAGCGCCGCGTCGATGCGGCGTTCTTCGCCCGTTACAGCGTCAGCGCGCTGCTCGAACAGAGCGACTACTGGCTCGAATACCAGGGCCGCCTGACCGAGCCGATGGTCTACGACCCGGTCACCGACCGTTACCGCCCGATCGACTGGGACGCGGCATTCGCCCTGATCGCCCGGCACCTGAACAACCTGTCCAGCCCTGACCAGGCGGAGTTCTATACCTCCGGCCGGGCCAGCAACGAGGCGGCGTACCTGTACCAGCTGTTCGTGCGCGCCTACGGCACCAACAACTTCCCCGACTGCTCGAACATGTGCCACGAAGCCAGCGGCGTGGCCCTGGGCCAGAGCGTCGGCGTGGGCAAGGGCACGGTCACCTACGACGACTTCGAGCACGCCGACGCGATCTTCGTCTGGGGCCAGAACCCTGGCACCAACCACCCGCGCATGCTCGACCCGCTGCGTGACGCGGTCAAACGCGGCGCCCAGGTGGTCTGTGTCAACCCGCTCAAGGAGCGTGGCCTGGAGCGCTTCCAGCATCCGCAGAACCCGCTGGAAATGCTGACCAACACTGACCGCCCGACCAACACGGCATTCTTCCGACCGGCCCTGGGCGGCGACATGGCGCTGCTGCGCGGCATGGCCAAGTTCCTGCTGCAGTGGGAGCGTGAAGCCCAGGCCAAGGGCGAGCCGGCGATCTTCGACCACGCCTTCATCGCCGAGCACGGCCATGACGTGGACGAGTACCTGGCGGTGGTCGATGCCACTTCGTGGGAGCAGATTCAGGCGCAATCGGGCCTGACCCTCGCCGACATAGAACTGTCGGCGCGCATGTACTGCAAGGGCAAACGGGTGATCATGTGCTGGGCCATGGGCATCACCCAGCACCGCCATTCGGTGCCGACCATCCAGGAAATCGTCAACCTGATGCTGCTGCGCGGCAACCTCGGCGTGCCGGGCGCCGGCCTGTGCCCGGTGCGCGGCCACAGCAACGTGCAGGGTGACCGCACCATGGGCATCAACGAACGCCCGCCGGTGTTCCTGCTCGACGCCCTCGAAAAGCGCTTCGGCTTCCCGGTGCCGCGCCACAACGGCCACAACACCGTCGAGGCGATCCACGCCATGCTCGACGGCCGAGCCAAGGTGTTCATCGGTCTGGGCGGCAACTTCGCCCAGGCCACGCCGGACACCGAACGCACCGCGCAGGCGCTGCGCAATTGCGAATTGACCGTGCACATCAGCACCAAGCTCAACCGCAGCCACCTGGTCCACGGCAAGCAGGCGCTGATCCTGCCGTGCCTGGGCCGTACCGATATCGACCTGCAGGGCGAAGGCCCGCAGGCGGTAACGGTGGAGGACTCGTTCAGCATGGTCCACGCCTCCAACGGCCAGCTCAAGCCGCTGTCGCGGCAGATGCGCTCGGAGCCGGCCGTGGTCGCCGGTATCGCCGCCGCCACCCTGGGCAAGCAACCGGTGGACTGGCACTGGTTGGTGGCCGACTACGACCGCATCCGCGACCTGATCGCCGACACCATTCCCGGCTTTGCCGACTTCAATGAACGCCTGCGCCTGCCCGGCGGCTTCTACCTGGGCAACAGCGCCGGCAGCCGCCAGTGGAAGACCGCCAGCGGCCGTGCCAACTTCAAGGCCAACCTGCTGCCCGACAGCCTGCTCGACGAACGCGTGCGCGCCAGCGGCCAGGTGCCGGACCTGATCATGCAGTCGATGCGTTCGCACGATCAGTACAACACCACCATCTATGGCATGGACGACCGCTACCGCGGCGTGCGCGGCCAGCGCGACGTGCTGTTCGTCAACGAAGCCGACATCATCCGCCTGGGCTTCCAACCGGGGCAGAAAGTCGACATCGTGTCGCTGTGGGGCGATGACCATGTACGCCGGGTGCAGGGCTTCACCCTGCTGGCGTTCGATATTCCCGCCGGCCAGGCGGCGGCCTACTACCCCGAGGTAAACCCGCTGGTGCCGCTGGAAAGCATCGGCGACGGCAGCCATACGCCGACGTCGAAGTTCATCGCCATCAAGCTGGAACGAGCGCGGGACGACGGGCGCATCATCTGAGCAAGATTGGGCTAGGCGCGCTCCTACAGGGGGCAAGCGCAGATCCCGAGCACCTGCCCACAAAAAAGCCCTGTTCCGCAATGGTTCAGGGCTTCGTCATAAATAGCTCAGACAGCCGAAATTCGCAAAAGTTTCATACATAATTCAATAACTTAGAGAATTGTGTACAACTCGTGCTACTCGTCGGATTCCGATTGCCAGCCGCCTCGGCGAGCCTCAAATTCCGCTTCGTCATCCCTCTGAGGCTCTCTTGATGAAGAAGTACTCCTCGATTCTGTTGTTGTCTTTTGGTCTGCTCAGCGGCGTTGCCATGGCAGGCGGCACCACCGAAGCCGGCATTGGCGGCGCATTGGGTGGGGTACTGGGCTCCGTGGTGGGCAACTCCATCGGCGGTAGCACCGGCGGCGCCATCGGTGCCGGCCTGGGCGGCGCGGCCGGCGGTGCGTTGGGCGCCGACAAGCGCCAGCGCGGCGAGGCCGCCATCGGTGGCGCGCTGGGTGCAGCAGGCGGCAACGTGGTGGGTCGCTCCATGGGCGGCACCACCGGCAGCTACATCGGCGCGGCCGCCGGTGGTGGCGCCGGTGGCGCACTGGGCAACTACATGGGCAACAAGGCCGACGAAGATGAACGCCACGAGCGTCGCTACCGTCGCGACTACGACGATCGCCGCTACTACGACCGTGGCCACCACTATGGCCATCGCAAGCACAAGCGCCACTGGCGCCACGACTGATCGCCAGGCTTACGCCTGAAACCTAAGGCCCTGCCCTCATCGGCAGGGCCTTTTCGTTTGTATACCCGCCAGAGGATTAGGGGCTGCCCCGATATGGAGGCCACTTGCCACTAGTTATCATCGTCGTTTCGATCAAGCACAGGACGCAGGGAATGCGCACGATCATTACCGCCCCCATCTGTCTGCCACGGGCCAGGAGAGGCTGAAGGATGCCAGGCCGCCGCCCGCCACTGCTCGGCGAAGCCAGCTTTGCGTCGATTCGCCAACGGGTCGTGCAGGCCACCGGCGTGCAACTGGCCGACGACCGCCGTGCCGTGGTCGCGGCACGCCTGCACAAGCGCCTCAAGGCCTTGGGCCTTCCCGACTTCGAACACTATCTCGCCCTGCTCGACGGCCCCCACGGCGCGGGCGAACGCGAGCACCTGCTGCGCCTGCTGGTCGCCCATGACAGCTACTTCTTTCGCGAGCATCGTCATTTCGAATGCCTGGCCCGCTGGCTGGCCGAGCTCGACCACCCCGCACGCCTGTGGAGCGCCGCCTGCGCCACCGGGGAAGAAGCCTGGAGCTTGGCCATGGTCGCCGCCGAAAACGCCCGCCATCCCGACTGGCAGGTGCTGGCGAGCGACTTCAACGCGCAACTGCTGGAAACCGCCGCTGCCGGCATCTACGACATCGCCCAGGCACGCTACTTTCCCGAAGGCTGGCTGGCCCGCCACGGCCTGTGCGGGGTAGGCGAGATGACCGGTCGACTGCGGGTCTCGGCGGCCCTGCGCAAGCAGGTGCGCTTCGAAGCGCTCAACCTGATCCGGCCCCTGCCCGAACAGCTCGGCAGCTTCGACGTCATCCTGTTGCGCAACCTGTTGTCGAACCTGGCGCCACGGTACAAGAACGAGGTACTCCAGCGCCTGCTGGCACACCTGCGCCCCGGTGGCCTGATGATCATCGGTCACAGCGAGAGCGTCCATGCCCTGGGCCTGCCCCTGCGTCCACTACTGCCGTCGGTGTTCGAACGCCTATGATAAGAGGCACTGCCGTGCCCATCGGCAGACAAGGACTGATCGCGCAACCGCGCGGCAGTGCGCTTCCGGATCGAGCAGGCCTGCCGCCCCCCTTCCCTTGCGAAACAGGCCCTTATTCATGCCTTGCCGAATCCTGCTTGCCGATCACTCGCCGCTCTTCCGCGCCGGCCTGCGTGCCCTGCTTGAACAGAAGAAAGATTTCGTCGTGGTGGGCGACACCGGCGATGCCATGACAGCCGTGAGCCTCGCGGAAAAACTCAAGCCGGACATCGTGGTGCTCGACATGAGCGGCGAGCTGGACAGCCAGCAGGCCCTGCAGGAGCTGTTCATCCGCGCGCCAGCCTGCCGGGTACTGATGTTTTCGCCACGCTCGGAGCTCGAGCATGTGATGAGCTGCCTGCAGCTGGGCGCCCATGGCTTCCTGCTCAAGAGCGCCACGGTGAGCGAGCTGGAACAAGCCCTGCAGACCCTGCGCGGAGGCGGCCAGTACCTGTCGTCGGCGGTACTGCCGATGGTCATCGGCCAGGCCCTGAAACACAGCCGCAAGCGCGTCGTCAGCCAGGTGCAGACACCGCCGCTGACCAACCGCCAGCTGGAGATCCTGCGCCTGATCGCCCGAGGCGAGACCACCCGCTCCATCGCCGACGGCCTGGGCCTTAGCATCAAGACCGTCGAGGCCCATCGCTCGCAGATCATGCACCGCCTGCAGATCCACGACGTGCCCGGCCTGGTGCTTTTCGCCGTGCGCGAGGGGATCATTCGCCTCAACGATTGAGCGACAGCCCGGCGAGGATCAGCTGCAGCGTCTCCGACAGCGCCACCGGACGTCCCGAGGCCCGCTCGACGAATACCTGCACCACGCTCCCCGCCGCGCAGGCTTCGGCCTCGCCCGGGCGGAACAGCGCCAGGCGGAACTCCACGGTGCTGCCTGCCAGGCGCGTCACGCCCAGGCCCACCTCGAGCACGTCGGGAAATCCCGGCAAGGCGAAGAAGTCCGCCGCCGAACTCACGACGAAGCCGGCCAGCTCACCGTCGCGCAGGTCCAGTTCGGCCTGTTCGACCAGGAAGGCCTGGATGGCGGTTTCGAAGAAGGCATGCACGGTGGCGCCGGCGAGGTGACCGTTGTGGTCGTTGTCCTGCGGACGGGTGAGGATGGGGTGGAAATGGGAGAAGGCGGAGCGTTGGGGGGATTCTGTCATAAGGCATCTGCTTTCTGGTGGGTGCCCTGCAAGTGAAACAGATTCTGGCCTTGCTGTATTGATGCAGCAATCCAGCAGACCTTCAGGAACGGCGTGTAAATCCTATAGAAGCTGGCTTTCCCTGCGATAGCCTCAGTAGACACAGCACCCAAAGCAGGCTTTCAAATACGAAAAAGCCGCCCCGAAGGGCGGCTTTTCATCCGAACCGGCTCCAGCTTACAGCTGCGGACCAGCGGCCTTGATGGCGTCGGAAACGTCGAACTTCTTGAAGTTCTCGGTGAACAGCGTGGCCAGGCCCTTGGCGGCTTCGTCGTAGGCAGCCTTGTCAGCCCAGGTGTTGCGCGGGTTGAGCAGCTCGGTCTCGACGCCTGGAACAGCCTTCGGCACGTCCAGGTTGATGATGTCCAGGTGCTCGGTCTCGGCACCGATCAGGGCGCCGCTCTGGATGGCAGCGATCACGCCACGGGTGGTCGGGATGCTGAAGCGCTTGCCGACGCCGTAGCCACCACCGGTCCAGCCGGTATTGACCAGGTAGACCTTCGAACCGAACGCCTTGATGCGCTTGATCAGCAGCTCGGCGTAGACACCGGCTGGGCGCGGGAAGAACGGTGCGCCGAAGCAGGTAGAGAAGGTCGACTTGATGCCGCCGCCCGAACCCATTTCGGTGGAACCGACCAGCGCGGTGTAGCCGGACAGGAAGTGGTAGGCCGCCTGCTCGTTGTTCAGGATCGACACCGGAGGCAGTACGCCGGTCAGGTCGCAGGTCAGGAAGATGACCGCGTTCGGCTCGCCGCCCAGGTTCTCTGCCGAGACCTTCTCGACGTGCGCCAGCGGGTAGGCGGCACGACTGTTCTGGGTCAGGCTCACGTCGGCGTAGTCGGCGTGCTTGTTGGCGTCGATCACGACGTTCTCCAGTACCGCGCCGTGCTTGATGGCTTTCCAGATGACCGGCTCGTTCTTCTCGGAGAGGTCGATGCACTTGGCATAGCAACCACCTTCGATGTTGAAGACCACGCCCTCGCCCCAGCCGTGCTCGTCGTCACCGATCAGGTAACGGCTTTCGTCGGCCGACAGGGTGGTCTTGCCGGTGCCGGACAGACCGAAGAACAGGGTGACGTCACCCGCTTCGCCGATGTTGGCGGCGCAGTGCATCGGCAGCACGTCGGCGGCCGGCAGCAGGAAGTTCTGCACCGAGAACATGGCCTTCTTCATTTCGCCGGCGTAACGCATGCCGGCGATCAGCACCTTCTTCTGGGCGAAGTTGATGATCACGCAGCCATCGGAGTTGGTGCCGTCACGCTCAGGCACGCACTCGAAGTTGGCGACGTTGAGGATCTGCCATTCGCCACGGCCAGCCGGGTTGTACTGCTCGGGGTTGATGAACAGGCAACGGCCGAACAGGTTCTGCCAGGCGGTCTGGGTAGTCATCTTGACCGGCAGGTAGTGTTCGGCCGCAGCGCCTACGTGAACGTAGGAAACGAAGTGATCCTGGGCGTTGTTGAACGCCTCGACGCGGTCCCACAGGGCATCGAACTTGTCGGCCGGGAACTTGCGGTTGATCGGGCCCCAGCCAATCTGGTCCTGGGTGGAAGGTTCTTCGACGATGAAACGGTCAGCCGGCGAACGGCCGGTGCGGTGACCGGTTTCCACCACCAGCGCGCCAGTATCGGCCAGCACGCCTTCACCGCGGGACAGCGCTTCTTTTACCAGCTCATCGACGCTCAGGTCGGTGTACACGGTGTTGTTGGCTTGCGTCATGAGATACCCCATCCGGCCCGAGGCCGAGTGCTCCAAACGTTTTGTAGTCGTCTCGAAAAAACTACTACAGCGAAAAAAGTGGCCGGATTATGCCAGAAACGCCCAAAAAAAGTAGGCCCCTCCTGTCAGAACTGCGTTTTTGCGCAATTCGACAGGAGATTATCCTGTAGTGAACCGTTTCAGTGCTGAGTTTCTGATGGGGCCTCGGTACCGCCACCGGCAAACAATTGCGCCATATCGCTTGCATCGAAGAGATAGCGTTCGTTGCAGAACTGGCAATCGATCTCGACCCGGCCGCCGCATTCGGCCACCAGCGCCTTGGCATCCTGCTCGCCGAGGCTGACCAAGGCGTTGCCGGAACGCTCGCGCGAGCAACTGCAACGGAAGCGTAGCGGCTGGATATCGAACAGGCGAACCGCGTCCTCATGGTACAGGCGGTGCAGCACGGTTTCGTTGTCCAGGCCGAGCAGTTCATCGACCTTCACGGTGTTGGCCAGCGCCTTGACATGGGCCCAGCTTTCCTCGCGCTCCTCGCTGTCCTTGTGGATCTCGGCCGGCAGCTGCTGCACCAGCAGACCACGGGCGCGGGCGCCATCGGCGGCCAGGGAGATGCAGGTGTTCACTTGCTGCGACATGACGAAGTAATTGGTGAAGCACTCCGACAGGTCCTTGCCGTCCAGCTCGACAGTGCCCTGGTAACGCTGGCCGTTGACCGGAATGATGGTCAACACCAGGTGACCACCCGGCATCAGGTCGGCAAGGCCGGCATCCGCCTTGATCTGATCGGCCTCGTAGCGCGCCAGGCCACGGATGTCGTGCTCGCTGGTGTACTCGATGGCCAGCAGCGGCACCGGGCCCTGGGACTGCGCCTGGAGTACCAGCAACCCGTCGAACTTCAGGGTGCCGACCAACAGCGCGGCGGCGGCCATCAGTTCACCGAGCAGATGCTTTACCGGCTGCGGGTAGTCGTGCTTGGCCAACACCTCGGCGTAGCTGCGTTCCAGCGCGACCAACTCGCCGCGCACATCGCGGTCGTCGAACAGGAAGCGTTGGGTGAAATCGGTATCTGGCAAGTCGCTCATGGTTGTCTGGCTTTCTAAAAATGATTACAAAATAATTACAGGAGACTGAAAGGTCCGCCGCAGAGCGCTTAGAAAGCACTCATAACCCGCTGGATATCGAGGTATTTTATGGATAATCGACCACTGTTCCAAGCAAGGTGGTCTTGGGGACCGTTGGCAGCCTGCACCCTGTTGCCCGTCGCACTACTGTGTTTCTGGTTGTGGCCCGTTGGCCAGATCCTGTGCCTGACTTTCGACGAGTGGCTGTTCCACAGCCTCAATGCGCCACTGGCCGACAACCTGATCTGGCGGTCGATCTGGGCAGTCGGCAGCCTACGCCCGTTCGACATCCTGGTCGGGCTGATCATGTTGTCGCTGCTGATTCGCGGTGATTGGGTATTCAAGGCCACCCAGGTGCGCCAGGCGTTTTTCGGCTTCCTGGTCACCCTACTCCTCTTAGTGGTGATTCGCGCGCTGTTTTCCAAGTGGGTCAGCGCAATGGGCTGGCAACACAACAGCCCATCGATGGTGTTCGACAACGCCGTGCACCTGAGCGACTTCTACCCGCACCTGGAAGCGAAGTGGGAATTGAAGGACCGCTCCAGCCAGAGCTTCCCGGGTGACCACGCCTCGGTGCTGCTGATCTGGGCGCTGTTCATGAGCCTGTTCAGCCGCCGCCTGGCGCAGCACCTGGTGATCTGGGCGCTGGCCTTGCTGTTCATGCTGCCGCGCCTGGTGGCCGGCGCCCATTGGGGGCAGGACGACTACATCGGCGGTTTGTTGATGGCGGTCCTGGCGCTGGGCTGGAGCTGCCACACGCCCCTGGCGGCCATGGCCAGCGCGGCGCT
>NZ_NIBE01000034.1:8889-49752 GCF_002205115.1 Pseudomonas sp. DrBHI1
TGCGGTGGACGTCGCCACTGTTCGGTTGGCTCGGCAAGCTGCCGCTGGTCGGACGGATGAGCGTGGTTCGCGCTGCCTGATTGATCACAGGGGCCGCTTTGCGGTCCCTTTCATTCGAAGCTGCCATGCAGTTGATGAATCTGCCGCCGCTGCTTCTTGTTCGGTCGCCCGTCGGTGGTCATGCCCAGGGCGCCGGCCTTGCGCATCTCGGCCGCCTGCTCGCGGCGCTTCACGCTTTCAGCCGTCTCCTCGTAGAGCAGCTGCGCATCCGGCGCCCCGCGCCGCACCAACGACAGCGCCTTGACCACCACGGTGCGCTCGTCGAAACCGGTGCGCAGCACGAACTCGTCGCCCACCCGTGGCTCCTTGCCCGGCTTGCAGCGCTCACCCCGGCAGTGCACCTTGCCGCTTTCGATCGCCGCCTTGGCCAGGGCGCGGGTCTTGTAGAAGCGCGCCGCCCACAGCCATTTGTCCAGGCGTACCTTGTCATCGTCTTCAGGCTTTTGTGCCATGGTTTTTCCTCGAATTCTGTCTTTCACGGAACTGTACTACCGTGACTGACGGATGCAAAAAATCCGTGCCGTCATTACAGTTCATCTCCATATCCCCAGGGCACGCTTCGTGAAGACATTTGACCACCTGACTGTGATCGGCCTGCGCGAGTGGGTCGCCCTGCCCGAGCTGGGTGTCGCCGGCCTGCGCGCCAAGATCGACACCGGCGCCAGCACTTCTAGCCTGCACGCCACCGAGGTCGAACCGTTCGAGCGCGATGGCCAGCCATGGGTGCGCTTCACCGCGCACCTGGGCTCGGTGGTGCAGTTGCGCCACCGGCGTTGCGAGGCGCCACTGGTGACCATGAAGACCATCAAGAGCTCCAACGGCCAGGCCCAGATCCGCTACGTGATCCGTACGGCCCTGGCGCTCGGCGACCGGGTCTGGGAGGTCGAGTTCACCCTGGCCTGCCGCAAGAGCATGCGCTATCGGCTGCTGCTCGGCTCGAAGGCGCTCATCCATGGCCAGTTGGTGGTCAACCCAGGCCTTAAGTACGTCCAGGACAAACCGGCCTTCCCGGCCACCCTTTCCCCTGTCACAGGTGCTGCATGAAGATCGCTGTGCTGTCGCGCAATCCGCGTCTGTATTCCACCCGCCGCCTGGTCGAGGCCGGTACCCAGCGGGGCCACGAAGTGGTGGTGATCGACACGCTCCGGGCCTATATGAACATCGCCAGCCACAAGCCGCAGATCCATTACCGCGGCAAGCCGCTGGAGGGGTTCGATGCGGTGATCCCGCGCATTGGCGCATCGGTCACCTTCTATGGCTGCGCGGTGCTGCGCCAGTTCGAGATGATGGGCGTGTACCCGCTCAACGAGTCGGTGGCCATCGCCCGCTCCCGCGACAAGCTGCGCTCCCTGCAGCTGCTGTCTCGGCGCGGTATCGGCCTACCGATCACCGGTTTCGCCCACTCGCCGGACGACATCCCCGACCTGATCCAGATGGTCAACGGCGCGCCGCTGGTGATCAAGGTGCTCGAAGGCACCCAGGGCATCGGCGTGGTGCTGTGCGAGACCACCAAGGCCGCCGAGTCGGTGATCGAGGCGTTCATGGGCCTGAAGCAGAACATCATGGTCCAGGAATACATCAAGGAGGCCGGGGGCGCCGATATCCGTTGCTTCGTGGTGGGCGACAAGGTGATCGCCTCGATGAAGCGCCAGGCCAAGCCGGGCGAATTTCGCTCAAACCTGCACCGCGGTGGCGTGGCCAGCCTGATCAAGATCACACCCGAAGAGCGCATGACCGCGATTCGCGCGGCGAAGGTCATGGGCCTGAGCGTGGCGGGCGTGGATATCCTGCGTTCCAATCACGGGCCGCTGGTGATGGAGGTGAACTCATCGCCTGGGCTGGAGGGTATCGAGGTGACCACCGGCAAGGACGTGGCCGGGATGATCATCGAGCACCTTGAGAAGAACAGCGGGCCGAATCAGACGCGGACCAAAGGCAAGGGCTGAGAGCGACATGATGTCGCGAAAGGGCCGCACAGCGGCCCCGGAAATCACACGGCGTTACGCGGCAGCAGCAACCCCAACGGCAACCTCACCCGTGCTTCAATGCCACCGCCAGAGCGGTTGCGCAATTCCACATTGCCGCCATGCTGCGCGGCGATACGCTTGACGATCGCCAGCCCAAGGCCGGTGCCCTTGCCGCCCCGCGCCCGGTCGCCACGGATGAACGGGTTGAAGATAGTCTCCAGTTCCGACTCATCGATACCCGCGCCACGGTCCAGCACGCTGAGCACCACATACGGCGCGCTCTGGTCGCCCGACACATAGGCCGCCACCTCGACGCCCTTGCCAGCGTGATGCAGGGCGTTGCCAATCAGGTTGCCCAGCATGCGCTTGAGCGATACCCGACGCAGCGGGAACGGCGGAATCGGCTCCAGGCACAGCCGCACCTGCTCCTTGTGCTGGTTGTAGGGCGCCACCACCTCGTAGATCAGGTCGTTGAGGTCGACCTCCTCCACCGGTTCGTCGCGCCCGTCCCGAATGAACGCCAGGAACTGGTCGAGAATCGCGTCCATGTCCTCGATGTCGCGGACCATGTCCTCGCTGAGGTCGCTGTCGTTGCCTATCAGCGACAGCGAAAGGCGCAGCCGGGTCAGCGGTGTGCGCAGGTCATGGGACACCCCGGCCAGCATCAGCTCGCGCTCACGCCCGGCCTGCTCGACATCCTCGGCCATCTGGTTGAACGCGCGGTACACCTCGGTCATTTCGCTCGGGGTGTCGCTGATCGGCAGGCGCACGCTGCGCCCCTGGCCCAGCTGGCGGGCGGCGAACACCAGGCGCTTGAGCGGCTGGTTGAGCTGACGCACGAAGATCCAGGCCGATGCCGTGGACAACAGGCCGATAGCCAGGAACCAACCGAGCACGTTCCAGATCTTCTGCCCACGCAGCGGGTGCGGATACAGCGGCACCTTGAGCCAGCCCGGGCCCAGGCTGGGGGCATTGACCCACAGCGCGGGCGGCGCGTGGATGCGCAGGCGCACCTCGGTGTCATCGCCCAGTTCGGCCTGCATCTGGCGCTGGTAGATCTCGCTGTAAGGCCAGTGCTGCTCGCCCTCCGGCACGCCGGCGCCGGTCACGCGGATCAGGCCGGCCGCCTCGGCGATCTGGTCACGGTTCTCTTCATCCGCGGCCCAGTAGGCGCGCAGCGTCAGGGCCACGCCGTGGCTGTACTGGCGGTCGACCAGCACGTCTTCGTTCATCAGCAGGTACACGAGCGTCAATGCCTTGGAGAACAACACGACGATCAGCACCAGCCAGAGGGTGCGGGCGAAGAAGCTTTGTGGGAACCAGAGAGGCGTTTTCATCGATCAACTACTGTGCTGAAAAGGCCGGCCGTCACAGACGAAAACAGGGCGACCCGCGTGGGTCGCCCTGCTGCACCCTGACGAGCCGACAGGCTCATTTGCCGGCGTTTCCGTCCGGCACGAAGACGTAGCCCACACCCCATACGGTCTGAATGTAGCGTGGCTTGGACGGGTCGGGCTCGATCATCCGGCGCAGGCGCGAAATCTGCACATCGATGGAGCGCTCCAGGGCGTCCCACTCACGGCCGCGGGCCAGGTTCATCAGCTTGTCGCGGGTCAGCGGCTCGCGGGCATGCATGACCAGGGCCTTGAGCACGGCAAACTCACCGGTGGTGAGCATGTGCGTTTCCTCACCGCGCTTGAGTTCGCGGGTGGCCAGCGACAGCTCGTAGTCGCCGAAGGTGACGGTCTCTTCCTCGCTGCCCGGCGCGCCTGGCACGCTCGGGGACTGGCGGCGCAGCACGGCCTTGACCCGGGCCACCAGTTCGTCGGGGTTGAACGGCTTGGCCAGATAGTCGTCGGCGCCCAGTTCCAGGCCCTTGATGCGGCTGAGCTCATCGCCCTTGGCGGTGAGCATGATAATCGGGATCTGGTTGTTCGACGCGCGCAGGCGCTTGCACGCGGACAGACCGTCCTCGCCCGGCAACATCAGGTCGAGGACCACCAGGTTGAACACTTCACGGGCCAGCAGGCGGTCCATCTGTTCGACGTTGGGCACGGTGCGGACACGGAAGCCCTTGCTGGTGAAGAAACGGTCCAGCAGGCTGCTCAGGCCCGGGTCGTCGTCGACGATGAGAATCTTGTCGCCTTCGGCGGCGTTTGCGGTGCTGGTCATGAATAACTCCTCTGATATCGCCGCGCATTATGGCGTAGCCACTGCAGCGCGTGCCGTGTGCATTGTTAGCAGATTTTTCCCGGCATGCCACTGTCGCCCCGTCGTCGGCTGGCGCCGCGCCATCACCGCAAGCCAGGCGCGATGGGTATAATGCGCGGCTTTCACCCAGCGCCGCCGGGCCAGATCGCCCACCCGCGGCCTTGCATTCACTATTTGTCAGGTGGTTTTCATGGACAGCATCAACAGCCGTATCGCCGAGGAACTGGGCGTGCGCCCACAACAGGTCGAAGCGGCCGTGGGCCTGTTGGACGAAGGATCGACCGTGCCCTTCATCGCCCGTTACCGCAAGGAAGTGACCGGCAGCCTGGATGACACCCAACTGCGCCACCTGGAAGAGCGCCTGCGCTACCTGCGCGAGCTCGACGAGCGCCGCGCCAGCATCCTGGCCAGCATCGAGGAACAGGGCAAGCTGACACCGGAGCTGGCCCGCGATATCAAGCTGGCCGACACCAAGACCCGCCTCGAAGACCTGTACCTGCCGTACAAGCAGAAGCGCCGCACCAAGGGCCAGATCGCCCTGGAAGCGGGCCTGGGCGAGTTGGCCGACGGCCTGTTCAACGACCCTCAGCTGGACCCGGAAAGCGAAGCGGCACGTTTCGTCGACGCCGAAAAAGGCGTGGCCGACGTCAAGGCCGCCCTGGAAGGGGCCAAGTACATCCTCATGGAGCGCTTCGCCGAGGACGCCGCCCTGCTCGACAAGCTGCGCGGTTTCCTCAAGCAGGAAGCGGTGCTGACCGCCCGCGTGGTCGCTGGCAAGGAAGAGGAAGGCGCCAAGTTCCGCGACTACTTCGCCCACGACGAACTGCTGCGCACCGCGCCATCGCACCGTGCCCTGGCGATCTTCCGCGGGCGCAACGAAGGCGTGTTGAGCGCCTCGCTGAAAGTCGGCGAAGAGCTGCCGGGCACCCTGCACCCGTGCGAGCTGATGATTGGCAACCATGTCGGCATCGAAAACCGCAACCGCCCGGCCGACAAATGGCTGGGTGAGGTGGTGCGCTGGACCTGGAAGGTCAAGCTGTACACCCACCTGGAAACCGACCTGTTCGGCGAACTGCGCGACAACGCCGAAGGCGAGGCGATCAACGTCTTCGCCCACAACCTGCACGACCTGCTGCTGGCCGCCCCGGCCGGTCCGCGCGCAACGCTGGGCTTCGACCCGGGCCTGCGCACCGGCTGCAAGATCGCCGTGGTCGATGCCACCGGCAAGCTGCTGGACCACACCACGGTCTACCCGCATGCGCCGAAGAACGACTGGGATCGCACCATTTCCATCATGGCCGCGCTGTGCGCCAAGCACTCGGTCGAGCTGATCGCCATCGGCAACGGTACCGCCAGCCGCGAGAGCGACAAGCTGGTGGCCGAGCTGGTCAAGAAATACCCAGCGTTGAAGATCACCAAGATCATGGTCTCCGAGGCCGGTGCCTCGGTGTACTCGGCTTCCGAACTGGCCGCTCGCGAGTTCCCGGACCTGGACGTGTCGATCCGTGGCGCGGTGTCCATCGCCCGCCGCCTGCAGGACCCGCTGGCCGAGCTCGTGAAGATCGACCCGAAATCCATCGGCGTCGGCCAGTACCAGCACGACGTGTCGCAGGTGAAGCTCGCTCGCGGCCTGGACGCCGTGGTCGAGGACTGCGTGAACGCCGTGGGTGTGGATGTCAACACCGCTTCCGTGGCGCTGCTGACGCGCATCTCCGGCCTCAACGCGACCCTGGCACAGAACATCGTCGCCCACCGCGACGCCAACGGCCCGTTCGCCACCCGCGCCGCGCTGAAGAAAGTCAGCCGCCTGGGCGAGAAGACTTTCGAACAGGCGGCCGGCTTCCTGCGCGTGATGAACGGCGACAACCCGCTGGACGCCTCGGCAGTGCACCCGGAAGCCTACCCGCTGGTGCAGCGCATCGCCGCCGACACCGACCGCGACATTCGCTCGCTGATCGGCGACAGCGGTTTCCTCAAACGCCTGGACCCGAAGAAGTTCACCGACGAGACCTTCGGCCTGCCGACCGTCACCGACATCCTACAGGAGCTCGACAAGCCTGGCCGCGACCCGCGTCCGGAGTTCAAGACCGCCACCTTCCAGGATGGCGTCGAGGACCTCAAGGACCTGGAGCCGGGCATGATCCTCGAAGGCGTGGTGACCAACGTCACCAACTTTGGTGCCTTCGTCGATATCGGCGTGCACCAGGACGGCCTGGTACACATCTCGGCGCTGTCGGAGAAGTTCGTCAAGGACCCGCGTGAAGCAGTCAAGGCCGGTGACGTGGTCAAGGTCAAGGTCATGGAAGTGGACATCCCGCGCAAACGCATCGGCCTGTCCATGCGCATGAGCGACACCCCAGGCGAGAAGGTCGAGGGTAACCGCGGTGGCAACCGTGGCAATGGCGGCAGCCGCCAGCATCAGGCGCCGCGCCAGCGCGAGACCAGCACCGCCGCGCCGGCCAACAACGCCATGGCGTCGCTGTTCGCCAACGCCAAGCAGCTGAAGAAGAAGTGATGGACGTACCGAATGCGTACGTCGAGAGCGCCTTCAGCCAGCTCCTGGGCTGCCGCCTGCAACGCCTGGAAACGGGTGTTGCAGAGGTGGCCCTGGCGCTTGAGCCGCACCTGCGCAACCGTGGCCAGAAGCTGCACGGCGGGGCGATCTTCAGCCTGGTGGACATCGCCATGGGCCTGGCCTGCTCGGCCAGCCATGGCTTCGATCAGCAGAGCGTGACCATCGAGTGCAAAATCAACTACATGCGCGCCGTCAGCGAAGGCGAGGTGCTGTGCACCGCCCGGGTGCTGCACGCCGGTCGGCGCACGCTGGTGGTCGACGCCGACGTGCTTCAGGACGACAAGCTGGTGGCCAAGGCCCAGGGAACCTTCGCGGTTCTCTAGCTGACAGGCCCCCATCTGCGGTATTTTCGGCGTAATGCTGTACACCTGATCGCAGGGCAAGCCCGCTCCCACGCACGCTCACAGGCTCCGTGGGAGCGGGCTTGCCCCGCGATCAGGCGCATACAGGCCAGCGCCGGAACCGCGTAAACCAGGCGACAACGCCAGTTCCTTTCCCAACTACCCTTGTAGACCGTCATCCCTACCCCCATATTGGGGCGACTGACGCGTGAAGGAATCCATCTTGAGCGACCTCCTCAACCGCCGCCTGAGCCTGCTCGGCGACAATATCGACCTGCTCAAGCAGTGCCTGCACGGCATTGAGCGCGAATGCCTGCGCGTGACCAACGACGGTCGCCTGGCCCAGACCCCGCACCCCGAGGCCCTGGGTTCGGCGCTGACCAACGAGCAGATCACTACCGACTATTCCGAGTCGCTGCTGGAATTCATCACCCCGGCCCTGGCGGACCCTGCCAAGGTGCTCGAGAGCCTCGACCAGATCCACCGCTTCGTCTACACCAAGCTGGGCGACGAATACCTGTGGAGCCCGTCAATGCCCTGCACGCTGCCGGCCGAGGAAGACATCCCGATCGCCGAATACGGCAGCTCGAACATCGGCAAGCTCAAGCACGTCTATCGCAAGGGCCTGGCCCTGCGTTACGGCCGCACCATGCAGTGCATCGCCGGCATCCACTACAACTTCTCCCTGCCCGAGGCGCTGTGGCCGTTGCTGCGCGATGCCGAAGGCGGCGAGCAGGACGACCGCGACTACCAGTCCTCGGCCTATATCGCACTGATCCGCAACTTCCGCCGCTACAGCTGGCTATTGATGTATCTGTTCGGCGCCTCCCCGGCCCTGGACAAAGGCTTCCTGCGTGGCCGCCCGCACCAGCTCGAAGAGCTGGATGCCGAGACCCTCTACCTGCCCTACGCCACCAGCCTGCGCATGAGCGACCTGGGCTACCAGAGCAACGCCCAGGCGGGCCTGACGCCCTGCTACAACAACCTGGCCAGCTACACCGACAGCCTGCGCAAGGCCGTCGGCACGCCCTACCCGCCCTACGTCGAGGTCGGCACCCACAAGGATGGCGAGTGGGTACAGCTGAACACCAACATCCTGCAGATCGAGAACGAGTACTACTCGAACATCCGCCCCAAGCGCGTCACCTATACCGGCGAGCGGCCAATCCAGGCCCTGACCTCCCGTGGCGTGCAGTACGTGGAAGTACGCTGCCTGGACATCAACCCATTCCTGCCGGTGGGTATCGACCTGACCGAAGCGCGCTTCCTCGACGCCTTCCTGCTGTTCTGCGCCCTGGAAGAAAGCCCGCAGCTGGACAACGGCGAGTGCGGCCAGTGCACCGACAACTTCCTCACCGTGGTCAAGGAGGGCCGGCGCCCTGGCCTTGAGCTACGCCGTGACGGCCAGCCGGTCGCGCTGAAGACATGGGCGAGCGAACTGATCGAACGCATCGGCCAGCTGGCCGGGCTGCTTGACCGCGCCCAGGGCGGCAACGCACACGCCAAGGCCCTGGAAGCGCAGCAGGCCAAGGTCGACGACCCCGAGCTGACGCCTTCGGCCCAGGTGCTGGCGCGCATGACCGAACACGACGAGAGCTTCGTCAAGTTCTCCCTGCGCCAAAGCCGCCTGCACGCCGAGAGCTTCCGCGAGCAGCCGCTGCCCGCCGAGCGCCAGCAGGCCTTCGAAACCCTCGCCCGTGAATCCCTGGCCGAGCAGTCGCGCCTGGAGCAGCAGGAAGTGGGTGATTTCGACCTGTTCGTCGGGGCCTACCAGGCCAGCATCCTGGCGATCAGCAACTGATGACCCGACCCGCCTCCCCGCGCAAGCCACGCGCCAGCAGCCAGGCCAGGATCGAAACGATCCAGGCCGCGGCCCGCGAGCTGCTGGCCGAGCACGGGGTGGCAGGCCTGTCGATCTACAGCGTGGCCGAGCGGGCGCAGATTCCGCCGTCGTCGGTGTATCACTTCTTCGCCAGTGTGCCGGCCTTGCTGGAGGCGCTGACCGCCGACGTGCACCGGGCTTTTCGCGAGGCCCTGAGCGCGCCCATCGACAGCGCAGCGTTCAGTACCTGGCCGCAACTGTCGCGGCTGATCGAGCAGCGCATGCTCGACATCTACCACGAGGACGCCGCCGCCCGGCAGCTGATCCTCGCCCAGCACGGGTTGAGCGAAGTGGTCCAGGCCGACCGTCAGCATGACCTGGAACTGGGCAAACTGATGCACACGCTGTTCGACCAGCATTTCCAACTCCCGCCGATGCCCACCGAGGTGGACGTGTTCGCCTTGGCCATGGAGCTCAGCGACCGTGTCTATGCCCGCTCGATGCAGTTGCACGAGCAAATCACCGCGCGCATGGCCGAGGAAGGCATGCGGGTGTTCGAGGCGTACCTGGGGCTGTACTTGCCGCCGTTCTTGGCAAAACGCCACAGCAGCAACATGTAACGCAGACCATCCGAGGTCGGACGTTGAAATGAGCGCCTCTATCAGCACTCAGGCCAACGTGGACCACGACCATGACGCAAGCCACTGCTTTCCTTCATACCAACCCAGGCGAATTCGCCGAGTCCGTTACGCCGCCCAGCACCTGGATCGCCGCCGGGCGAGGTAACGCCCTGACCGAGGCGGATCAACGCCGACGCCAGGCCGCCAAGGCATTGCAGAGCCTGTTCGAGCAAGCCCCTTCGACAGGTGCACAGTCGCTCCAGCAGCATTGGGACAGCCGCATGCCCGGCCAGTCGATCGCGCGCCGGGCGTTCGCGCAGCGGCAACTGCGCGTGCATTTCCAGAGCGCGCTCGAGCTCAACCACGGCCTCGATCGCCTCCAGGCCAAGGCACTGGAGCAGTGCCAACTGAGTGACAGCACCCAGTACGCCCAACTGCACTGGCAGCAGCCGGGTCCACCGATCGGCGCCTGCCCAGGGGCCTTGCTGATCCGCCCGACGGCGCCAGGCAACCCCTGGGTTCTCTACCGCCCCGATGCCAACAACCCCATTCGCGCCTTCCAGGACGAAGCGTCGCTCAAGCAATGGGCGCACGAGCACCGCCAGCGCCTGTGGCGCAACCCACCCGTGGCACTGATGGACGACAGCGGCAGCATCGAGGTGATCGCCGGGTCCGCAGACGGCTTTACCGATCTGCTGGACAGCCTGTTGGCCGTTCAGGCACACCCGCTTGAGTTCAAGGCGGAACTCCCGGTGGCATTGAGCCAGGACCTGACGCAACGGGTCAGCGACGACGACGCCCTGGCGCTCGAAGAGGTTCATTTCGACGTGCTGGACGAACGCTTGCCGCTCGGCTGGCGCAAGCAGCGAATCGACCGTCAGGAACAGTTGCTGGCCTCCTACCTGGGGGGCGACACCGAGCCCAAGTCCCCACGCATGGCGACCTTGCGCACGCACCAGGCCAAGCTGGACGAACTGGACAACGCCCTGCAAAAACTGCTGGCCAAGCTCCCAGAGACACAGACGGAACAAACCTGGGGCGAGGCCAACCGCTTCGAGCACCTCAGCCAGCACTTCGCCAACCTCTTATTGCAGGAAGCCGAGTTTCAGCACACGCTGGGCGAGCTTGGCACGCCGCACCTGGCGTGGGTTCACGCATTGCTGGAGCGGCCTGAACCCAGCCTGCAGCGCCCCATCGTGCCAGGCGCCTTGAAGCTGGTGGTGGGCGACCGTACATGGCACCTGACCGGCTACCTCACCCTCAGGGCCCGCGCCGAAGACAACGCAAGCGAGCCCGACACCTCGGTGCTGCTCTACAAGCCGGGCCACGAGGGCGGCCTGATGCGCTTCGAGGATGAGGCGCAACTGTTCCGCCAACTGCTGAACACCGCCCAAGGCGCCTGGCCTGAAACGCTGCTGGAAAGCGCCTGGCCGCAAGACACCAACGCGTTGGTCCAGCGTTTGGACGACCCCGACCTGACGCCGAAGCTGGTCAACCCACCCATCACCAACCATGCCTTCGACTACCTGGTGCAAACCCACCTGGTCCTGCTCACCCAGGCCGATACCACCACGCAATTGCAATTGCGCTGGAAGCTCGGTGCCAGCCGCAATACCGCCAGGACGCAAGCGTTCGAACGGCTCGCCGAACGCAACCGCACCGCCCACCTGAACGCACGCCTGCAAACCCTGAAGCACCTCGATGCCCCCCAACGCGCCGCGCTGGCGGCAGCGTTGGACGCCCTGCGCACCGCCATGCGCGCCTCCAGTGCGCTGCTGGCCAAGGACCTGCCCGAGCGCGAGCGGTTCGCGCATGACCGACTGTACGCCCACCTGCGCACGACCTGCGCACTCACCATCGTCCCCAAGATCACCCTGAACATCGCCGATCGCACGGGCATACAGCGTGTGCCGCTGCCCGAATCCGGCTTCAGCAACGCCTACAAGGAAGTCGTCACCTTCAGCGCCGAGCGCAGCGACGTCGCGCTGGAGCGCTTCCTGCTCTGGGCACTGGATGAAGACCTGCGCCGGCGCCTGTGCAACGCCAGGATCGTGTTCGCCCCCCCTGCCCTCGCCCCCACTCTGCAAGCGCTGACCCACACCGACATCGCCGACCTGGTGAAGACCCTGGACCTGGCCGGCGCCTACGAAAAGCAGATACTCCGCGCCTTCAAGGGTGACCAGCAGCAGTCTGACTGGGAAGCGCAGTGGCGTCAGGAAACCCTGCGCGCACCGTTCGAGCACCAATTGCAGATCCTGGCCCTCAGCCAGCCTGCGGCCCTCGATGAAGAAGGCGCAGACATGTTCCAGCGCTTCTGCCGGGAACAGCTCGACGCTACCGTGACCAAAACGGTCAGCCACCTGGGCTTGGACCTGCGGCCAGGCGTTGCGGCCGACGGCAGCGCCCGCAACGTGCCGCTGGCCGGTCTGTTCCTCCTCGAAGCGGCCAGTGGGCCCGTGCTGTTGCTGATGCCGGATGCCCCGAACGGCAGGGTCGTCAGCCAGCACGCCAGCCGTGAGGCTGCGTGCCTGGCCCTGGAAGAGCTGGCCATCGATGATGCCATGCGCACCTTCCTCGCCAGCCGCCCCCTCGACGGGGACAGCCAAACCCACCTGTCCTACATCAACCAGGCCCTGCTCAAGTCGTTCTCCGGGTTCATCGCGGCGGGCACCGTGCGCTCCGAACCCATCGCCGAGGTGCAGGCCAGCCTGTTGATGGGCCGCCTGATCATGGAGCATCGCGCCTCATCCCGCAGCCAAACGGACCTGTTCCTGGAAAACGCAGCCATTAGCCACGGGCGAGTCTACGACTACATCAAGCTGGCCCTGGGCTTCCTGCCTGGGGTCGGTGCGCTGGTGGCCCTGTACGACGGCTGGCACGCCGCCAATGCCAGCGTGGAGGCGTTCCTGCGAGGTGACCCTGGCGAGGGTGTCGAACACCTGAACAGCGTGTTCCAGTCACTGATCGATGCCGTTTTCGACCTCACGCCCACCGTCCTGGCCAGCAACCCCCAGGTCCTGGCACGCACGCGCAGTCGCCAGCAGCTTGCCGGCCTGCGCGCCACGACCGTGACCCGCCAAGGGCGCCCCCAGCCCTTCCAGGGATACGCCAGCGAAGCCCCTGTCGGGCGCTGGACAACTCACCCTGATGCCCACGGCCGAGGCGTGTACCGGCATGTCGAGAGCGGGTACGACTATATCCTGCACCAAGGTGCGCATTACCCCGTGGAATGGGACACCACCTACCTGACCTGGCGTCTCAAGGGCAGCGCATCGCGGACCTACAAACAGCCCGTGCGGCTCGACGAGCTGGGGGGCTGGCAGCCTCATGGGGGCTTGAGCGGGCGCCTGGTGGACGGCGGCCTGGCCGGTGGCGGCGCCTTCCTCGGCCGCCTCTACCAGCAGGGTTGGGAGAATTTGCGTGGCTACCTTGGGCGCCAGCCTGCGCTGCGTTCGCCGCAACAAGTGGCGCTGGATATCGACCAAGGGCGCCTCACTCAGCAGGCCAAGGTAACCGCCAGCCTGGACAAGCTGAAACGCGCCATCGCCGATCACACGGCCAGCTCGGCGGCGCCCATCACCCAATCCAGGGCAGTCCTCCAAGCCCAGCACGCCTATACGGAGCAGTTGCAAACCTTCGTCATCTTCCACGAGCAAAGCCTGGCGCGCCTGCGCAGCAGCCGGGCCCTGTGGGGCCAGATGCCGAGGCAATTCCGCGACGGCCTGGCGTTCAACCTGGTGCACCAGCACCCCAGCCTGATTCGCCAATACCAGTTCCAGATGCAAGGACATTTCGATGAGGTCAGGCGACTGCAGCATGCGCTGGACAGCGACCCCACCGACCCGCTTGCGCAGTTGAAGGCGCTACGCGCCGAGCAAGGCCGCATGGCGCACTCGCTGGAAAAGCTGGAAACAGAGTTCCGCCGCGCAGCCACCCTCAGGAACACCGTCCAGGGCCCACAGCTCACCACCTACCAGTTGGAACTCGACAAGCTGGGCATGCCGCTGGACCCGAACGGCTACCGGGTCGTGCGCCTTTCGATCCAGGCGGCCAATGTGATCAGGTTGCCAGCAACGGCCGGCTACGACTTCTTGCTCGCGTTGCGCCAGATAAACCGGGAGCTCAGCCATCTGCGCAACATGCTGTTCAGCCATCAGGACATGACCTCCGCCGGGCTGAGTCGGGCGCAGGAGCACCGTTTCCTACAACAGGTGAAAGCACGCTATCAGCGCTTCGACAACCAGATGACCAGTTGGCAGGACACCTTCCCCGACTTCGTCACTGCGCAGAGCACCCAAGCGATGCGCGCGGAGTTGACCACGTTGATGGCCGAGGTCGACGCCGCCCTCTCTGCATCGGCACCGGTCAGGACGCCTGCTCGCATCAACCGAGGCGCGAGCAGGCCCCGCCTGTTCGAAACCGTCGACCAGCAACTGCTGATTGGCCGCGAGGTCACCATCGACGGGCAACCGCGGATGCAGATCGGCAACCAGCTGGCTCCGGAGTCACAGACCACCTTCTCGCGCACACCCGAAAACCGCTGGCAATCGCCCCGAGCCACACCACCGGTGCCGACGGCGAGCCTGCAGTCCCTGATGGCGACGGCCAGGACACGCCTGGGCAATGTCGCCAACCAGCAGGCCAAGCTGCGCCGATACAAAAACCTGAACATGGCACCGGCCAGCCTGCAGGATCTGGCAGACGGCTATGCCACCACGCTCAAGGACCTGGCCCAGGACATCCTGCGCAAGGGCGGCGACACCCTGAGCGAGGCGCAACGCGCCGTGGCGCGCAACCTCGAGCAAGCGGCCACGGGCCTACAAACGCTGGGCAAGCAACTGCGTATCGAGCAGACGAAAGCCACGCCGCAGCCGCTAGCCGGCCACTTGGAGTACCTGCACGCGCAAGAGGAGGTGGATATCAAGTGGTCCCGCCAGCTCGAGCCGGCGAAGAACAAACAGGGGCAGGCGATCGAATACCTGGAGGAATACCGCATCGATGACGCACGCACCGGCGAGCCGCTCTGGTACGCCCACTTCCACTTCAAGAAACGGCCCGGCAACGGCTTCGCCCGTCTGGAGGCCGGACACTTGAAGTTGGCCAGCGAGCGCAACCAGCGGGCCAACGCGTGGCGAGGCCCCCTCAACGAAAGCCAGGCCAGCGCGTTATTCGGCGGGTTGAGATCGACCGAGGGTTGAACCGCTACTGCGGGGCAAGCCTGCGATGGGCCGCACGGCGCCCTGCAGCCATCACAGCTTGGCGATGGACACTTCGGTGGATTTCACGAACGCGATCACTTCACTGCCCACCTGCAGCTCCAGCTCCTTCACGGAGCGGGTGGTGATCACCGAAGTGACGATACCGGAGGCGGTCTGCACGTCGATTTCCGACAGTACCGGGCCTTCGAGGATTTCCTTCACGGTGCCTTTGAATTGGTTGCGAACGTTGATGGCTTTGATGGTCATGGCGTCATTCCTTTTGGGGCTTCGAGGATTCAGTGGGCCCAACGCAACTGCGTGGGCAAGGGGGCTACAGGTTCCGGATCGGGCGGGGTGCCCGGGACGGACAGAACACGGTTGAGCACTTCGCTTTCCAGCGCCGCCAGGCGGTGCGAACCCCGCACCCGTGGCCGGGGCAGGTCGACGACCAGGTCCAGGCCGACGGCGCCGTCTTCGATCAGGATCACACGGTCGGCCACGGCGACGGCTTCGCTGACGTCGTGGGTGACCAGCAACACGGTGAAACCGTGCTGGCGCCACAGGCGCTCGATCAATTGCTGCATTTCAATGCGGGTCAGGGCATCCAGCGCACCCAATGGCTCGTCCAGCAGCAGCAGGCGCGGCTGGTGAATGAGCGCCCGGGCCAGGGCCACCCGCTGTTTCTGGCCGCCGGACAACGCCGCCGGCCAGTCGTTGGCGCGATCGACCAGGCCGACCGCCTCCAGTGCCTCCAGGGCACGGGGCCGCCAGTTGCCGGACAAGCCCAGGCCCACGTTGTCGATCACCTTCTTCCAGGGCAGCAGACGCGCGTCCTGGAACATCAGGCGGGTATCCTCGCGGGCCTCGGCCAGCGGTGCGGCCCCCGCCAGCAGTTGGCCGGCGCTGGGTTGGTCGAGCCCGGCCAGCAGGCGCAGCAAGGTGCTCTTGCCGCAGCCACTGCGACCGACGATGGCGACGAACTGGCCGGCCGGAATGTGCAGGTCGATGCCGCGCAGCACTTCACGCTGGCCAAAGGTGCGACGCAGATCGCGGGCCGCCAGGGGGATGCCACGCAGCAGGCGTGGCGGCTGTTCCTTGAGCACGGTCATCATGCGCCCTCCTTCTTCGCCACCTGGTACGCCGGGTGCCAGCGCAGCCATACCCGCTCCAGGCCCCGGGCAGCCAGGTCGGCCAGCTTGCCGAGCACCGCGTACAGGACGATGGCCAGCACCACCACATCGGTCTGCAGGAACTCGCGGGCGTTCATCGCCAGGTAGCCGATGCCGGCGTTGGCCGAGATGGTCTCGGCGACGATCAGCGTCAGCCACATGAAGCCCAGGGCGAAGCGCACGCCGACCAGGATCGAGGGCAGCGCCCCCGGCAGGATCACCTGGCGGAACAGCGCGAAGCCCGACAGCCCGTAGCTGCGCGCCATCTCCACCAGTGCCGGATCGACGTTGCGGATCCCGTGGTAGGTGTTCAGGTAGATAGGGAACAACGTCCCCAGCGCCACCAGGAAGATCTTTGCCGACTCGTCGATGCCGAACCACAGGATCACCAGCGGGATCAGCGCCAGGTGCGGCACGTTGCGGATCATCTGCACCGAGCTGTCGAGCAGACGCTCGCCCCAGTTCGACAGGCCGGTGATGAAGCCCAGCAACAGGCCGATGCTGCCGCCGATCACGAAGCCCAGGCCGGCACGCCAGCCGCTGATGGCCAGGTGGGTCCAGATCTGGCCGCTACGCACCAGCTCGACACCGGCACTGACCACCGCGCTCGGCGCCGGCAGGATGCGGGTCGACAGCCAGCCCGCGCTGACCGCCAGTTGCCATATCGCCAGCAGCAGGATCGGCAGGGCCCAGGGCGCCAGGCGCTTGGACCAGGTGGTGGTGGATGCACGACTCATGACCCCGGTCCTCAGCTCTGCGACACGGACTTGGGCAGGATGTCGTTGGCGACCATTTCACCGAACGGGCTCACGTAGCCACCGGTCTTCGGCTGCTCCGGGCGCTGCACGTCAAGGTGCGGGAACAGCAGCTCGGCGACTCGGTACGACTCCTCCAGGTGTGGATAACCGGAGAAGATGAACGTGTCGATGCCAAGATCGGCGTATTCCTTGACCCGCGCCGCAACGGTCGGGCCATCACCCACCAGCGCGGTGCCGGCACCGCCACGCACCAGGCCGACACCGGCCCACAGGTTCGGCGCCACTTCCAGCTTGTCGCGCTTGCCGCCGTGCAGCGCGGCCATGCGCTGCTGACCGACCGAGTCGAAGCGCGCCAGCGATGCCTGGGCGCGGGCGATGGTGTCGTCGTCCAGGTGCGAGATCAGCCTGTCGGCGGCGGTCCAGGCCTCTTCATTGGTTTCCCGCACGATCACGTGCAAGCGGATGCCGAAGCGCACTTCACGGCCTTGGGCCGCGGCCTTCTCGCGCACCTGAGCGATTTTCTCGGCGACGGCCGCCGGCGGCTCGCCCCAGGTCAGGTACAGCTCGACCTGCTCGGCGGCCAGGTCCTGGGCGGCCTCGGAGGAACCACCGAAGTACAGCGGCGGACGCGGTTGCTGGATCGGCGGGTAAAGCAGCTTGGCGCCCTTCACCTGGATGTGCTTGCCGTCGTAGTCGACCGTTTCGCCTTCAAGCACCTTGCGCCAGATGCGGGTGAATTCCACCGACGCCTCGTAGCGTTCCTGGTGGTTCAGGTGCAGGCCATCGCCGGCCAGTTCGTCCGGATCACCGCCGGTCACCAGATTGAACAGCGCACGGCCGTTGGACAGACGATCCAGGGTGGCGGCCTGACGCGCGGCCACGGTCGGCGAAATGATCCCCGGGCGCAGGGCCACCAGGAACTTCAGGCGCTCTGTCAGCGGAATCAGCGACGCCGCCACCAGCCAGGAGTCCTCGCAGGAACGTCCGGTGGGGATCAGCACGCCGCCGAAGCCAAGGCGGTCGGCAGCCTGGGCGATCTGGCTCAGGTAGCCGTGATCGACGGCGCGGGCGCCCTCGCTGGTGCCCAGGTACTTGCCGTCACCGTGGGTGGGAAGGAACCAAAAGATGTTAAGGCTCATTGGAGTTGTCTCCTCAAGGGTGGCTCATGCCGGGGCGGCGCCCCGGCGCAGGCGAATCGTTCAAGGCGCGCTGGCGACCTTGGCCGGGGGTGTCCAGATCACGTCCTTGATGCTCAAGGGCTTGGGAATCAGCTTCAGGGCCTGGAAGGTGTCGGCGATCTTCTGCTGCGCGGCGATCACTTCCGGGGTCAGCGGCGCGGCGCCGTAGCCCTGGCGTTTCACCGAGGTCAGGGTGATGTCGGCGGGCAGGCCGAGCAGCGGCGCGACCTGGTCGGTGACCTGCTGTGGGTTGGCCTGGGACCATTCGCCCACGGCACGCACCTCCTCGACCAGGGTGTTGATCACCGCCGGGTGCTGGGTGGCATAGCTGCGGGTGGCCAGGTAGAACTGGTGGTTGTCGACCAGGTCCTTGCCGTCACGCAGGGTGCGTGCCTGCAGTTGCTGCTCGGCGGCGGCCTGGTACGGGTCCCAGATCACCCAGGCGTCGACGCTGCCGCGCTCGAAGGCGGCGCGGGCATCGGCCGGTGGCAGGTAGACGGGCTGGATATCGGTGTACTTGAGGCCGGCGTCTTCCAGGGCGCGCACCAGCAGGTAGTGCACGTTGGAGCCCTTGTTGAGGGCGACTTTCTTGCCCTTGAGTTCCTTCACCGACTGGATCGTCGATCCCTTCGGCACCAGGATCGCCTCGCTGTGCGGGGCTGGCGGCTCATAGGCGACGTACAGCAGGTCGGCACCCGCGGCCTGGGCGAACACTGGCGGTGTTTCGCCGGTCACGCCGAAGTCGATGGAACCGACGTTGAGACCTTCGAGCAGTTGCGGGCCGCCGGGGAACTCGGTCCACTGCACGTCAATGCCCTGTTCCTTCAGGCGCTTTTCCAGCGAGCCCTTGGCCTTGAGCAGCACCAGGGTGCCGTACTTCTGGTAACCGATGCGCAGGCTTTCGGCCTGGGCTTGAGTGATGGCGCCGAAGGACACAGCCGCCGCAAACAGGGCGACCAGACCGCGACGCAAGAAGATTGTGCGCATGGCGCTCTCCTGTGCGAGTGGGTTCGGGTAGCACCTGCTTGCCTCGTTGACGGGCGAGTAAGGTGGGAACAACGGTCAAGCGGTATAGCGAGGAATCAGATGCTCCAACGGGCACTGATCAGGCGTTCGTTGAGCTCGCCCGGCACCACCGGCCGAGGCCGGCGCGCCAGGGCGCTGTGGAACGTTTCCAGCGAATCCTGCAGGCGCTGTTCCAGGGCAGCGGCCAGTTGCGCGGGCCGGGTGCCTTCGCCGTAGGCGACCTGGCTGTCGTCGGCGAAGATCCCCTGCAGGGTCTCCTGCGCCTTGAGCGCCGACAGCACCGGCTTGAGGGCGTAGTCCACGGCCAGCATGTGGGCGATGCTGCCGCCGGTGGCGATCGGCAGGACCACCTTGTGTTCCAGGGCTCGCTCAGGCAGCAGGTCGAGCAAGGTCTTGAGGGCACCGGCGAACGATGCCTTGTACACCGGCGTGGCGACCACCAGGCCATCGGCCTGTGCCACCAGTTCATTGAAGTGACGCACCTGCGGGCTGTCGAAGCGCGCGTGGAGCAGGTCCTCGGCGGGGAATTCCCGCACCTGGAAGGTCACCACCTCGACGCCGCGCTCCTGCAGCCAGTCGCGCGAGCGTTCTAGCAGCACGCCGGAGCGTGAACGAAGACTGGGGCTACCACCGACAGAAACAACCAGCATTGAAAGCGCTTCCTTCGATTCGATTGCAGGGCCGCGAGGGGTTGTCCCCGCTGGATGGAAGTGACATTAACAGTTCGTCATATATATCTATAAATCATATTTTTGCATTTGTTTATTCCATAAATAGATATTAATTCTTATCTCTGTAAGAGATCACCCAGCCCTTCGGGCTACGCTGTCGCGCAGGCAACTATCCCCCTGTGGGAGCGGCCTTGTGTCGCGAAAGGGGCGCGCAGCGGCCCCAGATTCCGAGCCACCATCGACATTGCTGGGGCTGCTGAGCAGCCCTTTCGCGACACAAGGCCGCTCCCACAGGGATCGCGCAAGGCTCAATTTGGCAATACCTGCCTTTCTGCCAGACATAAAAAAGGGCCGTCGAAACGGCCCGAAGATCCCTGCTTGGCTAAGAGCAATGCAACGAGGAATACGTCATCGATTCGGTTGCGGGGTCAGTCGCAGATAGGGTTTCACCGCCCGGTACCCTTTCGGGAAGCGGCGTTTGATTTCGTCCTCGTCCTTGAGCGAAGGCACGATCACTACCTCGTCGCCGTCCTGCCAGTTGCCTGGGGTGGCGACCTTGTAGTTGTCGGTCAGTTGCAACGAGTCGATCACCCGCAGGATCTCGTTGAAGTTGCGCCCGGTACTGGCCGGATAGGTGATGGTCAGGCGCACCTTCTTGTTCGGATCGATGACGAACAGCGAGCGCACCGTCAGGGTGTCGCTGGCGTTAGGGTGGATCAGGTCGTACAGGTCGGAGACCTTGCGGTCGGCGTCGGCGATGATCGGGAAGTTGACCACGGTGTTCTGGGTCTCGTTGATGTCATCGATCCACTTGTGGTGCGAGTCGACCGGATCCACCGACAGGGCGATGGCTTTCACGCCACGCTTGGCGAAGTCTTCCTTGAGCTTGGCGGTCAGCCCCAGCTCGGTGGTGCACACCGGGGTGAAGTCGGCCGGGTGGGAGAACAGCACGCCCCAGCTGTCGCCCAGCCATTCGTGGAAACGGATCTTGCCGGCGCTGGAATCCTGTTCGAAATCGGGGGCGATATCGCCGAGTTTGAGGCTCATGGAAGCGGCTCCTGTGCTGTGTCTGGCCTTGTGGGTTCAATGTGCCTGCTTCCGAATAAAAACAAAAAGAATAAATATCGATTTATTTATAACCATTAAGCATACGGATTCGCAGACACAAAAAAGCCTCGCACTAGACGAGGCTTTCTTGATGCCGCTACGACTTACATGAAGGCGTAAGTGTAGTTGACGATGAAGCGAGTCTGGTCCTGGTCCGCGCTGCTTTCGCCGGCACCACGATAGACGCCTTGACGCAGGCTGAAGCCCAGGCCTTTCAAGGTACCCTGCTGAATGGTGTAGTCGACGCGTGCGTCGCGCTCCCACTCGTTATAGGTGCCGTTACCCGACTTGTTACGGATGTCGTCACCACGCAGGTAGGAAACCGAAGCCTTCAAGCCCGGTACGCCCAGGGACGCGAAGTCATAGGAGTACTGACCGAAGGTGGTGTTCTCGCCAGCACGGGCGAACTGGTTGATCATGCTGTCGGTGAACAGGTAGAAGCTGGAGCCGCCAGCACCTTCAGGACGGTTGTTGCCGTCGCGTACAGCACCTTGGTTCAACCAGACAAAGCCACCGTCGTCGCCGATCTGCTGATGACCCAACAGGAAGGCATGGCCACCCAGGGTATAGGTGAACATGGCGGACCAGGTCTTGTTGTCGACCTTGCCGGCGTTCTTGGCGTAACCGCCGTTGTTGTCGAAGGCGTAAGTGCCTACGTCGCCGTTCTTGCCGTCGCTGCTGCTGTCGAAGTAGCGCAGGTCAGTCTTGAAGGACTGGTTGTCAGCGATCTTGAAGACGTGGGTAGCACCCAGGAAGTGCTGCTTGTAGAAGTCTTCTAGGTTCGAGTAGTAGTACTGCAGGGTCAGGTCCGGAGTGAGTTTGTAGTCCAGACCGCCGTAGCGGAACTTGTTGCTGTCGGCGGAGGCACCGGCAACCGACAGGCCGGTACGGTTGCTCGAAGCACGGCCCATGGCGTGGGTCAGCTGACCGGCGTTGATGGTCAGGTTGTCGATTTCCTTCGAGGTGATGGTACCGCCTTCGAAGGTTTGCGGCAGCAGACGACCGTCGTTGGAAACAAGGATCGGCAGCATCGGTGCCAGCGCGCTACCGAAATGCGCTTCGGTTTTGGAGAAGCGAGCCTTGGCGTTACCACCGATGCGCGCCCACTGGCTTACCGAGGAGCCATTGCTGTCGTCTGGGAGAAAGCCGCTTTTGTGGTAGCCCTTGCCACCATCCAAGTGAATACCCCATACGGCTTGGGCATCAACACCAAAACCAACCGTACCTTCGGTGAAGCCGGAGATGTAGTCGAGCTTGAAACCTTGGCCAGTTTCCCGCTGATCCGGACGCTTGAAGTTAGTAGAGGCACTTGGATGGGCCTCACGGTTGTTGTTGTCGAAGTACATGGTGCGCGAGCTCAGGGACAGCTTGCTGTCCTCGATGAAACCGGCAGCGCCTGCTTGTTGGGCGAGAACCCCCAGTGCCACGGCCAGGGCCAGGCTGGACTTGTACATGTTTTGCTCCTCTACGTTCTAATTTTTGTGCGTCTCAAGCGGCGGGATCTGCTGCCCCACTCGCCCGGATTGGCGATTTAGCACCAATGCGTGACCGCCAAGTCAATCGCTAACGGTCGATCTGCGACTTTGGTCTAACCCGCTGACCTGCGCTACAGGATAATGACAATCCTATAAATCCAAAATGACCGTTTTATGAATCTGTAAGATTTTTACGGAATAACATCGGAACCATTCCTACGAAACGTTGTATCGACGCCGTCAATCATACCTTTAGGTTATGTGCAAACGTTTGCCGAGCTGTCGACCAGCAGTCCCCCCGCAGAAATCGATAAAGACTAGCTGTCTTCAGCGATTGCGCCAGCTTCGCACCGTCCTGTCGAAACGAACCAAGCCAGGGATCACGACGAGCCTGCATCCCGCGCAGGTTCAGAGCGTTTGGCTTTTAAGCTAATTCTAAAAAGTTATTTATTTACTATTTCTTAGATCATCTAGTCTTCTCGCCATCCATCCCAGAATGCCTGACGAGAGGTTCAATCATGATCCCGCACGCTCCGCTGCGCCTGTTCGCCGCCCTGACCCTCGCCAGTGCCAGCTGGCTGGCCCAGGCCGCCGACCTGACCGTCGCCTACCAGACCACCGTCGACCCGGCCAAGGTGGCCCAGGTCGATGGCACCTATGAAAAGGACAGCAAGGCCAGCATCGACTGGCGCAAGTTCGACAATGGCGCCGACGTGATCACCGCGGTCGCCTCGGGCGACGTGCAGATCGGCTACCTCGGCTCCAGCCCGCTGGCCGCCGCCGCCACCCGCAAGCTGCCGGTCGAGACCTTCCTGATCGCCACCCAGATCGGTGCCGGCGAGGCCCTGGTCGCCCGCGACAGCATCAAGACCCCGCAGGACCTGGTGGGCAAGAAGGTCGCCGTGCCGTTCGTTTCCACCGGCCACTACAGCCTGCTGGCCGCACTGAAGAGCTGGAACATCGACCCATCGAAAGTACAGATCCTCAACCTCGCCCCGCCAGCGATCATCGCCGCCTGGAAACGCGGCGACATCGATGCCACCTACGTCTGGGACCCGGCCCTGGGCGTGGCCAAGGAGAACGGCAAGGTGCTGATCACCTCGGGCGAGCTGGCCGAGAAAGGCGCGCCGACCTTCGATGCCTGGATCGTGCGCAAGGACTTCGCCGCCAAGCACCCGGAAATCGTCAAGTCGTTCGCCAAGGTCACCCTCGACGCCTACGCCGACTACCGCAAGGACCCGAAAGCCTGGCTGGCCGACCAGGACAACGTCGCCAAGCTGGTCAAGCTGTCCGGCGCCAAGCCGGCCGATATCCCGGTGCTGCTGCAGGGCAACGTCTACCCGCTGGCCGCCGACCAGGCCAGCGCACTGGGCACGCCGACCACCCAGGCGCTGACCGACACCGCCACCTTCCTCAAGCAACAAGGCAAGGTCGACGCCGTGCTACCCGACTACTCGCCCTACGTCAGTGCCCAATACCTGCCCAACTGATCCGGAGCCCGTCATGGCCTTGCTCGAACTGGAGCGCATCAGCGCACAGTACCCCGGCGCCGCTACCCCGGTGCTGGCCGACATCAACCTGAGTCTGGGCCCGCGCCAGCTGCTGGTGGCCCTCGGGCCGTCCGGCAGCGGCAAGACCTCGTTGCTCAACCTGATCGCCGGCTTCGTCGCCCCCAGCGGCGGGCGCATCAGCCTCGACGGCGCGCCGGTGCAAGGTCCGGGCGCCGAACGTGGCGTGGTGTTCCAGGACGATGCCCTGCTGCCCTGGCAGGACGTGCTCGGCAACGTCGCCTTCGGCCTCGAGCTGGCTGGCATGCCCCGTGCCCAGCGTGAAGCCAAGGCCCGCGAGATGCTGGCGCTGGTCGACCTGGCCGGCTTCGGCGAGCGGCGTATCTGGCAGTTGTCCGGCGGGCAGAAGCAGCGCGTGGGTCTGGCCCGGGCGCTGGCCGCCGACCCACGGGTGCTGTTGATGGACGAGCCGTTCGGTGCCCTCGATGCCTTTACCCGCGAACAGATGCAGGAGCTGCTGCTGCAAGTCTGGCAGCGCACCGCCAAGCCGGTGTTCCTGATCACCCACGACATCGAGGAAGCGGTGTTCCTCGCCACCGAACTGGTGCTGCTGGCGCCCAATCCGGGCCGCGTCGTCGAACGTCTGCAGCTGGACTTCGGCCAGCGCTACGCCGCTGGCGAGTCGGCCAGGGCGATCAAGTCCGATCCCCGTTTCATCGAAACCCGCGAGCACGTGCTGGCGCGGGTATTCTCGCAACGTCAGGAGTCCGCATGAGCAGCATCGAATTGCCGGCCACCACCAAGCAGGCACAGCGCACACTTCCTGTGGTGAAGCCCCGCAAGCCCTTGTCGACCCGCTGGATCAGCACCCTCACCCTGGCCACCCTGTTGCTGGCGTGGTGGCTGGTGACCGCGGCCGGCTGGATCGAACCGCTGTTCCTGCCCTCGCCCGCCGACATACTGGCCAAGGGCTGGACACTGCTCACCCAGGGCTACATGGACGCCAGCCTGTGGCAGCACCTGGGCGCAAGCCTGGGCCGTATCGGCCTGGCGCTGGTGGCGGCGACCCTGACCGCCATCCCCGTCGGCCTGGCCATCGGCTACAACCGCGTGGCCCGCGGCATCCTTGACCCACTGATCGAGTTCTACCGGCCGATCCCGCCACTGGCCTACCTGCCGCTGATCGTCATCTGGTGCGGCATTGGCGAGCTGTCGAAGGTGCTGCTGATCTACCTGGCGATCTTCGCCCCGATCGCCATCGCCACCGCCACCGGCGTGCGCACCGTCGACCCGGCCAAGCTGCGCGCCGCGCAGTCGCTGGGGGCCACCCGGGCGCAACTGATCCGCCATGTGATCCTGCCCAGCGCCCTGCCCGACATCCTCACCGGCATTCGCATCGGCCTCGGCGTGGGCTGGTCGACCCTGGTCGCCGCCGAGCTGATCGCCGCCACCAGCGGCCTGGGCTTCATGGTGCAGTCAGCGGCGCAGTTCCTGGTCACCGACGTGGTGGTGCTGGGGATCCTGCTGATCGCCCTGATCGCCTTCGCCCTGGAGATGGGCCTGCGCGCCCTGCAGCGCAAGCTGGTGCCCTGGCATGGCCAGAGCCATTGACCAAATGACCACGCCGGCAACCCGGCACCTGGAACGAGAAAAGACATGAGCCTGACCGTTACCCCCTTGAGCCCAGCCCTTGGCGCGCAGATCAGCGGCGTGGACATCAGCCACGACATCACCCTCGAACAGCGTGACGCCATCGAGCAGGCGCTGCTCGAACACCAGGTGCTGTTCTTCCGCGACCAGCCGCTCACCCCCGAACAGCAGGCCCGTTTCGCCGCCCGCTTCGGCGACCTGCACATCCACCCGATCTACCCCAATGTGCCGCAGACGCCGCAGGTGTTGATCCTCGACACCGCGGTCACCGATGTGCGCGACAACGCCGTCTGGCACACCGACGTGACCTTCCTGCCGACCCCGGCGCTGGGCGCGGTGCTCAGCGCCAAGCAACTGCCGGCCTTTGGCGGCGACACCCTGTGGGCCAGCGGCATCGCCGCGTTCGAGGCGCTGTCGGCGCCGCTGCGCACGATGCTCGACGGCCTGACCGCCACCCACGATTTCACCAAGTCGTTCCCGCTGGAGCGCTTCGGCACCACGCCCGAGGACCTGGCACGCTGGGAGGCGACCCGGCGCAACAACCCGCCGCTGTCGCACCCGGTCGTGCGCACCCATCCGGTCAGCGGGCGCAAGGCATTGTTCGTCAATGAAGGGTTCACCACGCGGATCAACGAGCTGAACGAGCAGGAGAGCGAGGCGCTGCTCAAGCTGCTGTTCGCCCATGCGACGCGGCCGGAGTTCAGCATTCGCTGGCGTTGGCAGGAAAACGACGTGGCGTTCTGGGACAACCGCGTCACGCAGCACTTTGCGGTGGATGACTACCGCCCCAGCCGGCGGGTGATGCATCGGGCGACCATCCTGGGGGATGCGCCTTTCTGAAAGATCCGGGGGAGGCCTTTGGCCTCCTTTCGCTGGCAAGCCAGCTCCCACAGGTTTTGCAACAACCCTGTGGAAGCCAGCGATCTACCTGACCAGATGCAGGTACTGCATATGCCGCTCGTACTGGTCGAGGATGTCGTTGATGATCTGCTCCTTGCTGTAGCCCACCAGGTCGTAGTTCTGGCTGCCTTCGCTCAAGTGCACCTCGGCCCTGTAGTAGCGGCGATTCTTCAACTCCTGCGTCCCCAGCCCACCCAACGCGAACGACGGCGTGAAGTACCCGCGCATCTGTACCTGGTAGATGAACGGCTGCTCCTCGCCATGACCGATCTTCAGGCTGACGTTGTCGTGGCTCGGGTCATCCTGGGTGATCAGCACCAATCCCTTCTGCTCGAACACCTCGCGCACCTCGGCGATCGCCGGACGCACCACGTCGTCCATGAAGCGATACACCTCGTCCCGCGACGGGAAGTGCACAGCCTGGCTAAGACGCTGGCGCCAGCCGCCACGCCCGCGCCGGGACTGGGCGAAGGGCGCCAACGAGTGCATCTGCGCGATCTGCCGCTGGCTTTCCAGGTAGAAGGCCTTGTGCAGCCCCCACATCATGCACAGCAGGATCAGCGAGAACGGCAGCGAGGTCAGCACCACCGCCGACTTCAGCGAATCGATGCTGCCGGCGAACAGCAGCCCGCTGGTGATCAGCGCGGTCATCGCGCCCCAGAAGATGCGCAGCCAGTTCGGACCGTCCTCATCGGCGCCGCCGCCCTTGGCCGACAGCGTCGACAGCACCACCGTGCCGGAGTCGGCCGAAGTGACGAAGAACACGAAGCTGATGAACACCGTCACGGCGATCACCGTCTTGCTCCACGGGTAGGTTTCCATCAGCAGGTACAAGCTCATCGACGGGTTGTCGATGGCCGACTGGCCCAGCGCGGTCATGCCGTGGTTGATCACCTGGTCCAGGGCGCTGTTGCCGAAGATCGACATCCACGCCAGGGTGAAGCCCAGCGGGATCAGCAGCACGCCGAAGACAAACTCGCGAATGGTGCGTCCGCGCGAAATGCGCGCGATGAACAGGCCCACGAACGGCGCCCAGGCAATCCACCAGGCCCAGTAGAACACCGTCCAGCCGCCCAGCCAGTCGCGTTGCTCGCCGTAGGCGTAAACATCGAAGCTCTTGCGCGGCAAGGCGCCCAGGTAGTCGCCCAGGTTCTGGATCAAGGTGTTGAACAAGTGCTGGGTGGGCCCTGCGAACAGCACGAACAGCAGCAGCGCGCAGGCCAGGAACAGATTGATGTCACTCATCACCCGCACGCCCTTCTCCACCCCAGCGACCGCCACGGCCACCGCCGCGCCCATCATCAGGGTAATGAGGATCACCTGCACCCACTGGCTGTGGCTGATACCGAACAGGTAGTCGAGGCCGGCGTTCAGGTGCAACACGCCGAAGCCCATGTCGGCGCCCAGGCCGAACACCGTGGCGATGATGCCGAAGCCGTCCACCGCATAGCCGATCGGACCGTTGATGCGCTTGCCGATCAGCGGGTACAGCGCCGAACGCAGGGCCAGCGGCAGGTTGTGCCGGTAGGCGAAGTAGGCCAGCGCCATGCCGACGAAAGCGAACACGCCCCAGCCGTGCAGGCCCCAGTGCAGGAACAGGATCTGCATCGCCTGACGCCCGGCCTCGGCCGTGCCGGCCTCGCCCTGCGGCGGCTGGAGCATGTGGGTCAGCGGCTCGGAAACGCAGAAGAAGAACAGGGTGATGCTGATACCGGCAGCGAACAGCATGCCGGCCCAGGACAGGTAGCTGAACTCGGGTTCGTCGTGGTCGGCACCGAGCTTGATCTTGCCATAGCCGGACAAGGCGGTGACCACCACGAAGACCAGATACAAGGTCATGGCCAGCATGTAGTACCAGCCGACGGTGTTGGCCGCCCAGTTCTGCGCCGCCAGCAGCCAGTCGCCGGCCGCCTTGGGCTGGGCGATGACGATCAGGCCGAAGACAAGGATGAAGCTTGCCGCGAAGTAGAACACGGGGGGGTTCATGCGGATCTTGCCGTGGGCAAGGTCGGGGGTCGGTGCACTCATTGAACGGGCACCTCGTCGAAGGACGTGAGGTTCGGATTGAACGGGTTCAGCAAAGGCGATTCCTCCTTTTGAACACCGGCAATGGACCAGCGTTTTTCGTTGAACAAGCGTTCAAGTTAAACATGGATCGGATTTCAATGCGACCCGATGCCGCTTCAGGAGCGGTCGAAGCAGGAGCGGACTTGCCCGCTCCCACGCGACTTAACCCTTGAGCTAGAGGGCTTTCTTGTCCTCGCAATCCAACTGCAGGTTAGCCTGGGTAATGTTGCTGTCAGCCGGCACGCTGCGGGTCAGCCACACATTGCCGCCGATGGTCGAGCCCTTGCCGATGGTGATCCTTCCGAGAATGGTCGCACCCGCGTAGATCACCACGTCGTCCTCGACGATGGGGTGGCGTGCCAGGCCCTTGTGCAGGGTGCCCGACTCGTCGCTGGGGAAACGCTTGGCGCCCAGGGTCACGGCCTGGTAGATCCGTACCCGCTCACCGATGATCGCGGTCTCGCCGATCACCACGCCGGTGCCGTGGTCGATGAAGAAGCTCGGGCCGATCTGCGCGCCGGGGTGGATGTCGATACCCGTGGCCGAGTGCGCCAGCTCCGAGCTGATCCGCGCCAGCAGCGGCAGGCCGGCCCGGTACAGGTGGTGGGCCAGGCGGTGGTGGATGATCGCCAGGATGCCTGGGTAGCACAGCAGCACCTCGTCGACGCTGCGCGCCGCCGGATCGCCGTGGTAGGCGGCGAGCACGTCGGTGTCCAGCAGCACGCGCAGGGCCGGCAGGGCCGCGGCGAAGTCCTGGATCAGGCGCAGGGCGTGACCATCGACATCGACCACATCGGTCTTGCCATGGCGCGCCGCGTAGCGCAACTCCAGGCGGGCCTGGGCCAGCAGCGCGGTGAGCGCGGCGTCCAGCGTGTGGCCGACATAGAAGTCTTCGCTTTCTTCACGCAGGTCCACCGGGCCAAGGCGCATGGGGAACAGCGCACCACACAGCTGCTCGAGAATCTGGCGCAGCGCCTCGCGCGACGGCAGCTCGCGCCCGCCCTGCTCGCCGCTGCTGCGGCCATTGTTGCTGCGCCACTGCTCACGGGCGCTGCGCAGGCCACTGACGATGGTCTGCAGTTGCCAGTGCCCGGTTGATGGTTGTTCGCTCACGGGTGTTTCTCCTGCCAGGCGGCGTTGTCGATATGCCCACGTCCCTGGAACGGCCCTTTCGCGGCACAAGGCCGCTCCTACAGGGAGGGTGTAGGCAACGATACGTCAAATCTGCCTCTTGGAAAAAACAACGCTTTATTCCATCCTGAGCTAAGTCGGGCATAAGCGACTGCAAAATGCAGAAACGGGAATAACAACCTGATTTTTTATTATTTCCCGACCTATGAAGCCCACCTCTATAGTCGCCACCTCACTACTTCCACAACAAGCGCGGGGCCTGCCATGACCAAATTCGCCAAACCCCTTCTCAACGCCAGCCTGGCGCTCCTGCTGGGCGCCGGCCTGCTCGGCCAAGCCTTTGCCGGCGAGCAGTTGAAGACCATCCAGGAGAAGGGCGTGATCAACGTCGGCCTGGAAGGCACCTACCCACCGTTCAGTTTCCAGGACGAGAACGGCAAGCTGACCGGCTTCGAAGTCGAACTGTCCGAGCTGCTGGCCAAGGAGCTGGGGGTCAAGGCCAAGGTCCAGCCGACCAAGTGGGACGGCATCCTCGCCGCCCTGGAGTCCAAGCGCCTGGACGTGGTGATCAACCAGGTGACCATCTCCGAAGAGCGCAAGAAAAAGTACGACTTCTCCGAGCCCTACACCGTTTCCGGCATCCAGGCCCTGGTGCTCAAGGGCAGCGATAACGAGAAGAACATCAAGACCGCCGCCGACCTCGCTGGCAAGAAGGTCGGTGTCGGCCTGGGCACCAACTACGAGCAGTGGGTGAAACAGGACGTGCCGACAGCCGATGTCCGTACCTATGAAGACGACCCGACCAAGTTCGCCGACCTGCGCAATGGCCGCATCGACGCTATCCTGATCGACCGCCTGGCCGCGCTGGAGTACGTGCAGAAAACCGCCAAGGACAAGAAACCCACCGCACTGGCTGGCGAGAAATTCTCCAAGCTGGAATCGGGCGTGGCCCTGCGCAAGGGCGAGCCTGAACTGCTCGAGGCGCTGAACAAGGCCATCGACAAGCTCAAGGCCGACGGCACGCTGGCCAAGCTGTCCGAGAAATACTTCGGTGCCGATGTCACCAAATGATCGCTGAAAGCCTGCAACTCGTTGTCGATTCCGCGCCCTTCCTGCTAAAGGGCGCGGGCTATACCGTGCTGCTCAGTGTCGGCGGCATGTTCTTCGGCCTGGTGCTGGGCTTCGCCCTGGCACTGATGCGCCTGTCGAAGATCCTGCCGCTGGACTGGCTCGCCCGTATCTATGTGTCGTTCTTCCGCGGCACGCCGCTGCTGGTGCAGCTGTTCGTGATCTACTTCGGCCTGCCGCAGATCGGCATCGAGCTCGACCCGATCCCGGCGTCGCTGATCGGCCTGTCGCTGAACATGGCGGCGTACGTCTGCGAAATCCTCCGGGCGGCGATCTCTTCGATCGACCGTGGCCAGTGGGAAGCGGCGGCCAGCATCGGCATGACCCGCACCCAGGCCATGCGCCGGGCGATCCTGCCGCAAGCCTTGCGCACCGCGCTGCCGCCACTGGGCAACAGCTTCATCTCGCTGGTCAAGGACACTGCCCTGGCGGCGACCATCCAGGTGCCCGAGCTGTTCCGCCAGGCGCAGCTGATCACCGCCCGGACCTTCGAGGTCTTCACCATGTACCTGGCTGTCGCGGTGGTCTACTGGATCCTCTGCAGCATCCTGGCGCACTTCCAGAACCGCATGGAAGCGCGGGTCAACCAGCACGACCAGGAGCACTGAGATGATCGTAGTAGAAGGCCTGAGCAAGCAGTTCAAGGGCCAGACCGTGCTCAACGGCATCGACCTGACCGTGCAACCCGGCGAGGTGGTCGCCATTATCGGTCCCAGCGGCTCGGGCAAGACCACTTTCCTGCGTTGCCTGAACCTGCTGGAAACCCCCGATGCCGGGCGTATCCAGATCGGCGACATCAGCATCGACGCCAATCGCCCGCTGGGCGGCCAGCAGGGTGCGATCCGCCGCCTGCGCCAGCAGGCCGGATTCGTGTTCCAGAACTTCAACCTGTTTCCCCACCGCACCGCCCTGGAGAACGTCATCGAAGGGCCGGTGATCGTCAAGAAGACGCCCCGCGACAAGGCCATCGAGCTGGCCAGGCGCCTGCTGGCCAAGGTTGGCCTGGCGGGCAAGGAAGACGCCTACCCGCGCCGCCTGTCCGGCGGCCAGCAACAGCGGGTTGCCATCGCCCGCGCCCTGGCCATGGAGCCCGAAGTGATCCTGTTCGACGAGCCCACCTCGGCACTCGACCCGGAGCTGGTGGGCGAGGTGCTGGAGACCATCCGCGGCCTGGCCGAGGAAAAGCGCACCATGATCATCGTCACCCACGAAATGAGCTTTGCCCGCGATGTCGCCAACCGGGTAATCTTCTTCGACAAGGGCGTGATCGTCGAGCAGGGCGAGGCCAAGGCACTGTTCGCCAATCCCAAGGAAGAGCGCACCCGCCAGTTCCTGCGCAAGTTCCTCGGCACCGCCGCCGGCCAGGAATGAGCCCGATGCGCGGGGCTCACACCTCGCGCAGGTTGTGGCAACGCCTGAAGCGGGCTTCCAGGTTGCGATCGGGCATCTGGTGGCTGCGCAGGGCGTTGAGGGTCTGCTCCACGTAATCGCGCGTCGTGCCGTAACGTCCCTTGGCGCTGGCAAGTATCTGGCTGAGCAGGGTGTCCGGCAGGTTGCCCGCGTAGCACGGCAGGTGTCGTTCCAGCACGAAGCCCAGGGCCTGGACCTTGCTGCCATCGCCCAGGCGGCAGCTGAGCCAGTGCGGGCGATAGGCCGGGAACGGCATTTCCCGTTGCCACAGGGCCATCAGCGAATCATCGAGGTTGCTTTCATCCAGGCGGTAGGCGAAACCGCTGCAAGAACCGCCACGGTCCAGACCGAATACCAGGCCCGGGCACTCCGGGGTGCCTCGGTGCTCGTGGGACCACAGGTACAAGCCACGATGGTAGCCATGTACCCGCGCCCGCTGGCGCTCGACCGAATTGCATTCAGGGCGCCAGATCAGCGAACCATAGGCGAACAGCCAGACCGGGCCGCCGTCGTGCTGAGACATGGTTTCCTGCATCGAGCGCTGCAGTTGTTCGCGGGTTAACTGTTGTCCGAAGTCGAGCGACGGCGGATAAGCTACTTGCCAGGATGAACTTTCAAGTGTCGACATAAGATGCCGCCATTAATTCCGGTGAACCACCAAAGTGCGGGTGCCGCGGTACCTGAGGGATGCTATCGCGGGCTACAAGCCCCCAAGGTCGCGAGGGCGCGGGCTTGCCCTGCAATTTTCCATGCGCCTAACGTAAGGCAAATTGCACTTTGCACTCAACCCCGAAAACAGGATTTCATTTAACCATCCGCTGAACGGAAACTAATAGTCCGAGTATAGCGAAACTTATTACCCGCGCCGGTAACAATCCCCGCCATATAATCAAATGGAAAACACTTGGTTATTAAATCCGGCACGCCCTTGCAGCGTGCCGTTTAGTTTCACCCACGCGGCGCGTAGGCGAACACGTCGGCGCGCATGCGGTGGGCATCCATGCCGGCCTCGACCAACGCATCGAGGGTGGCATAGACCATGTTTGGCGAGCCACTGGCATAGACATGCACCTGGTTCAGGTCGCCGATGTCCTCGCACACCGCCTCGTGCAGCAGGCCACAGCGCCCTTCCCAGCCGCACAGGTCGCTGACTACCTTGTGCAGGAACAGGTTGGGCAGGCGCTGCCACTCGTCCCAGTGCTCGATCTCGTAGAAGTCTTCAGGCCGACGCACGCCCCAGTACAGGTGCACCGGATGCTTGAAGCCCTGAGCGCGGCAATGCTCGACCAGGCTGTGCATCTGGCCCATGCCGGTACCGGCTGCGATCAGCACCAGCGGACCATCGGGCAACTCCGCCAGGTGGGCGTCGCCGAACGGCAGCTCGATCCGCGCCAGGCCAGTGCGCTGCAACTGCTCGATCAACTGCACGGCACTGCTTTCCCGGGCCAGCACGTGCAGCTCCAGCTCACGGCCACCGTGGGGCGCCGAGGCGAGGGAGAATGCCGCCTTGTCCATGCCCTCGCGCTCGATCATCAAGTACTGCCCCGCGTGATAGCGCGGCGGCTTGCCGGCGGGCGCGCGCAGGCGCACGCGCCAGACGTCGCCACCGACCTCGACGCATTCGCTCACGGTACAGGCCAGCTTGCGCACTGGCAGCTCGCCCAGGGCCAGCACACCATCCCACAGCAACACGCAGTCCTCCAGCGGCTCGGCGATGCAAGTGAACAGTTCACCGTGATCGCGGACTTGGCCTTCCTGGCGAACACGGCCTTCCACCAGCAGCGCGGCACACACATGGCAATTGCCGTTGCGGCAGCTGCTTGGGCAGTCGTAGCCCAGGCGCCGCGCGGCATCCAGAATCCTTTCACCCGGTTCGACCGCCAGCACCGCCCCGGAAGGCTGCAAGGTTACCTGCATCAATCTATTCCCAACTGGTCCCACAGCTCATCGATACGGCGGGTGACGGCCTCGTCCTTGACGATGACCCGGCCCCATTCGCGTGTAGTCTCGCCCGGCCATTTGTGCGTGGCGTCCAGGCCCATCTTCGACCCCAAGCCCGACACCGGCGACGCGAAGTCGAGGTAGTCGATCGGGGTGTTGTCGATCATCACCGTATCACGCTTGGGGTCCATGCGCGTGGTGATGGCCCAGATCACATCGTTCCAGTCGCGGGCGTTGATATCGTCGTCGGTGACAATAACGAACTTGGTATACATGAACTGTCGCAGGAACGACCACACACCCAGCATGACGCGCTTGGCGTGGCCTGGATACTGCTTCTTCATGGTCACCACCGCCATGCGGTACGAGCAGCCTTCCGGCGGCAGGTAGAAGTCGGTGATCTCGGGGAACTGCTTCTGCAGGATCGGCACGAACACTTCGTTCAGCGCCACGCCTAGAATCGCCGGCTCATCCGGCGGCCGGCCTGTGTAGGTGCTGTGGTAGATCGGTTTCTGCCGGTGGGTGATGCGCTCGACGGTGAACACCGGGAAGCTGTCCACTTCGTTGTAGTAGCCGGTATGGTCGCCGTACGGGCCCTCCGGGGCCATCTCACCGGGGTGGATCACGCCTTCGAGGATGATCTCGGCGGTGGCCGGCACCTGCAGGTCGTTGCCACGGCACTTGACCAGCTCGGTACGGTTGCCGCGTAACAGGCCGGCGAAGGCGTATTCGGAAAGGGTATCCGGAACCGGCGTCACGGCGCCGAGGATGGTCGCCGGGTCCGCGCCCAGGGCCACGGCCACCGGGAACGGCTGGCCGGGATGCTTCTGGCACCATTCGCGGTAGTCCAGCGCGCCGCCGCGGTGGCTCAGCCAGCGCATGATCACCTTGTTGCGGCCGATCACCTGCTGGCGGTAGATCCCGAGGTTCTGGCGGTCCTTGTTCGGCCCGCGGGTGACGGTCAGGCCCCACGTGATCAACGGCGCCACGTCGCCCGGCCAGCAGTGCTGGATCGGCAACTGGCCCAGGTCGACGTCGTCGCCTTCGACCACGATTTCCTGGCATACCGCGTCCTTGACCACCTTCGGCGCCATGGACACGACCTTCTTGAAGATCGGCAGTTTCGACCAGGCGTCCTTCAGGCCCTTCGGCGGCTCGGGCTCCTTGAGGAATGCCAGCAGCTTGCCGATCTCGCGCAGTTCCTCGGTCGACTCAGCGCCCATGCCCATGGCCACCCGCTCGGGGGTGCCGAACAGGTTGCCCAGCACCGGGATGTCGAAGCCGGTGGGCTTTTCGAACAGCAACGCCGGGCCCTTGGCGCGCAGGGTGCGGTCGCAGACTTCGGTCATTTCCAGTACAGGGGAGATGGGAACCTGGATGCGCTTGAGTTCACCGCGCTGTTCCAGACCACGGATGAAGTCGCGCAGATCGCGATACTGCATGCAAGGGCCTCGTATGGGCATGTCGGTCGGGGTGCAGAGTGTAGCGCCGTTCACGCCTTGTTTGGGGGCAAAAATGAACTGGGGCCGCTTCGCGCCCCATCGCGACACAAGGCCGCTCCTACAGGCGAATGAGTAATCCTGTAGGAGCAGCCTTGTGTCGCGATGGGCTGCGGAGCAGCCCCAATCAGTTCCAGCCTGAAACGCTTACTTGCGCTTCATCGACAGGAAGAACTCATCGTTGGTCTTGGTCTGCTTGAGCTTGTCGACCAGGAACTCGATGGCGGCGATCTCGTCCATCGGGTGCAGCAGCTTGCGCAGGATCCACATGCGCTGCAGTTCGTCGTCGGCGGTCAGCAGCTCTTCGCGACGGGTACCGGACTTGTTGATGTTGATGGCCGGGAACACACGCTTCTCGGCAATACGACGGTCCAGGGGCAGCTCCATGTTGCCGGTACCCTTGAACTCTTCGTAGATCACTTCGTCCATCTTCGAGCCGGTCTCGACCAGCGCGGTGGCGATGATGGTCAGCGAACCACCTTCCTCGATGTTACGCGCGGCACCGAAGAAACGCTTCGGCTTCTCCAGGGCGTGGGCGTCGACACCACCGGTCAGCACCTTGCCGGAGCTCGGGATCACGGTGTTGTAGGCACGGGCCAGACGGGTGATCGAATCGAGCAGGATGACCACGTCCTTCTTGTGCTCGACCAGGCGCTTGGCCTTCTCGATGACCATTTCGGCGACCTGCACGTGGCGGGTCGGCGGCTCGTCGAAGGTCGAGGCAACCACTTCGCCGCGCACGGTGCGCTGCATCTCGGTCACTTCTTCCGGGCGCTCGTCGATCAGCAGGACGATCAGGTGGCACTCGGGGTTGTTACGGGTGATGTTGGCCGCGATGTTCTGCAGCATGATGGTCTTGCCCGCTTTCGGCGGGGCGACGATCAGGCCGCGCTGGCCTTTGCCGATCGGGGCGCACAGGTCGATGACGCGACCGGTGAGGTCTTCGGTGGAACCGTTGCCGGCTTCCATCTTCAGGCGCTTGTTGGGGAACAGCGGCGTCAGGTTTTCGAAGAGAATCTTGTTCTTCGCGTTTTCCGGACGATCGAAGTTGATGGTATCGACCTTCAGCAGCGCGAAGTAACGCTCGCCTTCCTTCGGTGGACGGATCTTGCCGACGATGGTGTCGCCGGTGCGCAGGTTGAAGCGACGGATCTGGCTGGGCGAAACGTAGATGTCGTCAGGGCCGGCCAGGTAAGAGGCATCCGCCGAACGCAGGAAACCGAAACCATCCTGGAGAATCTCCAGCACGCCGTCACCCGAGATCTCTTCGCCGCTTTTCGCATGCTTTTTCAGCAGGGCGAAAATCACGTCCTGTTTGCGCGAACGGGCCATGTTTTCGATGCCCATCTGTTCGGCCATTTCCAAAAGATCGGTAATCGGCTTTTGCTTGAGTTCTGTCAGGTTCATAAGGGGAGTGACGTAATCATGTAAGGAAGGGAGAAATTAAGCGTTGGCTTAATGAGGCCGCGCCGCTAGATGGCGACAGGATCGCGTACTGATTCGAATTAGGGATGCTTCGGCGACGGCGTGCAGAGGGCACTGGAGAAGCAGTGCGAGGCCGAATGTAACACTTGCTTTTTTCGACGTCTAGTGGTTTTGGCCACCGATTTCCGGGGCTATCCGCCTGGATGGGCGCAATAGCGAGGCTCGCCGGCCCTCACGGAAAATGCCTACAGCAGATAAAGAAAAGCCCCGCATTTGCGGGGCTTCATCACATCACAGGCTGGCGTCGAGGAACGCCTTGAGCTGCGATTTGGACAGCGCGCCGACCTTGGTCGCCTCGACGTTGCCATTCTTGAACAGCATCAGCGTCGGGATGCCACGCACGCCGTGCTTGGCCGGGGTATCGGCGTTTTCGTCGATGTTCAGCTTGGCGATGGTCACCTTGCCCTTGTATTCAGTGGCGATGTCGTCCAGTACCGGAGCGATCATCTTGCATGGGCCGCACCATTCAGCCCAGTAGTCGACCAGCACCGCGCCTTCAGCCTTGAGTACGTCGGCTTCGAAGCTGGCGTCGGTGACATGTTTGATAAGATCGCTGCTCATGGATATCTCCAGGTCGTAAGCACAAAAAACGTTGCCCATCATAGCCGCACCCAGGCGCGACAGGAAGCCACGGACGATTGAGTCTAACTATAGTTGTGCAAGACGCCACGAATCGAAACTGTCATGTCACGGTCATAACATTGCTATGACATTGCCATGCATCAAGCCTTGCCGTGCCGCTCGTTGGCGTATGCCCGCGATCGTGGCACGATTGCCGGGTTAACGACCGAGAACCTCCAGACCATGCCGCAAACCACCGCGAAGAACCTGTCTCTGATTGCCGCCATCGACCTGGGCTCCAACAGCTTCCACATGGTCGTGGCCAAGGCCCATCACACGGAAATCCGCATCCTCGAAAGGCTTGGAGAAAAGGTTCAGCTCGCCGCCGGCATCGACGATGAGCGCAAGCTCAGCGAAGAAGCCATGCAACGCGGCCTGGAATGCCTCAAGCGCTTCGCCCAGCTGATCAACGGCATGCCCCAGGGCTCGGTGCGCATCGTCGGCACCAACGCCCTGCGCGAAGCGCGCAACCGCAACGAATTCATCCTGCGCGCCGAAGCCATCCTCGGCCACCCGGTCGAGGTCATCTCCGGCCGCGAAGAGGCCCGCCTGATCTACCTGGGCGTGTCCCACACCCTGGCCGATACCCCCGGCAAGCGCCTGGTCGCCGACATCGGCGGCGGCAGCACCGAGTTCATCATCGGCCAGCGTTTCGAGCCGCTGCTACGCGAAAGCCTGCAGATGGGCTGCGTGAGCTTCACCCAGCGCTACTTCCGTGACGGCAAGATCACCCCGGCGCGCTACGCCCAGGCCTACACCGCCGCGCGCCTGGAGCTGATGAGCATCGAGAACGCCCTGCACCGCCTGACGTGGGACGAGGCCATCGGCTCGTCCGGGACCATCCGCGCCATCGCCGCGGCGATCAAGGCCATCGGCCAGGGCAGCGGCGAGGTCAACGCCGAGGGGCTGGCGGCGGTCAAACGCAAGTTGTTCAAGCTCGGCGAGACCGACAAGATCGACTTCGAAGGGGTCAAGCCCGATCGGCGGACCATCTTCCCGGCGGGCCTGGCCATCCTCGAGGCGATCTTCGACGCCCTCGAGCTGCAGCGCATGGACCACTGCGACGGCGCCTTGCGCGAAGGCGTGCTGTTCGACCTGCTGGGCCGCCATCACCACGAGGACGTGCGTGAACGCACCCTGAACTCGCTGATGGAGCGCTACCACGTCGACCAGGGCCAGGCCGCGCGCGTGGAGCGCAAGGCGCTGCACGCCTTCGACCAAGTGGCCGCAGCATGGGACCTGGAGGAGGGCAACTGGCGCGATCTGCTGGGATGGGCGGCGAAAATCCATGAAATCGGGCTGGATATTGCCCACTATCACTACCACAAGCACGGTGCCTACCTGATCGAGCACTCGGACCTGTCGGGCTTTTCTCGCGAAGACCAGCAGATGATGGCCCTGCTGGTGCGTGGCCACCGCCGCAACATTCCCAAGGACAAGTTTGCCGAGTTCGGCGACGAAGGCGTCAAGCTGATCCGCCTGTGCGTACTGCTGCGCTTCGCCATTCTGTTCCACCATATCCGCGGCACCCAGCAGATGCCCAAAGTGGAGCTGCAAGCCGGCGACAACAGCCTGGAGGTGGTCTTCCCGGGCGGCTGGCTGGAGCAGAACCAGCTGACCCAGGCCGATTTCGCCAACGAGGCGGAGTGGCTGGCGCGGGTCAATTTCGTGCTTAGCGTGCGCTGAAAGTCCATGGGGGCGCGTTGCGCCCCTTTCGCGACACAAGGCCGTTCCCACAGGGAAATGCGATCACCTGTGGGAGCGGCCTTGTGTCGCGAAAGGGCCGCAAAGCGGCCCTAGCAATCCAACTAGCGTACGTTGAGCACCGGATTGCTCAGCCGCTCCAGCAGCGTCGACTGGGCACTACGCGGGTTCTGGTTGCCGGTCGGCGTGCTGCGCACGTAGCGCCCGTCCGGCTGCAGGGTCCAGGCCTGGGTGTTGTCGGTCAGGTACCCCTCCAGCTCCTTCTTCACCCGCAGCAGCAGCTTCTTGCCCTCCACCGGGAAGCAGGTCTCGACGCGCTTGTCGAGGTTGCGCTCCATCCAGTCGGCACTGGACAGGTAGATCTGCTCCTCGCCGCCGTTGAGGAAGTAGAACACCCGGGTGTGCTCGAGGAAGCGGCCGATGATCGAGCGCACATGGATGTTGTGCGATACCCCCGGGATGCCCGGGCGCAGGCAGCACATGCCGCGCACCACCAGGTCGATGCGCACGCCCGACTGACTGGCCTTGTACAGCGCCTTGATGATCTTCGCGTCGGTCAACGAGTTGAACTTGGCGATGATGTGCGCCGGCTTGCCTTCCAGGGCGAACTGGGTCTCCCGGGCGATCATGTCGAGCATGCCCTTCTTCAGGGTGAAGGGCGCGTGCAACAGCTTCTTCATGCGCAGGGTCTTGCCCATGCCGATCAGTTGGCTGAACAGCTTGCCGACGTCCTCGGTGAGGGCGTCGTCAGAGGTCAGCAGGCTGTAGTCGGTGTACAGGCGGGCGTTGCCGGCGTGGTAGTTGCCGGTGCCCAGGTGCGCGTAACGAACGATCTCGCCTTGCTCGCGGCGCAGGATCAGCATCATCTTGGCGTGGGTCTTGAAACCGACCACGCCGTAGATCACCACCGCGCCGGCGGCCTGCAGGCGGCTGGCCATCTGCAGGTTGGACTCTTCGTCGAAGCGCGCGCGCAGTTCGATCACCGCGGTGACTTCCTTGCCGTTACGCGCCGCGTCCACCAAGGCGTCGACGATTTCCGAGTTGGCGCCCGAGCGGTACAGGGTCTGGCGCACGGCGAGTACGTGCGGGTCCTTGGCGGCCTGGCGCAGCAGGTCGATCACCGGGGTGAACGACTCGAACGGGTGCATCAGCAGCACGTCCTGCTTGCCGATCACGCTGAAGATGTTGTCGGCGTTCTGCAGCAGCTTGGGGATCGCCGGGGTGAACGGCGTGTACTGCAGCTCCGGGTGGCTGTCGAGGCCAGTGATGCTGAAGAGGCGGGTCAGGTTGACCGGACCGTTGACCTGGTACAGCTCGCTCTCGCTCAGGCTGAACTGCTTGAGCAGGTAGTCGGAAAGGTGTTTCGGGCAGGTGTCGGCCACCTCGAGGCGCACGGCATCGCCGTAGCGGCGCGAGAACAGTTCGCCGCGCAGGGCGCGGGCCAGGTCGTCGACCTCTTCCGAATCCAGCGCCAGGTCGGCGTTACGGGTCAAGCGGAACTGGTAGCAGCCCTTGACCTTCATGCCCTGGAACAGGTCATCGGCGTGGGCGTGAATCATCGACGACAGGAACACATAGTTGTCGCCCGGGCCACCGACCTCTTCCGGCACACGGATGACCCGCGGCAGCAGGCGCGGCGCC
>NZ_NIBE01000003.1:0-6202 GCF_002205115.1 Pseudomonas sp. DrBHI1
GGTGTACCTGAGCACCGCGTTTGGCTGGGACTTCTGGCTGGTCGGCGGCTTCCTCGCCGCGTGGATCATTGGCTACGGCATCGTCCAGTCATTTGCTCCTCACATCACCGGCAAGAAACGAGGTCATGTGCCGGACGGCCGAGTGGCCTTCATCTGGGCAATCGCACTGGCCGGATTGCCTGCGCTTATTGCTGTGGGCCTATCGGCGGGCTGGTCGGCGCAGTTGGTTCTGCTCGGTGGGTTGATGCTGTTCGGCGTGCTGTTCGCGGTGAACTCATCGCTGCACAGCTACCTGATCGTCAGCTATGCCAAGGAAGACGGCGTCTCCCTGGACGTAGGCTTCTACTACATGTCCAACGCCCTGGGGCGGCTGGTCGGTACGCTGCTGTCGGGCTGGGTGTTCCAAGCCTATGGTTTGCAGGCTTGCCTGTGGGTTTCCAGCATTTTCGTATTGGCCGCCGCGCTCATCTCGATCGGGTTGCCCAGACATAGCGAAATGTCGCAGCAGACGCACTGATCACGCAGAGAGAGCGGAGGCACTCACGCCTCCGCTCTCACCAGAAACTGCTCGATCGCAGCGACAGTGCTCCTGGCTGTGCGCGTCATCCCGATCAAGGTGGCGGATGTAGAGCCTGTCCACTCTCCATAACCCACCAGCCATAGGCCAGGCGCATCCACTGCACGTGTACCTGTAACTTCGACGCGACCGTCCCCAGTGACTGCCCCGAGGCTCGCTAAGTGCCCCAGCGCCGGCTTGAATCCCGTGCACCCGATCACCGCGTCGACTGAGGTCTCTGCCCCGTCCTCACAGACTACACCTTCGGTGGGTGAAGCGAGCGAAGGGCTTCATAACGTGCAGAACGCCCTGCCTTGCATAGGTATAGGGGGTATGCCTATTATGCGCATAATTCAGGTAGGAGTACTCCATGAGTCATATCGCGGCAAACAAAGACGATCTTCTCAAACGCGTTAAACGTATCGCCGGACAAGTCCAGGCCATTGAGCGGGCGCTGGAGTCTGATCTCGATTGCGCCAAAACGTTGCATCTTGTCGCCGCCACTCGCGGAGCTATCAACGGATTGATGGAGGAAATCATCGAAGACCACGCGCGGGAGCATGTTGCTAACCCGGCGCTGAGCGAAGAAGAGCGCAACAAAGGCGTCGAAGAGCTTCTTGAAGCCATTCGCCGTTACTCCAAGTGAACGGATCCGGGTATACGCACATGAGCAGCACCAGCATCAACCACACACACGACCATATGTTTCTTGGCTCGGCACATGATGAAAACGCCAAGCGAACGCTTTGGGTCGTGGCATTGACCGTTGTGATGATGGTTGGAGAGATCACCGCAGGCTATCTCACAGGCTCGATGGCTTTATTGGCCGATGGATTTCACATGGCAACTCATGCCGGTGCATTGGGCATCGCGGCGGCCGCATACGGATATGCAAAACGGCACGCTTCCAGCCAACGCTACAGTTTCGGTACAGGAAAGGTAGGGGACTTGGGCGGTTTTGCCTCTGCATTGATTCTCGGAATCGTCGCCTTGGGAATTGGCATTGAATCTGTCATGCGCCTCTTGCAACCAACAGACGTTCAGTTCGGTACCGCTACGCTAATCGCGATTGCCGGATTGATAGTCAATGTTGTCAGTGCACTGTTGCTGGGTCACGGCCACAGTCACGACCATGACCATGTTCACCACGGGCACGATAACAATCTGAAATCGGCCTACATCCATGTCCTCGCTGACGCGCTCACTTCGGTGCTAGCGATTGCTGCACTGCTCGCCGGCCGGTATCTCGGTTGGGCGTGGCTGGACCCGGTTATGGGGATCGTAGGTGCCATCGTTATTGCGCGTTGGGCCTGGACCTTGATGAAGGTTACTGCAGGAGTACTGCTGGATCAGACAGACGTACATGTCGCCGATGAGATTCGCGAACTGGTTGAAAAACCGGGGGATGTCACGATTACGGATCTGCATGTTTGGCGGGTGGGACCACAAGCCCATGCCGCTATCGTCAGCGTTCTTGGTGAAGTCACTGGCAGCGCGGAGAGTATTCGTGAACGGATCAAGCCGGTTCACGAAGTCTGCCATCTGACGGTAGAGTTCCGAGCGGTCTGATAGCAGAGCCCCCAACCTGTGCTTGATCGGCGTAACCTGTAAGCAGCGTATCGACAGGCTGGAAGGACCGGAGTCGGCATCAACGCTGTTTCCTTAGCCACAGCGCGGTCGATGAAGATGGCTACTCTATCAACCGTCGTTTTCCCGATTTAGTGCAAAGAAGGCTTACTTAGATGTAATCCCCCGATCATTTGGCCGACAGGTCAACCCGCTTAAGATTCAATCACACCAGATCGGAGTGATGAACATGAAAGCTCTCAAAAGTATTGCCGCCTTGCTGATTCTTACTGCTTCCTCGGTTGCACTGGCTGAGGGGGGCTCAGACCGCCTGCATGGCCAGATGATTCAGGCAAATGAGCAAGCAATGCGGGCGTACGCCGCCGCCAACGGGAAAAACGAACCTGAGGTCACCCATTATCGGTATGGGATGAAGCTCGACGTGGCCAAAGTGATCAGCGTGACCTCGAACCGGGGTAGCTGCGACGTGATGCCAGCACAGATGAACTATGAAGACTCAACTGGAAAGCTCAACATCCTCGAGTACCGTACATCCGGGATTGGTTGCCGCGGCCAGAATTGAGGAGTTCAGATGCTCACATATCCAATGAAAACGGCGCCAGGAAGGCGCCGTTTTCATTGGTTGGTAGGTTTACTTGGCAGGATAATTTGCAACCACGCGATCTTCCCCACCTATGGTAAGGCCTATGACCTGGTAAGCATGACTTACGCCATCCCCCTCCATTCCTGGAGAACCAGCAGGCATACCAGGCACGGCGACCCCAACCAAATCATTTCGCTCTGAAAGCTGTCGAATCTGTTCGGCCGGAACATGGCCTTCAACGAACTTTCCGTTTATCACTGCGGTGTGACAGGAAGCTAGGCGCGGCGCTACCCCTAGCTTCTGCTTAACAGCACTCATATCGGCTTCAACGTGATCGATGACCTTGAAGCCATTTTGCTCCAAGTGAGCAATCCACTTTTTACAGCACCCGCAGTTTGCATCCCGGTGCACGTCAATAGTGGTTGGCACTGCCGCGTTGACTGGCGGAAGCACGAGAAAAGCAGCGAGTGCTGCCAAGCTAAGGAATCGCCTTCTAGCCCTCATGGGTGTGCTCCTTACCATCTTTGTGAGTATGCGACTTTGGGGTCGGTTTGGAGTGATGGTCACTATCAGCTTCCGTGACTTCATGCTCGTTGTGGTGATCGGCTTCAGGCTTGGCATCTGCAGGCTGCGCATGATGGGCTTCAGGCTCTCCCATATCATGATGGCCCTTCGCGGAGGCCGCCTCGCCGTGGTGATCAGCGTCACTTTTATCGTGCTGGCCTTCATGATTGTGCATATCACTTTCCCCACCGCCGTGCTGGTGGCCGCCGCTGGTCGCTACCATTGACTTGTATTGCTCAGCGTTCATCTGTGGGAGCTGATCTAAGAAAGCAACGATCCCCCAGATGTATTGATCACCCATGCTCTTGCCCCAAGCAGGCATGCCTGTGGCTTTGATGCCGTGTTTAATAGTCCAGAATGCAGCGGCAGCGTCCCCACCAACACCGATCTTGGAGAGATCGGGTGGAGACGGGTAAAGCGCTTGACTGAGCTCGGTCTTATCAACGCCTGGAGCGAGGTGACAGCCAATGCACATGGCATTGTAGTTTCCGGCGCCTGTTCGAATCAGGGTTTCATCTTTGAGATTCGGTACCTCGATATCCTTGGCACGCACTTCGATGGAGCGATCTCTCGCCATGGCGAGAAAAGCATGCACAGCGGGGAAATGAGGGTCATCAGCGCCCACGTTGACCAGACCAAAATAGGCGGCTCCCAATACAGCCGCGCTACCCACGGCGCCTGCTGCGACCAATGTTGTAATTGTTTTTTTCATGTCAGGTTCTCAAAACCACATCCGAATGCCGGCAACGAAACGCGCTTCACTCACTTCCCCGCCTTCGTCCCGAATCAGGTCAGCAGTTTTGCCGTAAGAGCGGCTCCAGGTGACGCCTATGTAGGGAGCAAACTGGCGAACAATTTCATACCGAAGTCGTAGCCCCACCTCGGTATTGGCAAGACCTGAACCAACACCACGCTCAGGGTCATTTTTGCCATAGAAGTTCGCTTCGGCGGTGGGCTGTAGGATCAGGCGATTGGTTAAAAGGATGTCGTAGTCGCCTTCCAACCGTGCGGCAGTCTGGCCATTCTCACCAATGAACGCCGTGGCTTCCGCTTCAAACGCATAGAGAGCCATGCCCTGAATGCCAAAGGCTGCCCACGTCTGGGGAGATTCGGGTTGGAAATCCTGGCGTACCCCTGCAACGACATCCCACCACGGACCAATTGATCGGCCGTAGAGGAGCTGCAGCTCGGCATCCTCGGTTACACCATTTGTTCGCTCGCCCTCGGAGCGAATCCAAAGACGATTGATGTCGCCACCAACCCACCCAGAGGCATCCCACGCCAAGGTGCTACCCTCGTCAGCATCCTGATACTCCAGCTGATCTAACAAGAAGAAGCTGTTGATGGCGCTGTCGTGAACCTCATGACCGCCCAAAGGGGGAAAAGCCGCTTTACGGTCCGCATCCGTCAGGACAGGAATGGGGGTGCGACTGGCGGCAGTAGGTGCATCAGCGGAGCCGTGGTTCATTTTTGAATGATCCATCGTTCCGGGCCCCATCCCTTCCATGCTCCCATGACCCATATTGCTGTGATCCATAGGGGCAGGCTTCACCTTAGGTTGACCATGTCCCATCGTGCTGTGATCCATGGTGCCCATGCTTCCCTGCATAGCGCTATGATCCATCTTGCTATGATCAGCAGGGGCAGGTTTTTTCTCCTGCTTGCTCGCTCCCATCTGGCTGTGGTCCATACCCGGCATCGGTTTTGGAGAAGGGGCAGAGTCCATTTGCATAGATCCATGCCCCATTGCCGAATGGTCCATTTCTTCAGCCGCAAAACCAGTTGTCCCCCCGAATGCGCTCAGGGAGACAGCCAATGCCAAGAGCGATGGTCGTGCCAGCCTATTGGTCATCTTTCCCTGCCTTAGCTTTATCGCCGCCCTGCGATTCCATCATTTTGCTGTGATCCATACCTTCCATCGAGCCGTGGTCCATACCTTCCATGGACCCGTGATCCATGCCCTTCATGGAGCCATGGTCCATGCTACCGGACTGCTTATCCTGCGCCGTCTTTGCTCCTGCGTTGGATTTCGCTGCATTAGGTGTATCTACAGACTTCTGGGAATGTTGGTCATGGTTTTCACCGGACCACGAGGACGGGGCGTAAACAGCCAGAAGTCCTACCATGGCAGCAGAGAAGAAAAAGGCGCTACGTTTCATTGGTTTGCTCATCTCAAATCTCCAGATCATTCGTCCACACGGACTTCTCGGAACATGCCCATTTCCATGTGGAGCAGTAGGTGGCAGTGATAGGCCCAACGACCTAATGCATCCGCAGTTACGCGATAACTTCGTTTAGAGCCAGGCGGCATGTCGATGGTGTGTTTTCGAACCATGAAATTACCGTTCTCGTCTTCCAGATCACTCCACATGCCATGGAGGTGAATTGGATGCGTCATCATGGTGTCGTTGACCAAGGTGATGCGAAGACGCTCGCCATATTTGAGACGCAGCGGTTCGGCATCTGAAAATTTGATTCCGTCAAAGGACCAGGAGAATTTTTCCATGTGACCAGTGAGATGAAGCTCGATTGTTCTACCTGGATCGCGGCCGTCGGGATCAACGAACGTGCTTCGCAGATCTGCGTAGGTAAGGACACGACGCCCGTTGTTCCGCAGTCCGATTCCTGGATCGTTCAACTTAGGTGTTGGCGACATCGTTTGCATGTCGACCAATGGATTATTGGTCTCCGACGCAGGGTGAACCTGCATGGCGCCGCCCATCCCAGCCATCTTGCTGTGATCCATGCCAGCCATGCTGCCCTGGTCCATCCCGGCCATCTTGCTGTGGTCCATGCCAGCCATGCTGTCCTGACCCATCCCAGCCATCTTGCTGTGGTCCATGCCAGCCATGCTGTCCTGGCCCATCCCGGCCATCTTGCTGTGGTCCATGCCAGCCATGCTGTCCTGGCCC
>NZ_NIBE01000036.1:0-19574 GCF_002205115.1 Pseudomonas sp. DrBHI1
CCGCCATCCACCAGCATGGCCGCCCCGGTCATGAAACTCGATGCCTCCGACGCCAGGAACAACGCCGCCTCGGCGATCTCCTGCGGCCGGGCCAGACGCTTGAGGGCATGCAGCCCTTCGACATGGGCCCGGGCCTCGGGGCTGTTCATCGCACTACGGCCCATGGGCGTATCGGTACCGCCGGGCAGCAGCGCGTTGGCGCGTATGCCACGGCAGCCCTGCTCCGCCGCAATGACCTGGACCAGGCCGACCACGCCGGCCTTGCTCGCCGCATAGGCGGCCATGCCCGGCATGCCCACGCTGTGGCCGACAAAGGTCGAGGTGAAAATCAGCGAGCCACCACCACGGGCCAGCAACGCCGGAATCTGCGCCTGGGCGCAGAGGAAGGCGCTGGTGAGGTTGGTGTGCAGGGTGTGTTGCCAGCCCTCCAGGGACAGCTCGGGGACGGCGGCCAGTTCACCGAGGGTACCGGCATTGTTGAAGGCGATATCCAGGCCACCGAAGCGCGCCACCGCCACGTCTACCAGTTCCCTGACCAACGCCGCATCGGTGATGTCGCCAGCCACGGCGATAGCCCGGCCTTGCCCGGCCGCCGCGATGTCCGCCGTCAATTGCTCGAGTTCGGCCTGGCGCCGGGCCGTGAGCACAAGGTTGGCGCCGTGCCGGGCGAACAATGTCGCCGCGGCTCGGCCGATACCGGAGCTGGCGCCGGTGATGATTGCCACTTTGCCGGCCAGTTGCATGATGAGTACCTCGTCCTGAAGATGGGTGCAGGGTGCACGGGGTACTATCGGGTGGTGTGGTGCCGGAAAGCTCTCCGTTTCTTGTCCATTATGAGCCCCTGCTCAAATCGCGTCCCGGGCAGTGACGACGGGTTGCTGCAGCAAGGTACGCGGCAGCTTGAAGCCCTTGAACGGCTGCTGGGTGATCGGGTTGAAGGCTTTCTCCGAACTCAGCCGATAGCGCATCACGCCGTCTCCGGTCTTGAAGCTCAGGTCCACCGCGGTGGCGCTGCGGCCATTCAGGGCGCCACGGCTGAGTAGACGGAACATCGACCAGGGGCCCCGGTATTCCAGGCTGCTGCTGTTGCCATTGAGCCTGAGCAGGGTGAGGTTGCTGCGCACCTGCTGGCCGAGCGTGTTGGGCCAGATCACCCCGGTGATCTGGCTGGGCCCATGGGTGTAGGAGACCAGTTGACCATCGAGGTCCAACAGGCTGGTGCGCTGGTTGGCGCTGAGCCCCAGGGGCTCAATGCTGAACTGCACGCCGAGGTTGCCGCGCGGGTCGAAGAAGGTTTCGCGGATGCGGTCTGCCAGGGCGAGTTGCTCGATGACTTCGTTGCGGATCAGGTAGCCATCCTGATTGTCGGCGTACAGCGCGTCGAGGTTGTCCTTGATAAATGCGTTCAGGTACCGCTCCTGAAACTGCTGCAGACGCCCCTTGGGTCCGAAGAACGCCTCGAAATCATCGAGGGCGGCATCAGCACCCCCAACCACAAAGGGATATCGTCCTGCCAGCCGCTGCTGGAAGAAGCTATAGACGTCGGCATCCCAGCGCCGCTCGAGCTCACGCAGCGCCTCGACGACCAGCACTTGCGCCGTCTGGTCCGCCACGGCCCTCACCTGCTGGGCGACCGGATCGGGCAGCCCTGTCGCAACCCGCTGCAAGGTGGCAATCGGATCCGCGCCGCTCATCGAAAAACGCTGCAGCACTGCCTGCAGAGCGGCCTTGCCCCTGTCGGGGCTGTCCTGCACCCCTCTCGCCTGGTCATGGACGGCGGCAATCGCGCTCAAGGTTTCATCGTAATAGCTGGGCCTGTCCCCTTTGGCCTGCAGCATGTCGTTCAAGCCCGAGAAGGCCCGGCGAATACCGACCAGATGCTGGTCGACAGCCGGCCCCGCCAGATTCGGCGCCTCTGCGTTGTCCGCCAGCGTGGACATCGCCGTATTGGCGCGCACGCTCTCCAGCAGTCGACGCAAGGGCTCTGCCGGACCTGTCAACTGCCCCAGCACCGAGACCCCATGCTCCAGGTCGCGGAAATGAGCAATCGCCAGTGCATTCAGGGCTCGCCGCCAGCTGTCGATATAGTCCGCGCTGTAGAGATTGCGGACCCCCTCGATCAGTACTTCGCGATCAGCCGGTGAATAGTCAAGCTGGCGGCGCTCGCCCAGCGCCCACTGATCGACCATAGCCAGGTCAGTGACCTGTACGCTGCGAGGCGTGAAGTATTCGCTGAAGCCCTTGGCCGTCAGCATGGGCGCCAGGAACAGATCAGCGGGCACCTGGGCGTCGCCGGACCTGAGCTGGAACACCGAATCGAAGGCAGGCCCGACCTCGTGGCGCAGGTCCAGGCCATGGTGCAACTGCTCCTGGGCCTGCCGTTTCAGGCTGACATACACCCGCTGCGCCATTGGCACCGCACGCAGGACTTGCTGGGCCTGGCCAAGCCGTTGACGGAACTGCGGCAGCTCGGTATCGGCATAGGCCAGGGCGTATTGCAGGTGACGCATGAGGGCCTGCTGCAGTTGCCCCTGGCCAGGGAAGGCCGCCTGCCATTGCCGGGCCATCCACTGCTCGACCCATTCTGGCCGCCGGTTGTGGCGGTCCTCGATCATCCGGTACACCCTGAGCGCGGCCATCTGCTGCTCGCTGCCCGCAGGCGCGGCATCCATGGCATCGATCACCCCGCTGGCGACGGCTGGCAGGAAGCGCCTGGACAACAGGTTCAGGTAGGCCTCATCGACCCGCGGCCCCAGCAGGCGCCCCTGGTAGAGCCCCAGGTCCGCCACCACCGGCCAGGCTGATCGATAGTCGCCAAACACGGACACTGCCTCGCGAATCTGCTCCAGTGGCGCCAGCAGGTTGCGGCCGGTAGGGTCCAGCCGCTGATCCAGCTCATGGCGGGCGAATGCCCGACTTATATCCAGGACCTTGGCCACCTTGTCACTGTTGGCCTCGTAGTAGCGCTGCCAGGCACTGCCCATGACGACCAGCGCCAATGCCCCGACACCCGAGCCAACCCACAGCAGGCGTCGCTTGCCAAGCGCCACCCTGATGTTGTCGCCGGCCAGTCCGGCCTCCGGATACACCACCTGCTTGAACAGGCGTTGAGCAAAGTACGCCTGTTGCCTGCCCTGGGGCTTGCCCTCGCTGACCGGCGCATCGGCCTTGAAGGGATGGGCCACATTACGCTGGAAGGCGTTGAGCACCTGGCCCTGCTGAAGCATCGAGGACAGATATACGCCCCGCACCAGTGCAGGCGTGGTGAAGCGATCACTCACCAGCATCTCGCGCAGGAAGGCCAGCAGTATCGGACGCAGGCCAAGCAGTTGGCCCTGCAACGACACCAGCCGTTCACGCAGGTCGGCCTTGCCCAGCACGCCCAGGTCATTGAGCACCTGCTCCTCGGTCCGCCTCACCAGCCAATCGTATTGTTCGGTCAGCTCATCCAGCCAGGCATCGAAGGCGCTGACGGCATCCAGCCTGAAGGTGAATCCGAGCAACCGCTCACGCTCGGCCTGCGTCAGGCGCGCAAACAACTGCTCGAAGCCATCCAGCAAATCGAACTTGTTCAGCACGACATACACAGGCAAACGCGCGCCCAACTGGTTGCTCACTTCATGCAGGCGAGCCCGCAAAACCTGGGCCAAGGCCATGCGCTGCTGCGGCGTGGCCAACTGCAAGGCGGCAAGATCGACGACCAGCACGACGCCATTGAGGGCGTTGCGACTGCGCGTGCGGGCCAGCCAACCCAGCAGGTCCATCCATAACCGGGCCTGGGTGCCAGCCGGCAATACCGGCTTGGCCTTGTCGAGCGTATCGGGCAGGTTGCCGACCGGGGCCTGCCGGGTCATGAGCGCCCCCGGCGGGTCGATGACCACCGCATCGTCGCTGATCCACCAATCCACGGGATAGGCCAACGCCTCGTCCTGGCGCCCGTGTGCCTGAACCTTGCCGATCCGCGTCAGGGAAAAGCGCTGGTCCGAGCGCTCCATCAGACTGGTCTTGCCCGCGCCCTCGTCGCCCAGCAGCAGATACCAGGGCAACCGATACAACGCACCATACCCGCCGGCATGCTCCAGGTAGCTTGCCAGCCCCGCATCGAGGGCGCGCTGCTGTGCCATGAGCACAGGCAATATCGGATCGGCGCTCGCCTCGATATCCCGCTGGCGTTCAGCCTGCAGCCGGCGAAAGCGCGCACGCAACACGCACAGCCAGATCAGCAACGGCAACAACATCAGCAGCAGGGTGGCAACGCTGCGATGCGCCAGGCTGGCCAACGGCTGCTGCCCGTGCCACTGCCATTGCGGCCCGAGCCACCAGATCAGCACCAGCAGCAACACCGCCCCAAGCCCCAGCAACAGCGGCATGGCCATATTGATTCGGGACGCCAGCGGCAGGCCCCAACGTTTGAAAAGCGCCCAGAGTTTGCTCATGGCGGTTCAAGACTCCCTGTTCTGATCGTTCAACCCTGATGTCGCGGCGAACTGCTGCAACTGCTGGTAGACCTCGGGCTCCCACGCCTCGGCAGTCATGCCACGCATGGTGCGGGCGACATTCGCGCACAGCTCCTGGGCGAGCCAGGACACGCCCCGTGAGGCCAGCAGATCGGCGGCGATCACCGTGCTGTGGCAACGCTCGCGTGGTGACCGGTAGTCCGCTTGCAGCCCTTGCAGCTTCAACAGCACCGGTTCCACGCCCTCGACCTCGAGCTGGCTGGCCAGCTCCCCGCGAAGGCCGATGAACGCTTGAGTGGCGCCATCCCCTGCCAGCGTTGCCTGGCTGCCCCTGAGCCAGGCCAGGCACTGGTCATCGACAAACGCGGTGCCATCGCTGAAGCACAATTGCTCAAGCGCCGGCAGGCGCCGTACGAACCTGGCGGTGGCGCAACGAATGGCCTCGGCGACTTCATTCATTGCCAAGCGCGTGGCGATGCCCGCCGCCAGATAGCTGCCGCGAATCCAGTAAGGAGCGGCCGCGACACTTCGCTCGACTTTCATCAACAGGGTCGGGTCGAGCGCCGAAGCAGACAGCGCGTCCTCGTACCCGCCGACAATGTCGGCAGGCACCGCCATCAACTCGGTGCAAAGCCCCTGACGCGTGGAGGGCAGCGTCTGGATATGCGCCCACAGGCCGAAGCGCCTCAGCTGGTAGCCCGTCGGATCATAGATATCCTGCTGATTGATGAACTCGGCCATACCCAGTACCGCACGGCGAGTCTCACGTTCATTACCCAGGGAGATACTGGTACTGGCAGGTCGAAACACATCGGTCAGCGGTGCGGCGGGCGTCTGGGGTGGTGAAGATTCCTTGCGATTGGTTTGCGCCGTCCCCATCGCCTGCTCGGCCTGCTTGAGCAGTGCACGCTCCAGTTCGCTCAGCGCGGCAGGATCGAGCTGCGCCAGGGGCGCCTGCTGTTGCAGGCAGGCCAATGCCTGCTGGGCAGCCTGCTTGCAGGCCGGGGTGTAACTGAAGCGGTCGAGGCCGGGCAGCGCCGCCGACAGGCGCCCGAGCAGCAGCCCGATCAGCTTGCGCTTGCCCAGGAAGCCCTTGGGGCCTGGCTTGGGATGGGCGCTTTCCCAATAGTGCTCGACCATGCCTGCCAGCAACGCCAGCGTGCAACACCAGCGCTCCCAGCATCCCGTGCGCAGCCAGGCGACACTGAGGTGCCCGACGATGCGCAAGTGCTTGCACTGGCCGCTCAGGTACTGACGGGAGGCCTCCTCGATATAGGGCCAATCGATGGCGGCTTCATGCAACCCTCCCAGTTTGACCATCTCCTGATCGATCGCCTGGTAGGTTTCATCCTCGATATCGAAATAACCCGCTGGCGCGAGCGAGTCGACGGGCGCCAGCAACCTGGCGACCTCCTCGGTCGACACCGGCGCTACCAACGACATGCTGTGCGCGCCTGGTCGATCAACGGGTCCAACCCCTGCGCATCGAAACGCAAGCCATCCAGGGCCGGATGATCACTGACCACAAGGATGCGCTGGGCACCCTGCAGTACCTTGATCTGTTCGATGGCGGGCAAACCGCGACCGGCATCCAGCACCTGGCCATTTTCAAGCACCTGCCAGGCAAGCGAGCGGGTCGACCGGTGCTCCGTGCGCAGTTGCAGGGTCACCCGGTTGCCCTGGACGGGTTCGGCAGTGAGCAACTGCAGCCTGGAGATGTTCTGTACACAGCTCACGGCAAGATAGGGGCGCGGCTCGGAGGTTGCGATAGCTGGTGCGGAAATCACTACCTGCCGCCGCCCTGTCCGCTTGTCGTCCTCGGACCCCAGGATGAATGCCAGATTGTCGGGCGCTCGTCGGGCCTCGTTGGCCATCACTCGGGCCACGCTCGGGGCATCGAGCTCCGGGGCCGACCATCGCCTGCCGATTGCCGGCACGCGCGCCGGCGTCCCCGCCGCTTCATCGAAACACGCCAGGCGCTCGACATTGGAAACAATCCCCGTGCAGTCTCGCACGGGGGCTGCAAAGGTCGGTTCCAGCAGCGCGAACAATGCCAGACCAAGCACGCAACTATATGGATTGCACACCAGAATTAGACCTCACGGCTCGATGTAACTTCTTATTAAAAACATGCGAAGCAATAGAAAAAAGCCAATTGGCCATCGCTAAACAACAGACTTGACGCAAGCCTAGAACAACCTAACCATCACAAACAATCAAATATTTTTTTACATTTTTAGGCTCGACTTTGATTACTTCATTTCAGCATCGTCTAAAGGCAATTTACAGCACCGAAACATTAACGCGTATATAAAAAAATAAATATGTAGGACCCCTCCTACAAAATTCTAAAAAACTTCCCACAAGCACAACACCCCACAAACCTCAGCATCAGGAATAAACTTACATCATGTCCAGAAACTCAAGTTCCGTCGCGCCCAAAGAGCGCATCAACATCAAATATGTTCCCGCCACGGGGGATCAACAGGCCGAGGTTGAACTGCCCCACAAGATGCTGGTGCTGGGTGACTTCGGCCTGGTCGACAACCGCAACCTGGAGGACCGCCAGCCCATGCGCATCGACAAGCACAGCTTCGACAGCGTGCTCAAGGATGCCGACGTCAAGCTGAGCCTCTCGGTCCCTTCGGCACTCAACCCTGTCGCCGACGCCGAGCTGGCGGTCGAGCTGCGGTTCAGGACGATCAACGACTTCGGCCCCGACCAGATTGCCCGCCAGGTGCCGGAGCTGAACAAGCTGCTGGCGCTGCGCGAGGCCCTGGTCGCCCTGAAAGGCCCGCTGGGCAATGTCCCGGCATTTCGCCGGCACCTGCAGCACCTGCTGACGGACCAGCAGGCACGCAAGCAACTCGCGCAGGAGCTGGACCTGGTACTCGAAGCCCCGCCAGCGGAATGAAAACGCACTTCTGACAGATGGCATATGACATAGACAACGGAGCGTCTCGGATGTCAACCACCAACAACACGACAACCACTGCCGATACCACGACTGAAACCATCGGCAACTCGACACTGCTCGACCAGATCATGGTCGAAACCATGCTGGTACCCAGCCAGGAGGGATACCAGATCGCCAGGCAAGGCGTGGCGGCCTTTATATCGGAGATGCTGAAAACCGATGACCCGGACCAACTGGTCAACAAACATCGGGTCGACCAGATGATTGCCGAGGTCGACCGACTTCTCGGCAAACAAATGGATGCCATTCTTCATCAGCCCGAATTCCAGGCGCTGGAGTCCGCGTGGCGCGGATTGAAACTTCTGGTCGACCGTACCGACTTTCGCGAGAACATCAAGCTGGAAGTCCTGCATGTCAGCAAGAGCGACTTGCTCGATGACTTCGACAATGCCGCGGACATCACTTGCAGCGGGCTTTACAAACATGTCTACACCGCTGGTTACGGACAGTTTGGCGGTGAGCCCGTGGCGGCCATGATCGGCAACTACAACTTCGGCCCTTCTTCGCCTGACATCAAGCTGCTGAGCTATGTCGCCTCCGTGGGCGCGATGTCGCATGCCCCCTTCATCACCGCCCCAGCTCCCGAGTTTTTCAACCTGAGCAGCTTCGAGGACCTGCCTGACCTCAAGGAGGTCAAGGACATCTTCGAAGGACCACGCTTCGCCAAGTGGCGATCGTTGCGCGACAGTGAAGATGCCCGCCATATCGGCCTGGTGCTGCCGCGCTTCATGCTGCGCTCGGTCTATGACCGCCAGGAACACCCCATCAGCAGCTTCAGCTACGACGAAAACATCGACGCTCGACACCAGAACTACCTGTGGGGTAACGCCGCCTTCCTGATGGCCAGCTGCATCAACGACAGCTTTGCCCGTTATCGCTGGTGCCCGAACATCATCGGCCCACAATCCGGTGGCGCCGTGGACGACCTGCCGGTGCACCTGTACGAGGCCCTTGGGCAGTTGCAGGCGAAGATCCCGACCGAGGTGCTGGTCTCCGATCGCAAGGAGTTCGAGCTGGCCGAAGAGGGCTTCATCGCCCTGACCATGCGCAAGGACAGCGACAACGCCGCGTTCTTCTCGGCCAACTCGGTGCAGAAACCCAAGCAGTTCCCCAAAACGTCCGAAGGCTTGCAGGCACAGACCAACTACAAGCTCGGCACCCAGCTGCCGTATCTGTTCATCGTCAACCGGCTCGCCCACTACATCAAGGTGCTGCAACGCGAGCAGATCGGCAGCTGGAAGGAGCGCAACGACCTCGAGGGTGAGCTCAACCGCTGGCTCAAGCAGTACATCGCCGACCAGGAAAACCCCTCGGCCGACATCCGCAGTCGCCGCCCCTTGCGTGCCGCGCAGATCGAAGTCACCGACGTCGCGGGCGATCCGGGCTGGTACCAGGTCTCGCTCGCGGTGCGCCCACACTTCAAGTACATGGGGGCGAACTTCGAGATCTCCCTGGTCGGCCGGCTCGACACCCAATGAGCAGCCTCTTCGACCGCCTGGCCAGCGACGCTGCCGCTGGCCGCCGAGAAAGCACCGGGCGCACCGTCGAGCGGATCAAACGCCACCTCGAGACGCTACTCAACGCCCGTCGGGGCTGCTCGCAGAGCAGCCCCGACCTCGGCTTGCGCGACTTCAACGGCCATGACCAGGGCAGCGGCGACCTGCTGCGTCAGGTGAGCTCGGACATCCAGCGCACGATCCGACACTACGAGCCGAGGATCCAGGTGCTGAACCTGCAGGGGCAACCGGACGCGGACAACCCGCTGGAACTGCACTTTCGCCTGGATTGCCAAGTGCGGGTGGAAAACCACGCCGAACAGCTGCAGATCGAACTGCTGGTCAACGGCCACAACCGCAACACCCAGGTGAGGTAGGCCATGTCGTTGAAGGACCGCTTCGGCGAAGAACTGCGCTACCTGCGCGAACTGGGGGAGGACTTTGCGCGGGACAACCCCCAGCTCAGCCGCTATCTGGGCAAGGACAGTGGCGATCCCGGTGTCGAGCGCCTGCTGGAAGGCTTCGCTTTCCTGATCGCCAAGCTGCGCCTGAAACTCGAGGACGAGGTGCCGGAGCTGACCCATGGCATGCTGCAGCTGCTCTGGCCGAATTACCTGCGCCCCCTGCCCAGCGCGACGATCATTCAGTTCTCGCCCCTGGACGCTTCGCTCAGCCAAGCCCAGATCGTTCCCAGAGGCTCACGTCTGTTTTCCCGGCCGGTCGATGGCGTGGATTGCGAATTCCGCACCTGCACCGAGGTGAAGCTCTACCCCTTCACGCTCGGTGAGGTGGGCGCGACCCTGACGCCCGACAGCTCAGTCATTCACCTCCAGCTCGAGACCCAGGTGCAACGCCCGCTGAACACCCTGGGCTGCGACAGCCTGGAGTTCCACCTCGGTGGCGAGCGCAGCAACGCCCAGACCCTTTACCTGTGGCTGGCGCAATACCTTGAGCACATCAGCGTGACCATCGACGGCCAGGTGCGTCGCCTGCCGGCCAATCACCTGAGCTTCTCCGGCTTCGGCCCCGACGAGGCGTTGCTCCCCTACCCGCGCAATGTGTTCGATGGCTACCGGATCCTCCAGGAGTACCTGGTCTTCCCGCAACGCTTTCACTTCTTCAGCCTGGCCGGCCTGGACAGGGTCTGGCCGGCGCACGCCAGCTCCACGATACGCATCGAGTTCCACCTCGCGCGCCCACTGCCGGGCTCGACGCGGATCGGCCCCGATGACTTCAGGCTGTTCTGCGCCCCTGCCGTCAATCTGTTCGAGCACGGCGCCGAGCCCATCGACCTGTCCGGAACGGCTGACCAGCATCGCCTGGTCCCCCATGGCCTGCGCCGCGACAGCCATGAAATCTTCAGCGTCGACCGGGTGATCAGCACCCGCACCAGCGCAGATGGCAGCCCTGGCGAGCAACTGCGGGTGTTCCAGCCTTTCGAGTCGTTCGCCCACGAGATCGAGCATGTGCAGGGACGCACCGCGCTGTACTACCGCTGCCGGGTCGAGCAGTCGCTGCTCGGTGACGGGCTGGATCACCAGATCGCCTTCGTGCGGGGCGACGAAAGCCAGTTCATCGGTCACATGGAAACCGCCTCGATCGAGCTGACCTGCACCAATCGGGACCTGCCGATGGCGCTGGGCCTGGGCGATATCAATGTCATCAACCAGGCCACCGCGCCGTTGATCCGCTACCGCAACATCTGCCTGCCGACCCGTCCGTACCGCCCGGTGCTGGATGGCCAGTTGCAGTGGACACTCATCTCCAACCTCTCGCTCAACTACCTGTCGCTGCTCTCGGCCGCCCCGCTCAAGGCGGTGATCGGCGCCTACGATTTCGCCGCCCTGCACGACATCCAGCAGGCCAGGACCACGCGCAAGCGCCTGGACGGCATCGGCGAGGCGCACACCGAACCGCTGGACTGGTTGATCAAGGGCCTGCCCATTCGCGGCCTGCGTACCCGCCTGCGGCTCGACCAGAAGGCTTTTCTCTGCGAAGGCGATCTGTACCTGTTCGGCTGCGTGCTGTCCCACTTCTTCGCCCTCTACGCGAGCATCAACTCCTTCCACCAGCTGGAAGTGATCAATACCACCAACAACGAGCACTACACATGGCCACTGCTGACCGGCAGACAACCGCTGATCTAGCCGAAACGCTGCTCGCCGAGGCTCACCGGCACAGTTTCTTCCAACTGCTGGAACGGCTGCATGGCTTGCACGGTGACGACCTCGAGCCGCGCTGGCCAGATACCGCCACACGCCAGCGCGTGCACCTTGCCAGCGACCCGCGGCTCAGCTTTCCAGTGGCCGATGTGCTGGCCGCCGAGCGGATCGCCGAGACGCCGTCGCGCTATCGCGTGCGCACCACCTTCCTGGGGCTGCACGGCACCGACTCGCCCCTGCCCAGCTACTACCTCGACGAACTGGCCTACGAATACGCCCAGGGCATTGGCGCGCGCCCCGCGCTGTTCGATTTCTTCAACCACTGCCTGCTCAGCCTGTTGCACCGCATCTGGCGCAAATACCGCTACTACGTGCGTTTCCAGACCGGGGCAAGCGATGACTTCTCGCGCTACGCCTTCGCCCTGATCGGCCTCGCCGACGAACGTCTGCGTGGCGACACGCCGTTGCCCTGGAGCCGCCTGCTGAGTTTCGTCGGCGTCATTGCCAGCCGCAGCCGGGCACCCGGTGTGGTCGCCGGGATCATTGCCCACTGCTTCGATCTGCCGTCGGTGCAAATCCGCGAGTTCGAGACCCGCACGGTGACCATCTCACACCGCCAGGTGGTGCGCCTGGGCCGCTGCAATGGGCAACTGGGCGAGAGCTTCATGCTCGGCGACCGCACGCGAACCCGCAGCAGCAAGTTCACCTTGCTGATCGGCGACCTCGACCTGGCACGCCTGCGCAGCCTGCTGCCCGGCGGCGTCGACTTCGAGCGACTGCGTGCACTGATCGATTTCCTGCTCCGCGACGGCCTGGCCTATGACCTCGAGCTGCGCCTGAAACCCCGTGAACTGCCACCGTTCCGCCTGCACCGCGAGCAGGGTGCGCACCTGGGCTGGACCAGCTTCATCGAAGACCGCAAGGGTGAAGTCAGCCCGATCGTGCGGATACGGGGGCGCGCATGACCAGACTCGCCCTCAGCATCGACAATCTTGATCGCCTGCACCACGGCGTCGTCGCGGGCCATCTGTTCGACCGCGATGGCGGCATCATCGGCAGCCACAAGGCCGACTGGTTGCTGCTGGATCGCGAGCGGCGGATTCACCCCGCTCATTGTGCGATCCGCTGGCTGGAGGGCGGCTTCTGCGTGATCGACCTCTGTGGCCAGACCCTGCTCAACGACAGCCCGCTGCCGCCCGGCCCCGACGTGCCGGTGCGCGTGGGCGATGGCGACTGCTTGCAGGTCGGCCCCTATCAACTGCACGCCCGCTATCAAGCCGGGCCAAGCGATCAAAGCTTTATCCGCGGCAACCTGGATGACCTGCTCAAGCCTGGCCGGCAGGCGCTCGAAGCGCTGCTGGACAGCTCGTTGGCCAGCCCCTGGCATCCCGTGCCCCGTACAGCGAGTCTCCCGGTCGATATCTGCACGCTGTTCGATCGACTGCAGGCCCCGGATCCCCTGGCCGCACTGACTGCACCGCAGCATCCGGCCCAGCTTGGGGCAAGCGCCCTGCAGCGACTCATCGCCGGAGGTAAGCCATGACGCTTCATCCACTGAGGGTGGCCACGCTCCTGCTTGCCCTCGGGTCGGCCACAGGCTGCACGGCCCTCGGCAAGATCGGCCAGGTGGTGATGGACCCTTCCATCCCGGTGGGTGCGCTGTCGGACCAGCCCACCGAGGTCGCCTTCAGCCTGCACGCCAGCCCAACCATCAACACCAACCCCCACAGCCTCGATGCGACGGTACCCGGTGAAGCAATGGAGCCCACGCCTTATGCCGTCAGCCTCCGTGCGAGCGATCCGCTTGCGTTGACTGAGCAGGTCGCCGGTCTGCTGGAGCATCTTCAAGCGCTGTTTCCAGCCATGTCCCCCGTGGAGCCGAACGACGAACAGGCACCGGCCCATTCACCCACGGAGCATGAAGGCCCAGGCAGTTATGACGCCAAGGACGTCCGGTTCGACGTGGCCGCCCCCAGCCAGAAAGCGACGTCCTCGATCGCCACGCCCGTCGCGATCAAGATCCTGCAACTGCGTGACGACTCGCTGCTGCGCAACAGCCTGTATACGCAACTCGACCAGGACCTCGCCAAGGCCCTGCGCAGCACCTACATCCGCGACGACGACTACCTGCTGGCACCGGGGCAGTTCAAGTTCGTGCGCTTCGAGCCCATCGCCGCCGACACGCGCTTCATCGCCGTGATCGCCAAGTTCAACGACATCACCAATGCCGACTGGCGGCAGGTGATACGCATCGCGCCACGCGGCCGTCAGGTCGTGCTCGCCGTGACCCTCGATGGCACGCAGATCCTGCTGCAGGAGGAAAGCTGATGCCCCGCCTGCAAGTCTCCACCCTCCCCCATTATTTGGAGCACCCATGAGCTCACGCAATCCAGTTCTCTGGCCCGAAGGCATGTTCGTCAAGCCACAGCATTTCCAGCAACAGGCCAGGGCCAGCGACGCCGCGGTCCAGCAGCGCGTCAGCAGCCTGAATGCGGCGTTCTACGGTTTCAGCGAACTGCAGCTGAATCAGGAGTACCTGAGCCTTGGCAAGGTGGCCATCACCCGGGCCCGCGGCATCATGCCGGACGGCACGGTATTCGACATTCCCGGCGACCTGCCGCCGCCGCCCGCCCTGGAAATCACCGACGACGGCACGCAACGCAACGAGGTGTTCCTGTGCCTGCCTTTGCGCACCGAAGGAGGACGCGAAGTCAGCTGGCCCGAGAGCGGCGGCAACTACCGCTACGGTGCCCAGCCCCTGGAGATCAAGGACACCCACAGCGCCGACGGCGACCTGGTGCAGGTGGACCTGGCGGTCCCCAACCTTCAACTCATGCGCGAGACCGAGGACAACAGCGCCTACTCCCGGCTGCCCCTTGCCTGGATCCTCGAGCGCCGGCCCGACGGCAGCCTGCTGCTGGACGACGACTTCTATCCCACCTGTGTCTCGATTCAGGCCGCCCCGGCACTCAAGCGCTTTCTCGACGAAGTCAGCAACACCTTGCGCGAACGCGCGCGCAACCTCGCGGCGCGTATCGGCTCGCCCGGCCAGTCGGGGGTGGCCGATATCCGCGACTTCAATCTGCTGCAAGCCATGAACCGTTGGTGGCCGTGCTTCCAGCACCTGGCCCGTCAGCCCCATACCCACCCTGAGCAGCTGTACCTGAGCCTAAGCCAGGCGTGCGGCGAGCTGCTGACCTTCACCGACGACGAGCGCCTGCCGCCGGAGCCGCCAGCCTACCGGCACAACGCCCTGCGCCAGTCATTCAAGCCGCTGGAGGATGCACTGCGCCGTACCCTGAGCATCGTCCGGCAACCGCGGGCCGTTTCCCTGCCATTGGTGGAGCAGCCGTTCGGCGTGCTGACCGTGACCCTGGACGATCGCCGCCTGATCGACGAGGCAACCTTCATCCTCGCGGTGCATGCCGACCTGCCCGCCGAGACGTTCCAGCAGTCGTTCCTGCAGAAAACCAAGATCACCTCCCTCGAGGCACTGGCTGACCTGGTGCCGCTGCAACTGCCCGGCATTGCGCTGCGACCGATGCCCGTGGCGCCGCGGGAGCTGCCGTTTCATGCCGGCTTCAGCTACTTCGAGCTCGACCGGCGCAGCCCGAACTGGGCCGCGATGAAGGACAGCAACGGCTTTGGTCTGCATGTCGCGGGGGAGTTCCCGGGGCTCCAGTTGCAGTTCTGGGCGATACGGAGCGAATGAAATGACCGAAGCAGCCAACAATCGCCCCACTGAGCCGGGTGCCAGCCTACTGAGCGTGCTCGCCGGCGAGAGCCAGACACAGCAGTCCGCGCCGGCCTCCGCCAGCGCGATGGACCACCCGGACTACGTACCCGACCCGGACTTCCAGCTCCGTGGAGCCTTCAGCAACCAGATGATCGATGCGGCGATGCCCCTGTTCGGCCTGGTGATGCGTCTGCGCAAGCAGGAAAGCCACCGGGATATCCCGTTTCTCTACAACGCCGTCTACAACCAGATCAACGCCATCGTCGAGGAGATGCGCCGGTACGACTACGAGCCGGCCCAGCTGCAGGCCCACTCCTATGCGCTGTGCCTGTATATCGACGAGGCCGTGATGTCCACGCCATGGGGCAAGAGCTCGCTGTGGAGTCAGAAGCCCCTGCTCAGCGTCTTCCACCACGAGACCTGGGGCGGCGAGAAGATCTTCACCGTGCTGTCGCGCATGATGCAGGAGCCCAAGCGCTACCAGGACGTCCTGGAGTTCATCTACCTGTGCCTGTGCCTGGGCCTGCGCGGCAAGTACGGCATCGACCCCAAGGGCGACGAGGCGCTGCAGGCCCTCATTCTCAAACTGCGCGAAATCATCCTCGAACTGCGTGGCCCGCCCCCGGACCTCTTCGGCGACCCGCTGGCCAACGTCGCCCCGCGAGACGTGCGCCTGCGCCGCGAATGGCCCTGGTGGAGCCCACTGGTGGTTTCGGCGATCACCCTGGCCGGGCTGTACGGCTACTACCGCTACCGCCTGGACCTGCTCACCCGCGAGGCGATCGAGGCGCTGAACACCTTTCTGCAGCCGTGAACGGCGCGCCCGCAGCAATGGATTTTCGGGGCCTGGGCCCCGTTGACAAGCCCATCGAGCCCGATGGCCACGCCACTTCCCGTGTGCGTGCTTACCCACATGGATGCAGGAGATATCTGCCATGCCAACACCCGCTTACATCAAGATCGAAGGCAAGACCCAAGGCCTGCTCACCGCAGGCGCCTTCACCTCCGACTCCGTCGGCAACGTGTTTGTCGAAGGCCATGAAGACGAGATCCTGGTGCAGGAAATCAAGCACAAGGTGACCGTGCCCACCGACCCGCAAAGCGGCCAGCCGACCGGGCAGCGGGTACACAAGCCGTTCATCTTCACCAGTGCGCTGAACAAGGCGACCCCGCTGATGTACAACGCCCTGGCGTCCGGTGAAATGCTGCCCAAGGTCACGGTCAACTGGTACCGCACCTCGGTGGAGGGCAAGCAGGAGCACTTCTTCACCACCGAGCTCACCGACGCCACCATCGTCGATATCAACACCGTCATGCCCCATGCCCAGGACAAGGAGAACGCCGACTTCACGCAGTTGATCGAGGTGTCCCTGGCCTACCGCAAGATCACCTGGGATCACACCGTCGCGGGCACCGCAGGCGCCGACGACTGGCGCGCGCCCGTCGTCTGACCCGACCGCAGGGTTCCGGGCAGGCGCGCCTGCCCGGGCTTCAGTCACCGTCAGAATGCGGACAGGGACTTTCCATGCCTAATCAATCCGAACTGAGCTACCGCTTCGAGCCCCTGGCCAGCCAGGACCCGTTCGAGGTGGTCTCCTTCACCCTGGACGAAGCCCTCAGCACCCCGTTCCGGCTGGTGCTCGAACTGGTCAGCTACGAAGACAACGTCGACTTCGCCCACCTGCTCGACAAGCCCGCGCTGTTCACCATCCTGCGCGGCCAGCGCCCGATGCGCTACGTACATGGCCTGATCAGCGCCTTCAGCCAGGGCGACACCGGCAACTGCCGCACCCGCTACCAGGCCGTGGTCGAGCCCAAGCTGGCCCGCGCCGGGCTGCGTTCGAACTGGCGCATCTTCCAGCAACAAAGCGTGCCGCAGATCCTCGACACCCTGTTCAAGGCCCAGCGCATCACCGACTTCGAACTGGGCCACAGCTTCCCCCACGCACCCCGCGAGTTCTGCGTCCAGGCCGGCGAAACCGACCTCGCCTTCATCACCCGCCTGGCCGCCGAGGAAGGCTTCATCTACCGTTTCGTCCACAGCGCCAAGGGCCACCGCCTGCTCGTCAGCGACCGCGTGCTGACCCTAGGCATGATCAGCTCCAGCCTGGTCAAGCCCGAGGACGATGACGACGACGAAGGCTTCATTGACGACGACTACCCCGACCCGCTGGCCGTGCTCTACCACGCCAACAGCGGCGGCGACCAGGCCCGCCCCTGCCTGCGCCGCCTGCACTACCGCGAGCAGGTGCGCACGGCCCGCCAGGTGCAGCGCGACTACTCCTTCACCCACCCGGCCTACCACCTGCAGCAGGAGTTCAACGCCAGCGACCTGCAGCACCAGGCCGACGACTACGAGCGCTTCGACTACCCCGGCCGCTACAAGCGCGACGAAGTCGGCCTCCCCTTCACCCGCACCCGTCTCACCGCCCTGCGCCACGATGCGCGCATCGCCGAGGTCGAGGGCGATGACGTGCGCCTGCAGCCGGGCCTGAGCTTCGACCTGGTCGAACACCCCCGCGCAGACCTCAACATGCATTGGCGGGTGGCCAGCGTGCGCCACGAGGGCGCGCAGTTCACCAGCCTGCAGGAGGAAGCCGCCGGCGCCGAGCAAGGCACGCGCTACACGCAAAAGGCCCTGCTGGTGCCCGGGCGCATCGAGTGGCGCCCCGAGGCGCCACCCAAACCACGCATCGACGGCCCGCACATGGCCACGGTGGTCGGCCCCGAGGGCGAGGAGATCTTTTGCGACGAGTGGGGCCGGGTCAAGGTCAGCTTCCCCTGGGACCGCGAGAGCCGCGACAACGAGTACAGCTCCTGCTGGGTGCGGGTGTCCCAGGGCTGGGCCGGCGGCGGCTGGGGCGCCATGGCCATCCCACGGATCGGCCAGGACGTGGTCATCCAGTACGTCAACGCCGATCCCGACCAGCCGATGATCACCGGCCGCACCTACTGCGGCAACCAGCGTCCGCCCTACGAACTGCCCAAGCACCGCACGCGCATGACCATCAAGAGCAAGACCCACAAGGGGCAAGGCTTCAACGAGCTGCGTTTCGAGGATGAGTTGGGGCAGGAAGAGGTGTTCATCCATGCGCAGCGGGATCAGAACAATGTGGTCAAGCATGATGAGACCACGCAGGTTGGCAATGATCGCTCTGAACGAGTCGGGCGAGATGAACAGATCACTCTAGGCCGCAACCGTAGCGAGGAAGTGGGTAATGACGAGCATCTGGTAATCGGCAGAGATCGTCATGAGCAAATTGGCCAGGATGACACGCTGGAGGTCGGTCGCCACCGCACCATCATTACCGGCCAGGATCGCACCGAACAGGTCGGCAATCATCGCTATGACAAGACCACCGCAAATCACTCGGTAGATGTTGGCGGCAATCTGGAGCAACAGGTGGCCGGTCATGTCGCGCTGATGGCCGGACAAGCCATTCGCCATGAAACCCAGGTCATTGAACTCAGCGTATCGCAAAGCCTTGTCATCAAGGCGCCAGGAGCGACGCTACGTCTCGACGCAAGCGGCATGACGCTCGACGCCATCGCGATAAACATCAAAGGCCCGGTAACCCAGACAGCGGCAGGCGGTTCACGCCAACTGGCGATCAACGCGACCCCGGAGCCTGGGGAAGCCATTTGCGTCAGCTGTTTGCTCAAGGCCATCGCAGAGGGTCGAAATGTCGTTCGCATGGAAGGGGAAGGCTAATGAAAGGTACCTTCTACGACCGGTTATTGGCTCCCTTGTATCAATCGGAGCGCTATCGGCTATCCACCCTCCTCGAACTGTCACGGCTTGACGACGAACAGCTGGAAAAGCTCGGGCAGCGAAAAGAGGTGTTGCACTCACTGATGCCGCAGAAGGCGCTCAGCCATTTGCAGCAGGTCGGTACGGTCCTGTGCGCTCCAGACGCCAGCGCCCGTTTGCAGGGCCAGTCCGACTTTTTCTGGCAGCTCACCGACCTGTGCAAGGATGCCATCTGTGGCTGGATCGTCAGCGCGCTGCCGGCCAAGGACCTGGCCGCACATCTGGCACAAGCCAACACTCTTCTGGCCCCGGACGGTCATCGCTACCTGTTGCGCTATCACACCGAGCAGGGCCTGCGTGTGCTGCACGCTCGCCAGGATCTGCCCGACATCCTCGACTGGCTAGCCCCTATCCATACCTGGTGGGTGCCCTACCCCGATGCCACCCGGCAACTCTGGTACGACTTTTCCGGCGGCGACCGGCCTGAGGCCAGAACGCTCGATGGCCTCAGGCTTGATCAGGCCTGCTGGCAGGCATTGGCAGGAGATTCATTGGCCTATGGGCTTGCCGACCAGCTCAAGCACGCCCTGCGCACGAGTGGCAAACCTGAACAATGTCATGTCGTACGTTTGGGCCTCGCGCAGAGGCTCCTGGCCTTTGCACGTGAATCAGGCCTCGTACGGCAGGAAGACCAGATTGCCTATGTGACCTTCATGGCGCTGCTGGGTGAGGGCCTGACGAGCGATCCCGTCTGGCAAGCCGCCATCAATGACGCCCTCGACAAGCAAACGTCGCTCGTCGAGTCGGTACAAACCCACCTGCATGAACAGCTTCGCTAAGGACATCGGATGTTCGACTTCAACAAATTGCTCGAAATCACTCGGCAGAACTGCGAGGCCCTGGAAGCCCCCTTCGCCAGCGGGCCCGCCGTCCATTGCACGCGCACCTTCACCATCCTGCCCCTGCGCTATGCGGCCGTTGCCGGCACTACCGGC
>NZ_NIBE01000037.1:0-5930 GCF_002205115.1 Pseudomonas sp. DrBHI1
TCCAGCAGTTCGCGCTGGCGACTGCGCACGGGGGCGCCAAGCTCGGTGTTCCAGGTCACGCCGCTGGCCTCCAGGTGGCGGTGGGCCAGGTCGAACAGCTGGTTGCGCACCTCGGTCTTGCGCGACATCTCGGCGATAAAGCCGCTGGCTTCGTACTCCACCGACTCCAGGCTCGAAGCTTTCACCGTGACTTTGGGCGCCGGCTTGTCGAGCAGGATGCTGGTGCCCTGCAGGGTCTTTTCCAGCGCATCGAACACCCGCTGCGGACGCACCTTGGCCGGCACCACCACGCTGATCGACACCCCATGCACCTCGGCCGGGCGGCTGAAGTTGAGGATCTTGGCCTTGGCCGCCACTGAATTGGGGATGACCGCCAGGCTGCTGTTGCCGGTGATCAGGCGGGTGGCGCGCCAGTCGATGTCGACCACCTTGCCCTCGGTGCCGTCGATCGAGATCGAGTCACCGATCTGGTAGGGCCGCGTGGTGTTCAGCACGATGCCGGAGAACACGTCGGCCAGGGTGCTCTGCAACGCCAGGCCGATGACGATGGCCATCACCCCGGAGGTCGCCAGCAGGCCCTTGACCGGCAGTTGCATCACATAGGCCGCCGCCGCCACCGCCGCGACCAGGAAGATCAACGCCCCGACCACATCCTGCAGCAGGCGCCCGCCGTGGCTGCCGCGTGCCACCAGCAGCAGGCCGAACACCACCGTCACCGTGCGCGCGGCGAACAGCCACCAGCCGATCGCCAGCACCGTGGCCATCAGGTTGCGCGGCACATCGTCGGCCCAGGGCGGCGGTTGCAGCGGGCTCATGCCCGCCGTCAGCAGCACCGAGCTAAACACCAGGAAGCACACCAGCCGCGTGGCGATGCGCCAAGCCCGGTGGTGCAGCGGAATCAGCTGCCAGAGCAGCAGGTCGAGCAGGATCAGCAAGGTGCCGAGCAACAGCGGGTATGACTGGATGAACGCCAGCATGGTGGTCTCGGTGCGGGGGAGGGCTGTGGGTAGTAATAGAGCAGGTTGGGGTAGCGGGCAATGGCTGTCTGCGGGTATCGCAATCGCGGGGCAAGCCCGCGATAAGGCCAGAAAACGTGGCGCCTATCCATCGTTCGTAAAATAGAACGCTACAGCCAAATTTCGCTATCTACCGCCACAAAGGTTCCGGTTTTAATCTTCTCCCATCAACGCGAAACACCCACCCCACTGAAGATCGAAACCCAAGGAGCACCGGCAATGAACAACTTCAAATACAACCGCCTGAACAAAGACGACGCCGCCGTACTGCTGGTCGACCACCAGGCCGGCTTGCTGTCCCTGGTCCGCGACATCGAGCCGGACCGCTTCAAGAACAACGTGCTGGCCCTGGCCGACCTTGCCAAGTACTTCAACCTGCCGACCATCCTCACCACCAGCTTCGAGCAAGGCCCCAACGGCCCGCTGGTGCCGGAGCTGAAAGAGCTGTTCCCGGATGCCCCGTACATCGCCCGCCCAGGCCAGATCAACGCCTGGGACAACGAAGACTTCGTCAAGGCAGTAAAGGCCACTGGCAAGAAACAGCTGATTATCGCCGGCGTGGTGACCGAAGTGTGCGTGGCCTTCCCGGCGCTGGCGGCTCTGGAAGAGGAATTCGAGGTGTTCGTGGTCACCGATGCTTCCGGCACCTTCAACGAAATGACCCGCGACGCGGCCCACAACCGTATGAGCCAGGCCGGCGCGCAACTGATGACCTGGTTCGGCGTGGCCTGTGAGCTGCACCGCGACTGGCGCAACGATGTCGAAGGGCTGGCGGCGCTGTTCTCCAACCACATCCCGGACTACCGCAACCTGATCACCAGCTACAACGCCCTGACCGCCGGCAAGTAAGCCGCCGCCAGCCTGGCACCCGCGAGGGCGATGGTGCCAGGCAAGGCAGCACACCCATCCAATCCAGCGCTCGTCTGCTGTTGCACAGTGGATGCAGGCCAGCTCATCTCCAGGGAATGACAGCGATGAACACCGCAACCGAAGGCAACCGCAGCGTCGTCACGCTGGTGATCCAGCACAAGGTCCGTGCCCAGGCGCTGGCGCGCTACGAAACCTGGCTCAAGCGCGCCGTGACTACCGCTCGTCAACAGCCCGGTCATCTGGACGTCAATGTCATCCGCCCGGACGACGGCGGCCGCCACTTCACCACCGTGGTGCGCTTCGCCGACGCCGGCCTGCTGCAGGCCTGGGTCAACTCTGCCGAGCGCCAGGCGCTGATCAGTGAAGTGCTGCCACTGCTGGAAGACGGCGACCAGACCCAGGTGCACGATGACCCGGAGTTCTGGTTCACCCCGCCCAGCGTCGGCGCCGCGCAACCGCCGCGCTGGAAACAGGCCCTGCTGACCTACCTGGTGATCTGCCCGATGACCCTGGTCATTCCCCAGCTGCTGGCGCCGCTGTTTGCTCGCTATTCGCTGCTGGGTGGCCAGATCACCGGCAACTTGGTCACCAACCTGTTCGTCATCCTACCTGTGGTGTTCTACATCATGCCCTGGGTGACGCGCCGCTGTGCCGGCTGGTTGCGCCGCTGAGCGCCCGCCGTGATCCATTGCTAGCCTTCAACCGCCTGCCGATCACCCACCCGGACGGAGAGCACCATGAGCCAGGACCCTACCGACCAGAGCCGCCGCAAGTTCCTCGCCACCAGCACCGTGCTCGGTGCCGCCGGCGCGCTGTGGAGCGCATTGCCGTTCACCGATTCCGCCCGTGCCGCCCTTTCAGGAGATCCCATGAACGCCGACCTCATCTTGTTCAATGGCAAGTTGCACACCGTTGATCGCGAGAAACCCAACGCCAGCGCCGTCGCCATCAAGGACGGCAAGTTCCTCGCCGTGGGCAGCGACGCCGAAGCCATGGCCCACAAGGGGACCGCCACGCAGATCATCGATCTCAAGCAGCGCACGGTGATCCCCGGCCTCAACGACTCGCACCTGCACCTGATTCGCGGTGGCCTGAACTACAACCTCGAACTGCGCTGGGAAGGCGTGCCGTCGCTGGCCGACGCCCTGCGCATGCTCAAGGACCAGGCCGAGCGCACGCCGACCCCGCAGTGGGTGCGCGTGGTCGGCGGCTGGAACGAGTTCCAGTTCGCCGAGAAACGCATGCCCACGCTGGAAGAGATCAACCAGGCCGCGCCGGACACCCCGGTGTTCCTGCTGCACCTCTACGACCGTGCGCTGCTCAACCGCGCCGCGCTCAGGGCGGTGGGCTACACCAAGGACACGCCCAATCCCCCAGGCGGCGAAATCCAGCGCGACAAGTTCGGCAATCCCACCGGCATGCTCATCGCCCGGCCCAACGCCACCATTCTCTACGCCACCCTGGCCAAGGGGCCGAAGCTGCCGCTGGAGTACCAGGTCAACTCCACCCGCCAGTTCATGCGCGAGCTCAACCGCCTCGGGCTGACCAGCGCGATCGATGCCGGTGGCGGCTACCAGAACTACCCGGACGACTACCAGGTGATCCAGGAGCTGGCCAACAACAACCAGTTGACCGTGCGCATTGCCTACAACCTGTTCACCCAGAAGCCCAAGGAAGAACTGGCTGACTTCAAGAACTGGACGCAGAAGGTCAAGCCGGGCGACGGCACCGACTTCTTCCGCCACAACGGTGCCGGCGAAATGCTGGTGTTCTCCGCCGCCGACTTCGAGGACTTCCTCGAGCCGCGCCCGGACCTACCGCAGACCATGGAGCAGGAGCTGGAGCCGGTGGTGCGTCACCTGGTCGAGCAGCGCTGGCCGTTCCGCCTGCACGCCACCTACGACGAGTCGATCTCGCGCATGCTCGATGTGTTCGAGAAGGTCAACCGCGACATCCCGTTCAATGGCCTGCCATGGTTCTTCGACCATGCCGAAACCATCACCCCGCAGAACATCGAGCGGGTCCGGGCATTGGGCGGTGGCATCGCCATCCAGGACCGCATGGCCTTCCAGGGTGAGTATTTCGTCGAGCGTTATGGCGCCAAGGCCGCCGAACACACCCCGCCGATCAAGCGCATGCTCGACATGGGCGTGCCGGTGGGGGCGGGGACAGATGCTACCCGGGTCTCCAGCTACAACCCGTGGACTTCGCTGTACTGGATGGTCAGCGGCAAGACCGTCGGCGGGCTGGAACTGTATCCGCAAGGCCTGAGCCGCGAGACCGCGCTGCAGCTGTTCACCCATGGCAGCGCCTGGTTCTCCAGCGAGCAGGGCAAGAAGGGGCAGATCAAGGTCGGCCAGCTGGCGGACCTGGCGGCGCTGTCGCTGGACTTCTTCAGCGTCGATGAAGAGGCGATCAAGGGCATCGAGTCGGTGCTGACCATCGTTGATGGCAAGGTGGTGTACGGCGCCGCCGAGTTCGACAAGCTTGGCCCTGCGCAGGTGCCGGTGTTGCCGGAGTGGTCGCCGGTGGCCAAGGTGCCGGGGCACTGGCGCGCCGGTGCGCCGATGGCGGCGGCGCTGCACCAGTGCGTCGGGCCGTGCGGGGTGCATGCCCACAGCCATGAGAAGGCGCGGCATTCCAGTGTGCCGGTGAGTGATTACCAGGGCTTCTGGGGTGCGTTGGGTTGTTCCTGCTTCGCGTTCTGATGGCCTGATCGCGGGGCAAGCCCGCTCCCACCGAGACTACAGGGCTTCGTGGGAGCGGGCTGGCCCCGCGATGGCGTGCTACGCCATGTCGCTGATGGCGAACTCCTCCGCCAGATGATCGATCAACGACCGCACCGACGGCAGCAACCCCCGCCGTGACGGGAAGATCGCATGCACGATGCCGCAACGCGGATGCCAGCCTGGCAGCATCTCCACCAACCGCCCCGCCGCCAGGTCCTCGCGCACTGCCACCCTGGGCAGGTGCGCGATCCCCACGCCCGCCACCACGAAATGCCGCAGCGCGAACAGGTCGTCGGTGACCATCCGTGGTTTATGTGGGATCACCAGGCTGCGGCTCATGTCCTCACCCTGGAACAGCTCCCACTGGTATTCACGCTGGGCGCCGCCCCAATGGACGCTGGGTAGCTCGCTGAGCTGCTGCGGATCAAAGCCTTGCGCAAGCTGTTCGAGAAACAACGGGTGGCCGACCAGGCACTGGGTGCTGTTGCTCAGCACCTTCATCACCATGTCGGTGTTCTCCAGCGGCGGGAAACGCACCCGCAGTGCCACGTCAAAGCCCTCATGCAGCAGGTCGACGCGGCGGTTGGTGCTCTCGATGAACAGCTCCACCTGCGGGTACTTGAGCATGTAGCGGGTCAGCATCGGCCCGACCCAGGAGTTGAGCAGGGTGGTCGGGCAGCTGATGCGCACCAGCCCGCGTGGCTCACTGCGGTTGCGCTCGATGATCTCGGCGGCGCCCTCGGCTTCCACGCGCATGGCCAGGCAGCGGTTGTAGTAGGCCTGGCCGATCTCGGTCAGCGAGCAGTGCCGGCTGGTGCGGTGCAGCAGGCGCACGCCGAGGCGCTCCTCCAGGTCGGCGATGCGCCGGCTGAGTTTGGACTTGGGCATGTCCAGCGCCCGTCCGGCCGGGGCGAAGCCACCGTGCTCGACCACCTGGGTGAAGTAGTAGAGGGAGTTGAGGTCTTCCAAGGGGCGATCTCCGCAGCGCGCCGGGGACAATGGCTCGCAGTCTACCGGGCGATGGTGGCCCTTATCCAACTCCCTTCAAGCCAATGTCGCTCAGGACGACTCGATTCCCTCCAGCATTGCCTCCGTCAGGCCTTCGGCCATCTCGATGCCATGCAGGCTGGCCCACAACAGGCTCCTGCCGGTTTCATCCATATGCTCCAGCGCCTTGTAGCCGACGTTGTAGGCACTGCGCAGGTACTCGGCGACATGCACCAGGGCGTCGTGGGCGTTGATATTGGGGTTGACCGCGAACAGCGGTGGGTGGCCGGCGTCGCATTTGCCGAAGGGGTGGTGGCGGGTGTCGGGG
>NZ_NIBE01000038.1:0-39192 GCF_002205115.1 Pseudomonas sp. DrBHI1
CCTGCAGGGCTTTATCGACAGGTTCGCGTCGTGGGTGAAGCTGAACCGATCTGTCTGACAGGGCCTGATCGCCGGCAAGCCGGCTCCCACCGGTGGACGCGTTGTCGCTGTGGGAGCCGGCTTGCCGGTGATGGCATCACGCGGCCTATCAGAACGCCTGCGGCATCTCGCCCTTGGCCAATCGCCGGTTGATATCGGCAATCACTTCGGGCAGCTCGTTGATGGTATCGATCAAGTAGTGCGGCCGCGATGCGGCGAACATCCCATGGATCCGCTTGCGCTCGCTCTCCAGCTTCTCCGTGCTCAACGCCCGGTAGCCTTCCCAGGTCAGCCCCAGGGCATTGCCCGAGCACACCAGCGCCACGGTCCACATCCCGGCGCGGCGGCCTTCGAGAATCCCCGGCACGGTGTCGTCGACCTTCACGCAGGCAGCCACGTCATCGATGCCCAGGGCAATCACGTTGGCCAGCGCCTGGGCCGGCCACGGGCGGCCGTTCGGTGTCTCGTCGGTGGCCACCACATGGTCGGCCACGTAGCCGTTCTGCGCGGCCAGCTCGACCACCTTGTCCATCACCACCTTCGGGTAGCCCGAGCAGGAGCCGATCTTCAGGCCGCTTTTGCGCAACCCGGTCAGGGTCTCCAGGGCGCCGGGGATCAGCGCCGAGTGCACGGCGATCTTCTCGATCTGCAGTGGCATGAAGCGCTCGTAGATGGCGGTGACGTCATCGTCGGTGGGCGTGCGGCCGAACACCTTGCGGTAGCGCTCGGCGATCTCCGGCACGTCGCACAGGGTGCGGATATGGTCCCACTTGCCCATGCCCATCGGGCCACGGGCTTCTTCGATGGACACCTGCACGTCAAACTCGGCGAAGGCTTCGACGAAGATCTGGGTCGGGGCGAACGAGCCGAAGTCGACCACGGTGCCGGCCCAGTCGAGGATGGCGGCTTGCAGCTGGGTGGGGTTGCTGTAGTTCATGTGCGCATTTTCCTTGAATTGGGTGGGCAGAGGGTCAGATGTCCAGTACTTCCATTTCCCGCAGCACCTCGGCCACGGCATTGACGGCGGCCTGCATGCCATCGGCGCCGACCACGCCGATGCAGCCGACGCGGAAGGTCTCGACCTGGGTCAGCTTGCCCGGGTAGAGGATGAAGCCCTTGGCCTTGACCCGCTCGTAGAAGTCCTTGAACTGGTAGCGCGGGTCCTTCGGCGCGTGGAAGGTGACGATGATCGGCGCCTGGATGTCGGCGGGCAGGAAACTCTGCAGGCCGATTTTCGCCATGCCGTCGAGCAAGGTCTTGCAGTTATCGGTGTAGCGTTGGTGACGGGCGGGCAGCCCACCCTCTTCGTTGTATTGCTGCAGCGCTTCGTGCAGGGCAGCGACCACGTGGGTCGGCGGGGTGAAGCGCCACTGGCCGGTCTTGGCCATGTAGGCGTGCTGGTCGTGCAGGTCCATGGCCAGGGAGTGGGCGTTGCCTTCGGCGGCGGCCAGGGCGGCTTTCTCGGCGAAGACAAAGCCCATGCCTGGCACGCCTTCCAGGCACTTGCCGGAGGCGGCGATCAGCGCTTCGAAGGGGATCTGGCGGGCGTCGATCGGCAGCGCGCCGAACGAGCTCATGGCGTCGATGATCAGGCGCTTGCCGTGGCGCCGGATCACCTGGGCGATCTCGGGCAGCGGGTTGAGGATGCCGGTGCTGGTCTCGCAGTGGATCAGCGCCACATGGGTCACGGCGGGGTCGGCGGCCAGCAGGCGGTCGACGTCCGCGGCGGTGGTCGGCTGGTCCTCGCCGGTCTCGAAGGTGCTGTAGGCGCGGCCCAGCACCTTGCAGATCTTCGCCAGGCGCTGGCCGTAGGCGCCGTTGATCAGCACCAGCACCTTGCCGTCACGGGGGACCAGGGTGCCGAGGGCGGCCTCGACGGCGAAGGTGCCGCTGCCTTGCAGGGGCACGCAGTGGTGGCTGGCGCTGCCGTCGATGATGGCCAGCAGTTGTTCGCACACGCTGGCGGTCAGCTGGTTGAAGTCGCGATCCCACGACCCCCAGTCCACGAGCATGGCCTGGCGGGTGCGGATCGAGGTGGTCAATGGACCGGGGGTCAGCAGGATCGGTGCGTTGCTCATTCCGTGGTTCCTCACTATGCGGTGGGCTGGAAACTAGTGGGGCTAGGTTGCAATTCGCTGTGTCATCAATCAAATTGTTTGTAGATATGCCAGCCATAAGTCAGGCCGATAGATATGAACCTGTTCCAGCTCCGCGCCTTCGACGCCGTCGCCCGCGAGGGCAGTTTCACCCGCGCCGCCGAGCGCCTGTTCATCAGCCAGCCGGCGGTCACCGGGCATGTAAAGGCGTTGGAGGAGCACTACCAGATCACCTTGCTGCGCCGTACCGCCCGGCGGGTCGAGCTGACGGAGGAGGGTGCGCGCCTGGCGGCCATCACCCGGGCCATGTTCGGCCTGGCCGAGGAAGCCCAGTCCATGCTCGAGGCTAACCGGCAGTTGCTGACCGGGCGCCTGGAGGTGGCGGCTGACGGCCCGCACCGGGTGATGCCGATGCTGGCGCAGCTGCGCGAGCGCTACCCGGGTATCACCGTCAACCTGCGCCTGGGCAATGCCCAGGAAACCCTGGCCGCGTTGTTGTCGGAACATGCCGATGTGGCCGTGCTGACCGAGATCGAGCCGCGCAAGGGCCTGCACCTGCAGGCGTTGTGCGAGTCGCGGTTGTGTGCACTGTTGCCCGTGGGGCATGCGTGGACGGGTACCGGGGGAGACTTGCCGCTGGCCGAGCTGGACAGGCAGATCATGGTGCTGCGTGAGCCCAGTTCGACTACCCGGCGCACCTTCGACAAGGCCTGCGCCGACGCGGGTGTGCAACCTAGGGTGCTGCTGGAGCTGGACAGCCGCGAAGCGGTCACCGAGGCGGTGGCGGCGGAACTGGGCATCGGCGTGGTGTCCTCCACCGAAGTGGCCCATGACCCGCGGGTGGTGGCCCGCCCCCTGGCCGGTCAGGGCCTGGTCAACCAGCACATGGTCGGTTGCCTGGAGCGCCGTCGCGAGCTGCGCCTGATCCAGGCGTTTCTCGGGCTGGCGACTGCCGCGTGATGGCTGTTTCGAGCGCGACGGCCTAAGATGGCCGGCCTACAGCCGACGGGACCGTCGATGAGCGAGAAAGACACCATTTCCATGCAGCTGGTGCGTGAAGCGCTGTTGCAGACTTGCCCGGCGGGCCAGCCCGATGTCGGCTTGCTGGTCCGGGCGGGCATCGAGATCGGCCGGCTCGACCTGCCCGAGGCGCGGGTCAGCGCCGAGGCCTATGCCCGCCTGTGGCGCCTGTTGGCTCGTCGTTGCAACGACGAGTTCTTTGCCATGGATCCGCGCGGCCTGCGTAGCGGCAGCCTCGCGTTCATGTGCCGGGCGAGCATGGCGCAGCCCACCCTTGGCGCTGGTCTGGAGGTTGTGCTGGGGTTTCTGGCGCTGATGCTCGAAGACCTGCAACCGAGTCTGGTCCGCCAGCAGAGCCTGGCAGAGATCGTCATCAACGAACCGCTGGAGCAGCCACGGCGTGCGTTCACCTACTTCACCTTCTGGATGATCGTGCATGGCGTCGCCTGCTGGCTGGCCGGCCGGCGGATTCCGATCCTGGCCATCGAGCTGCGCTGCCCCGAGCCGCCGTTCTGCGACGATTACCGGGTCATGTTCTCGCAGAATCTGACGTTTGAGCGTCCACGCACGCGCATGATCATCGCTGCCGATTGCCTGACCCTGCCGATCCGGCGCTCGCCGCAGGAGTTGCAGCGGTTCCTGGCCGAAGCGCCGGGCAACATACTGGTCAAGTACCGCGACCCTGGCAGTCTGGCGCTACGCATTCGTACGACATTGCTGGAGATCGAGCCAGGCGCATGGCCGGATGCGCAGACGGTGGCGCAGAGCCTGTGCATGTCGGTGGCGACCTTGCGGCGGCGCCTGTCCGAGGAAGGGCACAGCTACCAGGGCATCAAGGACAGTTTGCGTCGAGAATTGGCGATCACCTGGCTGGCCGAGCCAGCGCTTGGCCTTGCCGACGTCGCGCAACGCCTGGGCTTTGCCGACGCCAGCTCGTTTTACAAGGCATTTCGCAAGTGGTTCGGTTGCAACCCAGGCCATTACCGCAACCTGATCATCCAAGGCGAAATGCCGCACCGGCTGGCGCCGTTTCCCTCTGTGCCGGGTGGGGCGAGCTGACTAGTGTCGAGGGTTCTGAAACCGCAGGATGCTTCGTCATGTCAGCAACTACAACGCCCCAACCAGCAGCGACGGTCACGCCACACGCGATCACGGACGACTTCATCAAGGCGCAACTGCCTGATTGGCTCAAGGAGGCCAAGGCCGAGCAACTCGATGCCTTGCGCGATTGCCTCAAAACTCACGATACCAACGCTCGTCAACTGGCTTTGGCGACCCAAGCGCTGCTGTCGCCACAGCAGTTTGCCGAACAGGTGTTCCACCCGCTCCTGGCTGATCTCGACAAAGGCACGCATGAAGTCAAGGCACTACAGTGGCTGGATATTCGGCAAGGCACCTCGGGGCTCTTAAGCGCGCCCTCCGCGGTGCGTTGGGGACTGCGCGCTCCCGCCTTGTTGCGTTTGATGCAGGGATTCGAAGAGGGCGCGCAGTTCTTCTCCGGTAGTGGCGTCGTGTGCCCTGGCAGTAACACGGTGCTGTCCGGCGACGCCGACGATTTTGCCGCGCGTTGCAGGGCGCTGGACGCTGGCAAGCAGTATCAAGATCTACTCGACCGGCAGTTCGATGGGGCGACTGTGGCGCTGCTGACCCGTCACCAGCGTTCGGGGTTTGCCCTGGCGTGCCAGCACGCACTGGTGCAGGGCCATTTGTCCGAGTCTCAGCATGCCGCGTTGCAGCATTTGATCCATGACATGCCCAGCCTGTCGGAGGCGCCGCTGCGCTCCAATGCCGGCGAGTTGCGCATGCTCGATTGCACGCTGACCAACGCGCTGCTGATTCAACTGTACGACAAGGCAAACAAGGCGGCCGGCGTGATGCTTTACCTGCCGGTCGATCACCAGCGACCACTGCGTTGCTTCGATTCGTTCGAGTCGCTCTCCGAGCACCTGGTGGCGGCGCTGCGAGAGCAGGACTTCAGGCGCCGTGTGCGTGGCCTGGTGACCCTGCACGAGCAGCCTGACTTTCTGGAAACCATGCTCAAGCGTTTGTCCGACGATGTCCCCGACCTCAATCTGCAACGCCGCGCGGCTCAGGACAACAATGTCTTCGCATTGCTGGCGCGCAGCCAGGTGGCGCGAATCAAGGCCGATGGTCGATTGCTGCTGGTGTGCGCCGCCGACGCTGACCACGCGGCCGCCGATCGCCGTATCAAGCGCTGGGAGGGGGTCGGGCTCGCTTTGCTGGGTGTCGCGGGCATGGCGGTCCCTGCCATTGGCATGGTGCTGCTTGGAAAATTGTTGGTGGACACCCTTGGCGAGGTCTATGCCGGGGTGGGGGACTGGCAGCAAGGCCATCAGCACGAGGCCTTGGACCATATGATCGAAGTGGCCAAGACGGTCGCGGTGACGGCGGTGACTGGGGCCGGTGTGGCGTTGGTCGCCCGTGGTTTCGCTGGCAGCGCCTTCGTCGACGCGCTGGAACCTGTCGAACTCGTCGATGGCAAGCAGCGGCTGTGGAACCATGACTTGAGTGTCTACGAGTCGACGCCCGAGCAACCGGTGTTGCAGGAAAACGGCCTCTACGCGGTCGGAAACCGACGCTGGTTGCACGTGGACCGGCGTTACTACGAAGTCCGGCAGACGGCCCCCGAGCAGCCCTGGCGCTTGTGTCATCCCCACGACCAGGACGCGTTCGCGCCAAGCATCGAGTACAACGGCGAACGCTGCTGGCGCATCCGCCTGGAGCGCCCGCTGGAGTGGGATGATAGCTGCGCCATGCTCAATCGTCTGTGGCCTCATCAGGTGCCGCTGGACCCGCAGCGTGCCGAACAGATCCTGACGGTGGCGGGCGTCGACCAGGACGAGCTGCGTGGTGTGCTGGTACAGAATCGGCCCGCGCCGGTCAACCTGCGCGACACGCTGCGTCGCTTCGAGGCCGATGCGCGTGTCACCGCGGTATTCAAGGCTGTGAAGGCCCCGGGCGCGACGCTGGAGGATGCCCAGGTGCTGGCGTGGTGCCGTACCCGGCCAGGTATGCAGGCTGTGGATGCACCTGGCGCAGCGGTGTGGCTCGCCGACCGGCAAGCCGAAGTGCAAGCGCTGCTGTTTGAGCATCTGGCGCGTATCACGCCCCCGGGCAACCCATTGTTCACGCTGGTGAAGCGGGACTTCCCGGGCTTGCCTGACGCTTATGCCGAGGAGGCGGTGCGAGAATGCGATGCGGTGGTCGAGCAGGTGGCCAGGGTCGAGGCACGAGTGCCTTACACGGTGGCAACCAAGGTACGCTCGCTGTTGCAGCTGGCCCGGCTGAACCGGGCAGTGGAAGGGTTGTACCTGAATAGCGCCTACTGCGAGGATGCTGGCCTGTTGGTCATGCGACTGCTCGAGAAGCTGCCGATGTGGCCGACCCGAGTCGGTCTCGAGCTGCGCGCCGAGGATGGCCGTATGCTGGCGATCACCAATCCGGCGGTGGCGAGTGATGCGAGGATCGTGCTGGCTCGACGAGACGGTGCGATGCGCTTGTATGACGCACAAGGCATGCAACGTGACTCCGAGGTGGCCGCGCCGGGGAATCTGTTCCAGGCGATCATCGCCGCGCTCGACGAGAGCCAGCGAAGTGCGCTCGAGCTTGAGCCGAGTGACCCTGCGCAATCGCTGCGCCTTGCGTTGATCAAGGCTTTACCGGAAAAACGCAGCGACTGGTACTCATTGCTTGACATGCAAGCGTCCACGCCATGGTTCAACCCTGGAAAAAGGTTGCCTGACGGCCGGGTCGGTTACACGCTCGGTGGGCGGTCTTCGAGAAACACCGCGCGCAATGGCATCACCATCCTCAGAGAGCGCATTCGCGCGCTCTATCCCGTGCTCGACGATGCCCAGGTCGAGAGCAAGGTCGCGCAATTGCGACGTGATCCGCTGGGCCGCAGCCCGCTTGAGGCGTTGTTGTACGAGGAGAGCAACTACAACTTGCTCGACATCGCGCTGCGTGAATGGGCGCAAGCGCATGCGCCATCGGCGTCCCCGGGATTGCGTGGCATCGTGGCCAGGCGCCTGCGTGAAGCGTGGCGCTATGAAAGTGAAGTGATCTACAGCAGGGAGGGAGAGGTGCGGGGCCGGGTGCTCGACCTGAGCAATTGTCGCATTCAGGAACTGCCCAGACTGCCGGAACAGGTAGACCTTACGCACATCACCAACCTGGTAATGTGCCGAATGGCGCTGAGGGAAGTGCCTCACAGGTTTTTGCGGTGTTTCGATGGCTTGCGTTTCCTGAATGTGAGCAACAACCAGTTGATCGCGCTGCCATCGAGCATCGCACAATGCGGGAACCTGGTTGAACTGCGAGCCTCCGGCAATCGCATTGAAATGGACGCGGCGGATGAGCGGTTGCTTTCGCAGATGTCACGCTTACGGACGATCGACCTCAGCAATAATCCGATTCGCCTGCTGAACCTGCATTTCAATGAGCCGACGCAATTGCGGCACCTGGACGTGAGCCGTTGCCGGTTGCGGACGATGCCTGCCGGATTGCAGGACTGCGCGTTTCTTTCACTTGCCGACCTCAGTGGCAACCAGATCCGGACTGTGCCCGCCGAGGTGCTCAGCATGCCCGCGGCGTTCAGGTACCGGTTGCGCACGGACTTCAACCCGATGTCATTGCAGGTGCGCCGCGAGCTTTACTGGATGGACCCGGTTCACAACCATGGGGAGGAAATCGTCCAGGAGCGCATCTTGACGCCTGCCAAGGAGCGCTGGGTTGCGCTTGCGCCCGAGGATGAACAGGGGCGCAGCAGGGCCCTGTGGGAGCGCCTGGCAGGGATGGAAGATAGTCGAGAGTTGTTCCGTTTGCTGCGCTCACTCACCGAAACGGCGGACTTCCGTTCTGCCAGTACCTACCTCGCCGGCCAGTTGTGGGAGTTGTTGCAGGCCATCGACGGTGACGCGGCCTTGCGTGAGCTGATCTTCGCCGACTCCAGCGAGCCAGGCGAGTGCGTCGACAGGATCGCTGATCGTTTTAGCGCACTGATTATCCAGAAGATGGTGCACCAGGCCACGGCGAAGGCTGCGACCGGCAAGGGCGGGGAAGAACTGCTCAAGCTGGGCCGGCAGTTGTTCCGGCTGGAGCAAGTGGACTTGCTGGCCAGGAATGAGGCTGCGCGAAGAGAGATGGGGGGTGTATACGTCGATGTGCTCGAAGTGGTGATCGGCTATCGCATCGCGCTGACCAAGGCGCTGGATTTGCCAGGGCAGCCAAGGAACATGCAGTTCGTGGCATTGGCGGGCATCACCGACGATCTCGAGCAGACGGTATTGGCGGCGGTGAAGGCCAGCGAGACGGACGAGGCATTGGCAAAAAGCCTCGCGGGGCGCGATTTCTGGCGCAAATATGTGGAGGCACGGCACCCGGCGCTGTTCGACGAGATCCTCGAACGCGCCGGCGCGGAAGGCACCAGGCTCGACGAAGACAAGAGCCTGAGCAGCGCGGAGTATGACCGTCGCTGGCGTGTGCTCAAGGTCACGCGTGAACAGGAGGAATATGCCGTGACGATCCAGCTCGCCCACGAGGCCTTGATCATGCAATCCGCCGGGCAACCGCTCGATCCGGTCTAATCCGCTCAGCCCGATTGACAGCTTTGGCCATTGCCGGATGAGCTGACCGGCGCGAACATCGTCAGACCGATGTGCACTCCAACAATAAGAAACCAGGAGTCTGACGATGCGCGATTATGCCGAGGCCGCTCGTTCGTTCGACCATGCCCGAGCCGCTGCCGCGGCGTTGCATGGCAATCTCGAGGCCCTCAACGCCTGTGTCGAGTGCTGCGACCGCCACAGCGGCAGCGACAAAACCGCCCTGGTCTGTGAAGACCGCGATGGCAACAGCGAGCGCTTTACCTTCGATCAACTGCAGGTCCTGGCCGCACGCTTTGCCAACGTGCTCAAGGCCCAGGGCGTGGGGGCCGGCGACCGCGTCGCCGGGCTCATGCCGCGTACTCCCGAACTGCTGGTGACCATTCTCGCCACTTGGCGCCTGGGCGCGGTCTACCAACCGCTGTTCACCGCTTTCGGCCCCAAGGCCATCGAGCACCGTCTCGAGCAGTCCCATGCCAAGGTGGTGGTCACTGATCGCCACAACCGGCCCAAGCTCGATGAGGTGGAGGACTGCCCGATCCTCGTCACGGTCGGTGCCGCCGAGGGTGAGCTGGACTTCCACCGCAGTCTCGAGACTGCCGCCAGCGATTGCGCGCCGGTGATGCGTAACGGCAACGACCCATTCCTGCTGATGTTCACCTCGGGCACCACTGGCCCGGCCAAGCCACTGGAAGTGCCATTGCGCGCCATCGTCGCGTTCCAGGGCTACATGCGCGACGCCATCGGCCTGCGAGCGGACGACAACTTCTGGAACCTGGCCGACCCCGGCTGGGCCTACGGCCTTTACTACGCGGTCACCGGGCCGCTGTCGCTGGGCCACGCCACCACCTTCTACGACGGTCCGTTCAGTGTCGAAAGCTGTGCGCGGGTCATCGACAAGCTGGGCATCACCAATCTGGCGGGCTCGCCCACAGCCTACAGGCTGCTGATCGCGGCGGGCAGCGCGTTTGCGGCGCCGATCAAGGGGCGCCTGCGGGTGGTCAGCAGTGCCGGCGAACCGCTCAATCCGGAAGTGATCCGCTGGTTCGCCGACGAACTTGGGGTGACTATCCACGACCACTACGGCCAGACCGAGCTGGGCATGGTGCTGTGCAACCACCATGCGCTGGCGCACCCGGTGCACCTGGGCTCGGCCGGCTTCGCCATTCCCGGCCACCGCATCGTGGTGGTGGACGAGCAGGGCAATGAACTGCCTGCCGGCCAGCCTGGCATTCTCGCGGTGGACCGCGAGCAGTCGCCGCTGTGCTGGTTCGCCGGTTACCACGGGCTGCCAACCAAGGCGTTCGTTGGCAGGTACTACCTGTCCGGCGACACCGTCGAGCTCAACCAGGATGGCAGCATCAGCTTCGTCGGCCGCAGCGACGATGTGATCACCACCTCGGGCTACCGAGTCGGCCCGTTCGATGTTGAAAGCGCACTGATTGAGCACCCGGCGGTGGTCGAGGCGGCTGTGATCGGCAAACCCGACCCGGAACGCACGGAGCTGATCAAGGCCTTCGTGGTGCTCGCCCACGGTTATCAGGGCAGTACCGAACTTGAGGAAACCCTGCGCCAGCACGTGCGCCAGCGCCTCTACGCCCACGCCTACCCGCGTGAAATCGAATTCGTCGGCGAGCTGCCCAAGACCCCGAGCGGCAAGCTGCAACGCTTCATCCTGCGCAATCAGGAAATCGCCCGACAACAAGCCGCGCAGCCGATCGCTGCGGGCGCCTGAAGGAAGACCGACATGCACATCACTCAAAAGAACTTCATCGTCAGCGGCGCGGCCTCGGGCCTGGGCGCCGCCACCGCGCAGATGCTCATCGAGGCCGGCGCCAAGGTCATGCTGGTCGATCTGAATGCTGCGGCGGTTGAAGCCAAGGCCGCCGAGCTGGGCGCCAATGCCCGTTTCGCGGTGGCCGACATCAGCGACGAACAGGCCGCCAAGGCGGCGGTCGATGCCGCTGTCAGTGCTTTTGGCAATCTGCACGGACTGGTCAACTGCGCGGGTATCGTCGGCGCTGAGAAGGTCCTGGGCAAGAATGGGCCGCATGCCCTGGGCAGCTTCGCCAAGGTCATCAACGTCAACCTGATCGGCAGCTTCAACCTGTTGCGCCTGGCCGCCGCAGCCATGGCCGAAGGGCCGGCGGACGAGGGCGGCGAGCGGGGCGTGATCATCAATACCGCCTCCATCGCCGCCTATGACGGCCAGATCGGCCAGGCCGCCTATGCCGCCTCCAAGGGTGCCATCGCCAGCCTCACCCTGCCGGCGGCCCGCGAACTGGCGCGCTTCGGCATCCGCGTGATGACCATCGCCCCGGGCATTTTCGAAACCCCGATGATGGCCGGCATGACCGACGAAGTGCGTGCCTCGCTGTCCGCCGGCGTGCCGTTCCCTCCACGCCTGGGCCGCCCGCAGGAGTACGCGGCGCTCGCCCGCCATATCATCGAGAACAGCATGCTCAACGGCGAGGTGATCCGCCTCGATGGCGCGCTGCGCATGGCTGCCAAGTAAGGAGAACCGAACATGAGCCTGAATCACGATCCGATTGTCATCGTCAGCGCCGTGCGCACGCCGATGGGCGGCCTGCAAGGCGACCTCAAGAGCCTGACCGCGGCGCAGCTGGGCAGCGCGGCCATCCGCGCCGCCGTCGAGCGTGCCGGCATCGATGCCGGCAGTGTCGAGCAGGTGCTGTTCGGCTGCGTGCTGCCGGCCGGCCAGGGTCAGGCACCGGCGCGCCAGGCGGCGCTGGGTGCCGGCCTGGACAAGCACACCACCTGCACCACCTTGAACAAGATGTGCGGCTCTGGCATGCAGGCGGCGATCATGGCCCATGACCAGTTGCTGGCCGGCAGCGCCGATGTCATCGTCGCCGGTGGCATGGAAAGCATGACCAACGCCCCGTACCTGCTGGACAAGGCCCGTGGCGGCTACCGCATGGGCCACGGCAGGATCATCGACCACATGTTCATGGACGGCCTGGAAGACGCCTACGACAAGGGTCGCCTGATGGGCACCTTCGCCGAGGACTGCGCGCAGAAGGGCGACTTCAGCCGTGAGGCTCAGGACGCCTTCGCCATCGCTTCGCTGACCCGTGCCCAGGAAGCGATCAAGAGCGGCCGCTTCGCCGCCGAGATCGTTCCGGTGGAAGTCACCGAGGGCAAGGAAAAACGCCTCATCAAGGACGACGAGCAGCCGCCCAAGGCGCGCCTGGACAAGATCCCGCAGCTCAAGCCGGCCTTCCGCGAAGGCGGCACCGTCACCGCGGCCAACTCCAGTTCCATCTCTGACGGCGCCGCCGCGCTGGTGCTGATGCGTCGCTCAGAGGCTGAGAAACGCGGCCTCAAGCCGCTGGCGGTGATCCATGGCCACGCGGCCTTTGCCGACACCCCGGCGCTGTTCCCCACCGCGCCCATTGGCGCTATCGACAAGCTACTCAAGCGCACTGGCTGGAACCTGTCCGATATCGATCTGTTCGAGATCAACGAGGCCTTCGCCGTGGTCACCCTGGCGGCCATGAAGCACCTCGACCTGCCCTATGACAAAGTCAATATTCACGGCGGCGCCTGCGCGCTGGGCCATCCGATCGGCGCCTCGGGCGCACGCATTCTGGTGACCCTGCTGTCGGCCCTGCGCCAGAACAACCTGCGCCGTGGCGTGGCGGCCATCTGCATCGGCGGTGGCGAAGCGACGGCCATGGCGGTCGAGTGCCTGTACTGAGGTGAATCATGCTGGTAACTGAAGAACAACAACAGATCGCCGACGCCGTGCGCGACTTCGCCCAGGAGCGTCTGAAGCCGTTTGCCGAACAGTGGGACAGGGAGCACCGCTTCCCCAAGGAGGCCATCGAGGAGATGGCCGGCCTGGGCCTGTTCGGCATGCTGGTGCCGGAGCAGTACGGCGGCAGCGACACCGGCTATGTGGCCTATGCCATGGCCCTGGAGGAGATCGCCGCCGGTGACGGCGCCTGCTCGACCATCATGAGCGTGCACAATTCGGTGGGCTGCGTGCCGATCCTCAAGTTCGGCAGCGAGGCGCAGAAGCAGCAGTTCCTGGCGCCACTGGCCAGCGGCTCGATGCTCGGCGCCTTTGCCCTGACCGAGCCCCAGGCCGGCTCCGACGCCAGCAGCCTGAAGACCCGCGCCCGCCTGGACGGCGATCACTACGTGCTCAACGGCAGCAAGCAGTTCATCACCTCCGGGCAGAACGCCGGGGTGGTGATCGTCTTCGCCGTCACCGATCCAGACGCTGGCAAGCGCGGCATATCGGCCTTCATCGTGCCCACCGATTCACCGGGTTACCAGGTGGCGCGAGTCGAGGACAAGCTTGGCCAGCATGCCTCCGACACCTGCCAGATCGTCTTCGACAACGTGCGCGTGCCGGTGGGCAACCGCCTGGGTGAAGAAGGGCAGGGCTACAAGATTGCCCTGGCCAACCTCGAAGGCGGGCGGATTGGCATAGCCTCGCAGTCGGTGGGCATGGCCCGCGCCGCGTTCGAGGCGGCACGCGACTACGCCAACGAGCGGCAGACCTTCGGCAAGCCACTGATCGAGCACCAGGCCGTGGCCTTCCGCCTGGCCGACATGGCAACCAAGATCGCCGTGGCCCGGCAGATGGTGCTGCACGCCGCCGCCCTGCGCGATGCCGGACGCCCGGCGCTGGTGGAAGCCTCGATGGCCAAGCTTTTCGCCTCGGAAATGGCCGAAAAGGTCTGTTCGGACGCCTTGCAGACCCTCGGCGGTTATGGCTATCTGAGCGACTTCCCGCTGGAGCGGATCTACCGCGATGTGCGGGTCTGCCAGATCTACGAAGGCACCAGCGACATTCAGCGCATGGTCATTGCGCGCAATCTTTGAAGGAGCAGACTGCATGGCATTCGAAACCATCCTGTTGGACATCCACGGCAAGGTCGGCCTGATCACCCTCAATCGCCCGCAGGCGCTGAACGCGCTGAACGCGCAGATCGTCGGCGAGATCAACTTGGCCCTGGACCAGCTGGAGAAGGATCCAAACATCGGCTGTGTGGTGTTGACCGGTTCCGCCAAGGCCTTCGCCGCCGGCGCTGACATCAAGGAAATGGCCGAGCTGCAGTATCCGCAGATCTACGTCGAAGACCTGTTCAGCGATTCCGATCGCATCGCCAACCGGCGCAAGCCGATCATCGCCGCGGTGTCGGGCTTCGCCCTGGGCGGTGGCTGTGAGCTGGCGATGATGTGCGACTTCATCCTGGCCGCCGACAACGCCAAGTTCGGCCAGCCGGAAATCAACCTCGGCGTGCTGCCGGGCATGGGCGGCACCCAGCGCTTGACACGTGCCGTGGGCAAGGCCAAGGCCATGGAGCTGTGCCTGACCGGTCGCCTGATGGGCGCCGAGGAAGCCGAGCGTGCCGGCCTGGTGGCGCGTATCGTGCCTCAGGCCGAGCTGGTGGAGGAGGCGCTGAAGGTGGCCGCGACCATCGCCAGCAAGTCGATCCCGGTGAGCATGATGGTCAAGGAGAGCGTCAACCGCGCCTTCGAGGTCACCTTGAGCGAAGGCGTGCGCTTCGAGCGCCGGGTGTTCCATGCCGCGTTCGCCACCGAAGACCAGAAAGAGGGCATGGCTGCGTTCATTGCCAAGCGCGAGGCGCAGTTCAAGGACCGCTGACGGGAAGGGGGCGCAGTCTGCGCCGCGCCCCCTGGCTTACAGGTCGAAGAAGTATCGGGCGGCGGCCGTGCTGGTGATCGGTGCGCGATAGACGTCGAACACCCTGCCGCTGGCATCGCTGTAGCGCTGGCCGGGCATGTGCCGTTGCGCTGCTGTTTTCAGATGCCCGGCGGTGAAGTCAGCCTTGGCCGCGGTCATCGACGGGTAGTGGAAGTGCGCATACCACAGAACCTTGCCTTCATGGCTGATACTGTATTCGTCGAGAAAATCGGCGGGCCGGCCCTTGAGCCTGGCCAGTCGATTGCGGCCCCCCGTGGCACGCAATTGCACGTGCCCGCCATCGGCCAGGTACATGACTTCACCCATGCGCGGTTTCTGCGTGAGGGCGGCTGACACGCGTAGCCGCGTCGCCGTTTCCTGCAACTCGTCCGCCAGCCTGCGCAGGGATCTGGCGACCAGCTCGGCATCCTTGCCGGCACGGGCCTCGTCGGTTTCGTTGTTCTCGGTCAGACATGTCTCGATGGCGTTGACCCGTTCGAGCAGGCGGGTGCGTTGATAAAGCACGCTCTCCTCGATTTCCACCGGCAGATAGCGATTCGCGTGCGCTTGCAGGTTCGACACCTCGTCGCGGGCCTGCTCAATCAATGTGTCGCTCTCCCTGAGCAGGCGTTTGAGGGGCATCTGGATTGGGCGTGAGGTAGGCTGGTCAGGCTTGAGCTCCACCCAGTCGCCCTGCTTGAGGTGGTAGGTGCGCGCGGGTGTCTTGTCCTCCGGCCCGGGAATATCGACGGTGTTGGCATCGTCGCTGCGCGGATCGGCCAGGAGCAGCCCGTGCTCGGTGGTCTCGATCAGCCCGGGCACCTTCTTGCGCAGTTGCCCCAGTGTACTGATTGGCGGGTAATCGGGCAGTTCGTTCAGGTCATTGCGGTTTCGCTCAAGCACCCAGGCGAGTTGTTCATTTATCTCCTGTAGAGTCTCCAGCGCCGCGCCGTCCTTGACCAATGTGGTGAAGATTTGCAGTTGTCGCGTCGCGGCCTGAAGGTGGCCGACGATACTGCGCAGCAATCTGGCGGTGATCTCGTCGTCGGCGTTTTCCAGCTTGAACAGTTTTGTACGCTGGGCAATACCCAGCTCGAAGCTGCTCCAGAAGCGATCACTCCAGTAGCACGCCTCGTCGCTCAGACCGTGTACCAGGCTCATGCGGTTGAGCAATCCTTCGAGACGCAAGAAGCGCAGGATCAGTTCTCTCTCCGCAGTTGCTGGCACACTGATAGCGAGGTCCCGCCATTGGCGGATCTCGGGTTGTTGGGGGCTGGCCAGCTTGTTCAGCTCATCCTGGCAGTGGCGCAGGCGTCGATTATTACCGATCATCCGCTCAATCAAGGGCGCAAGTCTGTCCAGGCGAGCGGCGATGATTCTGACGTCCGTGGGGGTAAGCGTCTCACCGGCCTGCTGGAGGCGGGCAGCTTTGAGCAACTGGCTCCGATCAGGTTGATAGCGCAGGTGCAGGACCTTGTGCAGCAGCCGCTGGCAGAAGCTGTCCTGATACAGCGCGAAAGCATGGACTTTCTTGAAGTCCTTCACCGGCTGCAAAGCGTTGCGCTGTTTCAGGTTTTCGATATGCGTCGCCCAGAACGCCGACAGCGTGTCGAGCTTGTCCTGGCAGGTCTGCAGGCGGGCGTCATCTAGCGGTGCGGCCACCAGCTTCTCAAGGGTGGCCTGTTCCCGGATCCTGGCATCGATGGTGTCCTTGTCGGCCTTGATCAATGCGTTGACGGCGCGCAGGGCACTTTCCTTTTCCAGTTGCAGCTTGCGGATCTGCGCGGACAGTGGCATGCCCCCCTTGAGCGTCAACCTCAGGTCCAACTGCCAGCGTCCGGCCTCGTCGCGGCGCAGCCAAGGGCCTGCGGTTTCGTCAGGGCCGATGATGCGCATCTGGTTGCGAGGCATGTCGAGCATGACGTGGTACAGGTTGCCATGCATCTGTGCATAGAACTTGTCACCCTGCAGGTACAGGCCACGCAAGGGGCCGCTGGGCACCGGTTCACCGAGTGAAGCGGGGATGATATCCGCCCGTAACGCGCGCAGTGCGGAGTTCTGCCCGGCAGTCAGGGATTGGGTGGAACGCGTCCAGCTGAAGTCGAGATGGAGCAAAGAGGCGGCCTGGACCACGGTGGGGGGCACGGGTTGCTGTTCGGATGCGCCAAGCGCCGTGACCGGTGCGCCAAGCGTGCGCGCCTTTGCGCTTTGCTCATGCAGGCGGGTAATCGAATGGGTGACCAGCAGCAGGGCGATATTGACCAGCAGGTTGACCGCTGCCTGCTCGTGCCCGGTGGGGTCGAGTTCGGCGTCGGTGTTGACGAAGTCGGCCAGCGCCACTTCCATCTGCGCCAGCCATGCCACCCTGCCCAGTGTGCCGCCCGCCAGGGGAAGCAGGGTGTTGAACAGCAGCCAGCCCAGCTCTTTCCAGCGCGTCCAGCGGGTCTGTGCGCTGGTCGAGGCATGCGCTTCAAACGTCTGGATCGATTCGTTGACGCAGGCAAGGTAGAGATCTGCGCCGACATCGCTGGAACTTGGTTCGATGGTCAGCTCCACCGGAGCTGGCCGGCCGAAAGGGATGGCGCTGGTGTCATCCAGTGGAACGAACAGGTGAGGCTCGAGGAAGCCGCCATGGGCATAGAATCTGTGGACTTCGGCCGGAAGGCGTTGCAGCAGGTCATCCTGCAGGGCGCCAGGGGTACTGATGGCCACGAACAGCGCCAGCCGATCGCTGAACTGCAACAGGCTATCCTCGTGCAGGGGACGGTACAACAGGCAACTGTCGGCACTGGGTGACCGTGGCTCGATGAGCCAGGTATTGCGTGGATAGTCCACTGTCGAGCCGGGGGCCTTGAGCAGACCCAACGGTCGGATGACCCAGCGCTTCGGGTCATTGTCATCGTCGTCTGCGCTGCTGAACACCTGGCTGATATGGCTGGCAACGTCCTGATCCGCCAGTTTTCCGCGCAGGTAGAGCTCCTGCGCCAGTGCGGGCAATTGGCTGCCGAGTTGCGCGATGAGCAGGCGTTGACGCTGCTCGCGTTGGGCGCTGTCATCCAACAGCTTGCTGCGTAGCATGGCGGGGAATGCGCTGGCGATGTCCAGCTCGCTGACCACCGTGCGCAGGTAGTTTTCGTCCAGCCAGCCAGGCAGCAGGTCTGCGTTGTTCGAGAGCAACTCCACCCGCCCTGGCCTGAGCAGCCCGATATTGGCAATCGCCAATTGGGCGAGGGAGAAGGTGACGGGATCTACCTCGCCCGTGCTGGCAAGCCCAGGGCGCGCGGCGGCGGTGGCGATGGTCTGGTAGTTGACGACCCGGACCTGCCTGGGGTCAAGCGGGGCGCGCGGATAATCCGCTTCGAAGCGTGCGGCCAGTTGCCGGTAGGCGAAGTCTTCGGCATTGTCGATACCGTCGAGCCAGAACTGCCCGTTGGTATTCTGGCGGGACTGGGCGACGTCGAGCAGTAGCGTGCTGTAGCGCAACAACGGCTGGCTCCTGGCGTTACGCAGCCAATCCGGAAGAAGGGCCGATATCGCGTTGCGTTGCTTGGATTCGGCCTCGCTGCACAGGTCGAGCATGGAGGTAAGCCGGTCCAGCTCCAGGCTCATGTTGATGGCGTCGAGTCTGCTTCGATGGGCCGTGGCGCAATGGTCGATCACCCGTAGTTGCTGTTCCAGCACACCCAGCGCCATGCTTTCGAAGTCCCCTTGAGCGGTCTGACCGATACTGACTTCCCGGGAGGTGGTCCGGGACCTCGTGGGCCAGTATCGAGCGATGCTCTCCAGCATCTCCTGGCGGGAGGGGAAAGCGAGCAGCTTGCCTGTGAGGGTATAAAGCAGGGTCAGGTTGCGCCTGGGGTCGGTATCGCTGTGTTCGATCAGCAGCGCGCTCGCCAGTTCATTATCCAGCGTCTCATCCCTGGAAAAGTCCGCGGCAAGCTGCCAGACGCGCAGGCCGGCTGTATTCTGCCGGTTCCTGTGATCGGGGTCGGAATGCACCAGCCTGGCGATGGCCAGGGCGAACGGAGGTAGGCTGCCAGCGTTCTGGTGGGCCTCGATGGCCTCCAGAAAACGGCTGCGAAGTTCTTCGGCGTACCAATGCCAGGGGGTTTCACCACTGCTGTCGAAGTGGCTCCAGTAGCTCGCCAATGATTGCCGGTACACCTCGAGCAGTAACGGTGCGTTGTCATTGATTAGCAGCTCCACCTGGTGCAGAGGTAGAGGCACCTGCCCGGCCGGATCACCATCGACGCGAGCGGTGAGGGTGTCCTCGCCAACCGTGAGGTTGAGTGTCCGGCGTATGCAATAGCGCTCAATGAGCACTTGCGCCAAGGGGCGAACCCACAGGTTGTCGGAACGTGGATTTCGGCTGGCGAGATAAAGTGCCCTTGGATCCTGGGTTGCGTTCGGTAGATAATGCGACCACTGAGCGGCGAGGACATGGTCTGCGGCGTCGAGCAGCTCCGGACGCTCGCTGAACCGTCTGGCAATCTTGCATTGAAGCGGGCTGGAGCGGGCAAGGCGCAGATGTGGTAGGTCGTGCATGATCAAGCCTCATACGTGAGTAAAGGTCGTATGAAGCGGGTTTACGGTGCTTCGCGGTCACTAACCCGCTACCTCCAGCCGCTGCGCCGTTTGCGTTCAGGCGTGATGGAAAGCCAGAATCGTTACGACATATTGCTCCCTGGCCGTCGCAAAGCGGCGGCTGCGCACCAGTAGGCGGATTCCTGGCCATTTCGGACAAATCCTCCGTCATTTATGTTGCCCACTGCGACGCGGCACCTTAGACTGCCGCCCCCTGTAAAAGAGTGCCGGTTGGCGCTTGAAGAATTTCGCTACCGACGATACGTCGTCGGCGGCACCTGAATCGCCCAAATGCACATTTTTCATAGAGAAGTCGATGACCAAGGAACAGTTGCTGGCCATGTCGGCCGATGACTACATGAACGCCGAACAGCTCGCGTACTTCACCGCGCTGCTGCAGGCGATGAAAGTCGAAACCCACGAGCGCATCGAACTCAGCCGCAATTCCATCGAAAGCCTGGATACCCCATCGGATCCCGCTGACGTGGCGTCGGTCGAGGAAGAGCGCACCTGGCTGGTCAACGCCATCGATCGTGACCAGCGCCTGCTGCCACAGTTGGAGATGGCCTTGGACCGCATCGCCGATGAAAGCTTCGGCTGGTGCGACGACAGCGGCGAGCCGATCGGCCTCAAGCGCCTGCTGATCAGCCCGACCACCAAGTACTGCATCGAAGCCCAGGAGCGTCACGAGCAGCTCGACCGCCACCAGCGGCAAGTCTGATCCAGCGCCCACGCAAGGCCCCAGGGAGCGATCCCTGGGGCCTTCGTGTTTTCTTGCCCTGTATCAACGGGTGGCCGCCTGCATCCACGTGAGCGTGGATAATGGCGTTATAGTGGCGTTTAATGTCGTCACAATAACGACATGCGGATGGATCACGAAGATGATGCGAGAAGGATCTCTGCTGGCTGGCGAAGGACCGCGGGCCACCCCCACTCATGCGGGAGCCGCCGTCGCCCTGGGGCGGGGCGTTGCGCTGTGCGCGGTACTGTCGGCGATGGCGTTCGCCGGGCTGTCCTTGTACCTGGCCCTGCCGTTGGCACTTTTGGTGCTGTGGGTGCCGCTTGCGCGCAAGGCGGTCGTCGCGCAGTCGACGCCTGCCGCGGCCGCGGACAGTTCGCTGCTTCAAGAATTGGCCCGTGGCACCAGCCACAATGCGTTGTCGGCCGCTGCAGTGGCCCATTCGGTACAGCAATTGGCCGCCCGCGTGCAGTCGCAGTTAGGGGCTGCCCAAGACATCGTCGGCAGCGCCGAGATCATGATCACCACCGAGGAGCAGACCGCTCAGCTAAGCCAGCAGGCACTGGAAGCCGCACGCTCAGCCCACGGCAGCAGCGTGGTCGGCAGCGAGGTGCTGGCCGAATCCATTCAGTGCATGCGTGATTTGAGTGTGCGTGCTTCGGCCAGCCGCGAGTTGATCGAGGCCTTGCATCAGCGCAGCGAGGATATCGCCCGGGTCACCCTGGTGATCCAGGGCATTGCCAGCCAGACCAACCTGCTGGCGCTCAACGCCGCCATCGAGGCGGCGCGGGCGGGTGAACATGGCCGTGGTTTCGCGGTGGTGGCCGACGAGGTGCGCGGTCTGGCCGGGCGCACCGCCAGCGCCACCGAGGAAGTGGGGCAGATGGTTGCCGACATCCAGGCGCGAACCGCCCAGGTGGTGGCGCAGATCCGCACGCTGGCCGAGGACCTGGGCAAGGGGGTCGGCCAGGTCGAGCAGGCCGGTGGGCAACTGGCGCAGATCGCTAGCCTGGCGGCCAGTGTCGAGGGTCAGGTGAGCGAAATAGCTGGGGGTACCCAGATCAACCAAGCCCAACTCGACACCCTGTTCCAGGCCGTGGCCCAGGTGCGCGGCGATCTGGAGGTCAGCGACCAGCAGACCCGGCGCCTGGCCAAGGCGGCGGTGCAAATGGAGGGGCAGGTGGAAAGCCTCAGCGAACGGTTGGCCGAGGTCGGTCTGGACGCCTACCACCAACGGGTGTTTGAACTGGCGCAGGCGGGTGCGCGGCATATCGGCGAGCGTTTCGAGACGGATATCGAACAGGGGCGCATTGGCTTGGACGATCTGTTCGACCGGCAATATCGCCCGATTGCCGGCATGCAACCTCCGCGTTTCACCACGCGCTTCGACCACTACACCGATACCGTGCTGCCACAGCTCCAGGAGCCGTTGCTGCAGCACGATGGGCTGGTGTATGCCATCGCCTGTACCCAGCAGGGCTATGTGCCGACCCACAACAATGCCTTCAACCAACCACTGACCGGCGATATCGCCCATGACACGGCGCACAACCGCAGCAAGCGCCTGTTCGACGACCGCACGGGCGCTCGCTGTGGCAGTCATCAGCAGCGTGTGCTGTTGCAGACCTATACGCGAGACACGGGAGAGCTGATGCACGACCTGTCGGTACCGATCTTTGTCGCAGGTCGACACTGGGGTGGCCTGCGTCTGGGGTATCGCCCCGAACCCGGGCTCGACTGACGCGATTTGTTGCCCGGAATGTAACACTGCTGTTCTGCCTGGCGCCTTATTCGCAAGCGGTCCAGGACGTATCATAGGCATATCGTTAGGTGGCTAATTAAATTCCGGAGGGAATTATGACGAGCCGAGTCGACGTGGCCGTGATGATCGGCAGTAGTGTGCCACGGTCCTTGCAGGCCTTGGGCATAAGGGTGTGCTGGGTAGTGTTGGTTGACGGCGAGCGCCGTGGCACCGCCTTCGCCAGCCGCGACGAGGCCCTGGAATGCCAGGCTGCGTGGCAACAGCAGGTGGATAGGAGCCACGCAGCGTGAACCCTCAGCGCTCCAGGTAGCGTGCGAGCTCCCAGGCGTCCTGGTAGCGTTGGCGGAATCCGTGGACTTTGCCGGAGTTGGTTTCAGTGATGTGGAAGAAGCTGATGCCGGCGGCCACGACGCTATACCGGGAGATACCTGGCACTGCCGTGCGACAAGAAATGCTACGTGCCTCTCGACGGAATTCGGTGTTTTCGTGCATATTCCTGTACCTGTAATGCGCGATGAAGGGTTGGGGCACACTTGAGCTGAAGTGTCGCCCCCAGTAGTCGCATCTTTCCTGACCCTTTAGCTGTCAGGTATTACGGTTCCTATTTGCGGATAGTTTGCCGAAGCACGCCGGATGTTCCAGCGGGGAAATGTTCCCTGCTTGGCGTATCGACCCTGTGCGTGGATCTTCGCTTACCGAATCCATGGTCCATCGGACTTCGACTTGAAGTGGTTGCCACCCCACGCCAGCGGCGTGCGCGGTGCGGCCCGCTGTAATTGATGTGAGGAGCTTTTCATTGGCAGTCAGTACTCTTGATACCCATGCGTTGTTTGCCCTGGGCGATTTGCGCGCCAAGCTGGTCAAGTTGTTCCAGGGGCGTTTCGTGTATGTCACCGAGCAGAACCCCGACGGCCTGTACATGGCCGAGATCGATACCGACGATGCCATGGTGGTCGACGACAAGCAGCGCCTGGAGCTGAAAGTGGGTGACCACTTCCGTGCCGCCGTGCTGCCCAGCCGCGAAGGCGGCAAGCTCGAACTGCGTTTTCGCGAGATCAAGTTCAATGTCTACGGGCAGGGTGACTACGCCTTCGTTTCCGTGCCGGAAGGCGAGGCCATCGTGTTCCGTGAAGGGCAGGGCGTGATGCTTGTGTTCGCGGCCCAACAGCAGGTTCAGGAAGGCCTGGGCAAGCTACTCAAGGCGGTGACCGGCAAGGTCGCCAAGTGGCGCAAGGGCGAGCTGACCACCTTCAAGGCCAGCGAGTGAGCGACGCCACCACGCCTGCCTCGCGGGCCGACTTCCACCGTGAACATCAGGCAAGGGCAATCGAACAGGCCGAGCGCCTGCTGGCGCGTCGGCTGGAACTGCAGGGCGCTTGGCTGGCCTGGGTGGCCGGCGAGCTCTACCAGATGAGCCCGCCGCCCTTCGTTGCCATGGTGCGCCGCGAGCTGCAGCGCCTGAGCCAGGCCTGAGGCTCAGTTACCGCGATCACGCCCGCTGCTGACTTCTTCTGGTACCTCCTCGCCCGAGGTGCGCTTGCGAAACAGCGCGGCCCTGGCCAGCAGCAGGGTGGTCACCGGCACGGTGATCGACAGCAGGATCGGGATCAGCCAGGCGTGCAGCACCGGGCTCTGCTTGAGCACCGAGAAATACAGGATCGAGGCCAGCGCCACGCACCAGGCGCCGATGGTCGAAGCCAGTGCGGGCGGGTGCATGCGCTGGAAGTACTCCTTCAGGCGCACCAGGCCGATGGCGCCGACCAGCGCGAACAGGCTGCCGATAAGCAGCAGGGCAGCCGTGACCAGCTCCAGCCAGAACGGCAATACCACGCTTTCGTTCATTCGATCACCTCGCCACGCAGGAGGAACTTGGCCAGGGCGAAGGAACCGACGAAGCCGAACAGGGCGATCAGCAGGGCGCCTTCGAAATAGGTATCGCTGGCGTAGCGGATCCCCAGTACCAGCATCATCAGCATGCCCAGGATGTACAGGTAGTCCAGGGCCAGTACCCGGTCCTGGGCGGACGGGCCGCGGAACAGCCGGATCAGCGTCAGCCCCATCGCCAGGGCGAAGATGAACAGGCTGGCGAGGACGGCATTGGCGAGCAGGCCGCTCATTCGAAGATCTCCATCAGCGGGCGTTCATAGGTGTGTTTGAAATGTTCGATGAACGCCGGTTCGTCGTCCAGATCGAACACGTGCAGCAGCAGTACGCTGCGGTCCAGGGCCAGTTCCGACCAGATGGTGCCCGGCACCACGGTGGTGATCATCGATAGCGCCGCCAGGCCGTGGGCGTCGCGCAGGTTCAGCGGGATGTGCACGAACGCCGAGCGCGGTGGCGTGCTGCCGGCGCGCAGGACGCCACGGGCGACCTGCAGGTTGGAATGGATCACATCAAGGCCGACCCGGCCGATCAGCTTGGCAATCACCCAGGGCCTGCGCACGCGGGCATGCTGCGGGCGCAGCGGCGCCATCAGGATCGGTGCGAGGATGCCCAGCAGGGCGCCCAGCAGCAGGTTGCCCGGGCTGACCGACAGATTGAGCAGCAACCACAGCACGAACAGCGCAATGGAAAGCAGTGGCGCGGGGAGCAGTCGATTCATGGTTGCACCTCCAGGCCAGCGGTGGTCGGGCCGGGCAACGGCCGGGTCGCCATCACTGCATTGATGTAGGTCTCCGGCGTGCGCAGGCTGGCGGCGGTATCCTGTGTGTAGCGCAGCAGCGGCTCGGCCTTGAGGCTGAGGAAGATGCACAGGCCCAGGAGGATGACGATGGGCACGCATTCATAGCGACGCAACACCGGGGAAGGGCGTTCCTCGGGCTTCCAGAAGCGCTGGATGCCGACGCGGCCGAAGGCGATCAGCGAGGCCATGCCGGACAACACCAGCAGGGTGACCAGGATCCAGCCCGCGGTGCCCAGTGGCTGCTCAGTGGCAACTCCCAGGCCTTGCGGGTTGAACAGCGCGCTGATCAGGTTGAGCTTGCCGATGAAGCCCGACAGTGGCGGCATGCCGATGATCAGCAGGGCGCAAGCTATGAAACTCAGGCCGAGGAAGGCCATGGTCCAGGGAATGATCTGGCCGATCACCGCCTGCTGCTCGTCGTCCAGGTTGATGCCCTTGGGCGGGTGCAGCGATTCCAGGGGCGAAGGCATCGCATCTTCTTCATCGTCCAGCGGCGCCTCGTTGGCCGAGCGCGAGCGCTCAACCAGCTCGGCCAGCAGGAACAGCGCGCACAGGGCCAGGGTGGAGCTTGCCAGGTAGAACAGCGCGGCGCCGGTCAGGATCGATTGGCCGAAGCCGACGGCGGCCAGCAGCGTGCCGGCGGACATCAGGATGCTCAGGGCCGCCAGGCGCTCCAGGCGCTGGGCGGCGAGGATCGACATGGCCGCCACGGCCAGGGTCGCCAGGCCGCCATACACCAGCCAGTCGCCACCGAAGAACGCCGAGGCGCCGGCCTGGCCGGAGAACAGCAGCGTCCACATGCGCAGGATGGCGTACAACCCGACCTTGGTCATGATCGCGAACAGCGCGGCCACCGGTGCGCTGGCCGACGAATAGGCCGGCACCAGCCAGAAGTTCAACGGCCACATCCCGGCCTTGGCCAGGAAGGCAATGGCCAGGATCGCCGCGCCGGCATGCAGCAGGCCGCGGTCGGCTTCTGGCACCAGCGGCACTTTCAGCGCCAGGTCGGCCATGTTCAGGGTACCGGTCACGCCATAGAGCATGGCCGCGCCGACCAGGAACAGCGACGAGGCAAACAGGTTGATGGCGATGTAGTGCAGCCCGGCCTTGACCCGCGCCCGCCCCGAGCCATGCAGCAGCAGGCCGTAGGAGGCCGCCAGCAGCACCTCGAAGAACACGAACAGGTTGAACAGGTCGGCGGTGAGGAAGGCGCCGTACAGGCCCATCAGCTGGATCTGGAACAGTGCGTGAAAGCTGGCCCCGGCACCGTCCCAGCGTGCCCGGGCGAACAGCAGGGCGCTCAAGCCGACGATGCCGGTGAGGGTGAGCAGCAGCGCCGACAGGTGATCGACCACCAGGGCGATGCCGAACGGCGCCGGCCAGTTGCCTGGCAGGTAGACGCCAATGGACTCGGCCTGGCCCTGGGTGCGCACCCACATCAGCAGGGTAACGGCGATGCCCAGGCCAAGGGCGGTGGACAGCAGGTTCAGGCGCGCCTTGAGCCAGCGGTGTTTCTCGCCAATCAGCAGCATCAACGACGCGGTGACCAGCGGCAGCAGGATCGGCGCGATGATCAGTTGGTTCATCCCGCTCATTCCTCACGCTCCCGGCCATCGACGTGGTCGGTCCCGGTCAGGCCGCGGGAGGCCAGCAGCACCACCAGGAACAACGCGGTCATGGCGAAGCTGATGACGATTGCGGTGAGTACCAGTGCCTGGGGCAGCGGGTCGGTGTAGTGCAGCAGGTCGTGGGGCACGCCGTCCTTGATGATCGGCTCCTTGCCGATGAACAGGCTGCCCATGCTGAAGATGAACAGATTGACCCCGTAGGACAGCAGGCACAGGCCCATGATTACCTGGTAGGTACGCGGGCGCAGGACCAGCCAGACCCCGGAGGCGGCCAGGACGCCGATGGCGACTGCAATGACTTCTTCCATCAGGCGGCTCCTGCTTGGCTGGACTTGGCGGGGCGGTAGGCGCGCACTGACTGGTGGGCCAGGGCGGTGAGGATCAGCAGGGTCGAGCCGACCACCACGGTGTACACGCCGATGTCGAAGAACAGCGCGCTGGCCACGTGTACGTCACCGAGCAGCGGCAAGTGCAGATGGGCGGTGTGGGTGGTCAGGAACGGGTAGCCCAGCAGTATCGCCCCGGCACCGGTGAGAGTGGCGCAGAGCAGGCCGGTGCCCATCCAGCGCAGCGGACGCAGGCTCATCTGCGCCTCGACCCACTGGGTGCCGGCGACCATGTACTGCAGGATGAACGCCACCGACATCACCAGGCCGGCGACGAAACCGCCGCCTGGCTGGTTGTGGCCGCGCATGAACAGGTACATCGACACCAGCAGGGCGATCGGCAGCAGCAGGCGTACCAGGGCGGCCGGTACCATCATGAAGCCGAGCGCGGTGTCGGTGGCCTGGCGTGGGTTGACCAGGTCGGTGACCACGTCCGGTGCCAGCAGGCGTTGCTGCGCCGGCAGCTGCATGCTCTCCTTCGGCGGGCGGAAGCGGCGCAGCAGGGCGAACACGGTCAGCGCCACGGCCACCAGCACGGTGACCTCGCCGAGGGTGTCGAAGCCGCGGAAATCCACCAGCATCACGTTGACTACGTTGGTGCCGCCGCCCTGGGGCAGGGCGCGGCTGAGGTAGAACGACGAGATGTCGTTGGGCGTCGGGCGGGTCAGCATGGCGTAGGACAGCAGTGCCATGCCGCCGCCGACCAGCACTGCCAGCACCAGGTCGCGCAGGCGCCGCAGGCGTGCGCGGTCCTGGCTGCCGGGCAGCGGCGACACGCCTTCGATACGCCGTGGCAGCCAGCGCAGGCCGAGCAGGATCAGCACGGTGGTGACCACCTCGACTGCCAGTTGGGTCAGCGCCAGGTCCGGCGCGGAGAACCAGACGAAGGTGATGCAGGTCATCAGGCCGCAGACGCCGACCATGATCAAGGCGGCCAGTCGGTGATACTTGGCCTGGTAGGCGGCGCCGATGGCGCAGGCGATAGCGATCAGCCAGAGCGCGACGAACACCCCGGAGCCCGGGATCTTTGGCCGGTCGCCCCAGCTCAGGCCACTGTACAGCAGAGGTACCAGGCCAGCGACGAAGGCCGCCAGTGCCAGCATGAACAGTTGCGTCTGCAGGCGCTTGGTGGTCAGCAGCCGCTCGCCATGCCGGGCCAGCAGCATCAGGCGCACCAGGCCGTGCTCGAACAGGCGCTTGCCGTTGAAACGCTCGATCAGCGGTGGATAGGGGAAGCGGCCGCGCTGCAGCTGCTTGCGTAGCAGCAGGTAGAGCACGATACCGCCGGTCATGGCGATCAGGCTCATGATCAGCGGCGCGTTCCAGCCGTGCCAGATGGCCAGGCTGTATTCCGGCAGCACGCCACCCACCACGGGGGTCGCGGCCGCGGCCAGCAACGGGCCGACCGATTGCGCCGGGAAGATGCCGACCACCAGGCAGGTGAGCACCAGCAGTTCGACCGGTGCGCGCATCCAGCGTGGTGGTTCGTGAGGCGTGTGCGGCAGGTCCTGGGCCGGGGGGCCGAAGAACACATCGACGGTAAAGCGCAGCGCGTAGGCCACGCTGAAGGTTCCGGCCAGGGTGGCGATCACCGGCAGGGCCGCTTCGACCCAGGCCGTGGAGGTGATGAACACGGTCTCGGCGAAGAACATCTCCTTGGACAGGAAACCGTTCATCAGCGGCACGCCGGCCATCGAGGCGCTGGCGACCATGGCCAGGGTCGCGGTGAACGGCACCAGGCGGAACAGGCCACTCAGGCGACGGATGTCACGGGTGCCGCTCTCGTGGTCGATGATCCCCGCGGCCATGAACAGCGAGGCCTTGAAGGTGGCGTGGTTGAGGATATGGAACACTGCGGCGACCGCCGCCAGCGGGCTGTTCAGGCCCAGCAGCAAGGTGATCAGCCCAAGGTGGCTGATGGTTGAGTAGGCCAGCAGGCCCTTGAGGTCGTTCTGGAACATCGCGGCGAAGGCGCCGAGCAGCAGGGTGGCGGCACCGGCGCCGCCGACGATCCAGAACCATTCCTCGCTGCCCGACAGCGCCGGCCACAGGCGTGCCAGCAGGAACACCCCGGCCTTGACCATGGTCGCCGAGTGCAGGTAAGCCGAGACGGGGGTGGGCGCCGCCATGGCATGGGGCAGCCAGAACTGGAAGGGAAATTGCGCGCTCTTGCTCAGGGCGCCGATCAGGATGAGGGGCAGCAGCACCGGGTACAGCGCATGCTGGCGGATGGTGTCACCGGCAGCCAGGACCTTGTCCAGGTCATAGCTGCCGACCACATGGCCGAGCAGCAGGGCCCCGACCAGCAGGCACAAGCCGCCGGCCCCCGTGACCATCAACGCCATGTAGGCGCCGCGGCGGGCGTCGGCGCGGTGGTGCCAATAGCCGATCAGCAAGAACGAGAACAGGCTGGTCAATTCCCAGAAGAACACCAGCTGGATCAGGTTGCCGGAGATCACCAGGCCGAGCATGGCGCCCATGAACGCCAGGAAGAAGGCGAAGAAGCGCGGCACCGGGTCCTGGGGCGACATGTAGTAGCGGGCGTACAGCGACACCAGGGTGCCGATGCCCAGCACCAGCAGGCTGAACAGCCAGGCGAAGCCGTCCATGCGCAGGACCAGGTTCAGGCCCAGGCTCGGCAGCCAGAGGAATTCCTCGCGGATCACCCCGCCATCGGCGACCTGGGGGTACAGCAACGCCACCTGGACAGTGCCGACCAGGGCCACGAGCCCGGCAAGAATGGACTCGGCGTTGCGTGCGTTGTGCGGCAGTACAGCCGCCAGGCAACTGCCCAGGAAGGGCAGAAGCAATAGCACAATCAATGACATAGCGTTCTGTTCTGAGAAGTTTGCCAAGGATCATACGTGCCGGACGGTTGATCACCAACACGCAAGCGGTTGCAGGATCCTACAAATGTGCTGTGACAAGCTGTTTTTTTATAACAGTTTCTTTCAGAGCATAGCGGCTGAGCGAATGTCCGTGGGGCTGTATTCAACGCTTGCGGATTGTCTGTGAAGGCGGGGGGCTTACAACCCCGCCTCGCGCTCGCGGGCCTCATCATCCTGCAAGGCGCTGGCCTCATCCTGGCGACGAATCTTCAGCTCGCTCACCACCACCGCCAGCACGATCAGCAGCCCGCCGATCAACGCCACGCCTGGCAGGCGCTCGCCGGCGATGCGCCCGACGATGCCGGCCCACACAGGTTCGCCAGCGTAGATCAGGGTGGCGCGGGTCGGCGAGACCGACTGCTGCGCCCAGTTCATCGCCACCTGGATCACCGCGCTCATGGCGCCCAGGCCTACCGCACTGATGAGCAGCAGCCAGGAAAAACCGGGCAGTTGTTCCTGGGTCGGCACGATCATCAGGAACGACAGCGCCGAGGCGGTGGCCAACTGCACCACGGTGACCCGGCGCACATCGACCTGGCCGGCGTAGCGACTGATCAGGATGATCTCGCCGGCGATCGCCACGGCGCTGACCAGCGTCACCAGTTCGCCTTCACTGAAGTGCAGCGCGCCGCCCTCGGGGCCGGCCAGCAGCATCAGGCCGACGAAGGCCAGGCCGATGCCCAGGCTCGGCATCAGGCCCGGGCGGCGGCCCAGTACCAGCCATTGCAGCAGAGGCACGAAGGGCACATAGAGCGCGGTGATGAACGCCGACTGGCTGCTGCTGATGGTCTGCAGGCCCATGGTCTGCAAGCCGTAGCCCAACATGATCGAGACGCCGATGAGCACGCCGGCCTTGAGCTCGGTGAAGGTCAGCCCCGACAGCGAACGGGCCGACACCAGGCCGACGAATAGGGCGGCGGCGGCAAAGCGCAGGCCGACGAAGAACATCGGCCCGCTGACGGTCATGACGTTGTGCACGATCAGGAAGGTGCCGCCCCAGAGCATGGTGATGAACACAAGCACCAGTTCGGCCTTGCTCAGGCGCAAGCTGACGGTGGGTTTGCGGGCGGGGGCTTGGCTCATGGTCTTGCGCACTCGGAAGGGGCGGCGCACAATTCGCCGCAAAGTGGGCAGTATACTGCGCACCCCCTACCAGTGAGCAATATAGTGCACAAAGATTCCGAGCACCGTGCATCGGTGCTGCAGCATGTCAGCCAGAACGTTCGCCGCTTGCGTGGCGACGCCGGCCTGAGCCAGGCCGCCCTGGCCGAGCGCTCCGGGGTCAGCCGGCGGATGCTGGTGGCCATCGAGGCTGGCGAGAAGAATGTCAGCCTCACCACCCTGGACCTGATCGCCGAAGCGCTGGGGGTGGCGTTCAGCACCCTGATCCAGGCGCCGGACCGGCGTGACCCCGGTCGCATCGAAGAGCTGGCCTGGGCCGGTGTGCACCCTGCCAGCCGCGCCGTGCTGCTAGGCAGCAGCCCGGCGCGACGCGAGGTCGAGTTGTGGGAGTGGACCCTGGCCCCCGGCGAGTGCTACGCCAGCGAAGCCGATGCCGCCGGCTGGAGCGAGCAGATCTATGTGACCGAAGGCCGCCTGACCCTGATCATCGAAGGGGGAGAGCGGCAACTGGGCAAGGGCGAATTCTTCGTCTTCCCCAGCGACTGCCGCTACGCCTACCGCAACGATGGGCAGGAGCCGGTGCGTTTCGTGCGCAACGTGGTGATCTGAGCCCTCAACCGGCCAGCAACTCGTCGGTACTGGTCACCCTGGCGTAGGCGAATGCCAGCGCGGCCATTGCCGAGGCGTGCACATCGGCCGCCGCAACCGTCTTGCCGTCGAACTCCAGCGCCAGCGTCGCGCAGGCATCGTAGGCCACGCTGACTTCATAGCCGAAGTCGGCGGCGGCGCGGGTCGCGGCATCGATGCACATGTGGCTCATGCTGCCGGCGATGGTCAGTGCCTTGATGTCGTGCTGGTCGAGCAGCGCCTTCAGCTGGGTGTCGCGGAAGCTGTTGACCTTGTGCTTGAGCACCACCGCCTCGCCGGCCGCCGGCGCGACCTTGGGGTGGATCTGCGCGCCGGCCGAGCCTGGCACGAAGAAGGGTGCGTCGGCGCTCTCGAACTCATGGCGCACATGCACCACTAGGTCGCCACGCTCACGGGCCGCGGCCAGTAACCGGGCGGCGTTGTCGGCGGCCGCCTCGGCGCCGTCCAGGGTCCATTTGCCACCGGGGAAGTAGTCGTTCTGGATATCGATGATGATCAGGGCGCGCTTGCTCATGGTGCCTCCTGCGGCAGTAGTGATGAACTGCCGATAGTTATAGGCTGTGGCGACCCGATCGAGGATAGGCGCGAGCGACACAATGACGGCAAAAACTGACAGCCTGGAAATCGGCGTGCTGATCTATCCCGGCGCCCAGAGCGCGGCGGTGCAAGGCCTGACCGACCTGTTCGCGGTGGCCAACCGGGTCGCCGCGCAGCTGGGCGCACACGATCTGCCGGTGCTGCGGGTGACCCATTGGCAGCTCGATGGCGCGGGGCAGCTGCAGGTGGTGCATGACAGCCAGCCGGCAAGCGGCCATGCGCTGCGGGCGCTGATGATTCCGCCGAGCCTGGCGGCGACCCCGTCTGCCGAGGTGTTGCAGGCCCATCGCGCCGCGCTCAGTCAGGTGCACGGCCAGGGTACCGTGCTGGCCTCGGTATGCATCGGTGTGTTCCTGGTGGCCGGCAGCGGCCTGCTGGATGGTCGGGCGGCCTGTACCCATTGGAACTATGCCCAGGCCCTTTCCGATCGCTTCCCCAAGGTGCGGGTGCAAGGCAGCCAGCCACTGCTCGACGACGGCGACATCGTCACCTCTGCCGGGCTGATGGCCTGGACCGACCTCGGCTTGCACTTGATCGAACGCTTCCTCGGCCACACCCTGGCCCGCGAGACGGCCCGCTATCTTGCGGTCGAGCCCTCGCCGGCGCCGCTGCCCGGCGCCCTGTTCCAGCCGCGCCTGGACCATGGTGACGAGGCGGTGCTGAAGGTGCAGCACTGGTTGCAGGCCGAGGAGGCCCGGGATGCCGGCCTGGCCGACATGGCCGGTTGCGCGGGCCTCGAGCCGCGCACCTTCCTGCGTCGCTTTCGCGCCGCCACCGGCCTGCGTCCCACCGAATACGCGCAGCAGGTGCGGGTCGGCCGGGCTTGCCGCTTGCTGGAGTTCACCCGGCGCAGCGTCGACCAGATCGCCTGGGGCGTCGGCTATCAGGACCCCAGCGCTTTTCGCAAGGTGTTCCAGCGCCTGACCGGGATGACCCCCAGCGACTACCGGCGGCGCTTCGCGGTCATCAGCGGCTGAGCCTCGCTGCTGGTCGGGTGCGGCCCCGGGCCCTCATCGGCGAGGCGGTCGTGATGGTTGCGCAGCGGGCATTCCTTCAACGACATGCAGCCACAGCCGATGCAGCCGTCGAGCTGGTCGCGCAGCATCACCAGCTCGTCGATGCGCCGGCTCAGGTCGTCGCGCCAGCGCGCCGACAGGCGTTGCCAATCGTCGGCAGTGGGCGTGTGATCGCAGGGCAGCGCCTGCAGGGCGCTGGCGATGTCGGCCAGGGCGATGCCCAGGCGCTGGGCCATCTTGATCACCGCCACCCGACGCAGCATGGCACGCGGATAGCGGCGCTGGTTGCCGGCGTTGCGGGTGCTGTGGATCAGCCCCTTGGTCTCGTAGAAGTGCAGCGCGGTCACGGCCACGCCGCTGCGCGCGGCCAGCTGGCCGACGCTGAGCAGGCGGTCCTGGGCGGAAGGGGGCTTCATTGGCAATAAAATCCTTGACCTTGAGTTAGCTGGAGGTTTTACCCTTCACGACCATCTGCTGCAAGAGCCCAAAACGAGGAGATGCGTCATGGCGGCCAACACCCATTCCCTGTGGTTCACCCAGATGATCGAGTACGACGTGCCCCCCTTGCGCCAGGATGCCCTGGCCGAGGCCCTGGTGGTGCGCAGCGAGCACCTCGCGCAACGCTGCGATGGCCTGCTCAGCGTCAGCATCCAGGTCAGCGACGACGGTCGCCGGGTGCTCCAGCACCTGCGCTGGCAATCGCGCCAGGCCTGGGCGGCCGCCGCTGGCTGCTTCATCGAGGAGCCGTTCCTCGACCTACTGGGCGAGCACCGGGCCCGTGGGGTGAACTTCGCCGCGTACCAGACGCTACGCAGCCTGGTGCGTGGCGCCGACGGCGGCCTGCACTGCCAGCTGGGCAGCACTCAGGCGTACCAGGGCGCGTAGTGCGGGTAGCGGTCCAGGCGCGCGCCGATGACCATCTCGCTGATCCAGGCCGTGAGCAGGGCGCTATAGGCTTTCTGACTCTCTTCGCTGGACAGCGCGTGGTCGGCGCCATCGACCAGGCGGTGGGTCATCGAGTGGGCGCCGACGAAGGCCGAGCGATAGCTCATCAGCGTGCTGTGCGGCACATAGTCGTCCTGTTCGGACTCCACCAAGAGCACGTCGCCGGCGAATTCGGCGCAGGCGGCCAAGGCGCGGTTGTCGGCAGGGCCGAGCTCACGCAGGCGGTAGGCGTTGAGCCGCTGGCGGTCGAGGGCCTGCTTGGGCGCATCCCATTCATCGTCCCAGTAGAGGGCCGGCACCCTTAGGGCGAGCCATTTGACTGGCCGGTGACGGGTGAGCAGGGTGGCCAGGTAGCCGCCGTAGCTGCTGCCGATCACGGCAATGGCGCCGGGGTCGACCGATGGCTGGCTGGCCAGCCGGTCGTAGGCGGCCAGCAGGTCGGCCAGGTTCTGCTCGCGGGTGACGGTCAGGCGCTGGCTCTCGGTCTTTTCGTGGCCGCGCAGGTCGAAGGTCATGCATACGCAGCCAAGCCCGGTGATCTGCCGGGCGCGGGCCAGGTCGCGCTGCTGGCTGCCGCCCCAGCCATGGACGAAGAGGATCCCCGGCATGCGGCTGCCCGGGCTGACCAGGGTGCCGACGATGCTTTCGCCCTCGACCTGCAGTTCAACGGTTTCACTCTCGATGGTCATGGTCACGTATCCGTGCATATTTGCTGAGTTGTCCAAGTTCACTGTCGTGGCCCTGATAGAACAGGGTGGCGTCGGCGGGCAGTTGCGCGTCGCCGAAGACCTCGTGGGTTGACGCGCGTAGCCGTTGCAGCGCCGGGTCGGCGGCGAAGGCCTGCAGCGCGAGGACCTCGGCGGGGCTGGCACCGCCCAGTCGCCAGGATTGCTCGAGCACGCCGCTGCGCAGGTGTCCGTGATGGTCCTGGCCGCGGGCGATGTCGTAGTTGCGCCGTGAGGCGATGAAGCCTGGGAAGTAGCGCTTGGCAGCCTCTTCATAGGTCATGGCCTGGTTGATGGCCAAGCGCAGGTGATCCTCAAGTGGCAGCTGCAGCAGGTGCTGGTAGTCACCGCGTACGATCACCAGGTCGGAACCACCATATACCTCGGTGCCCGCATGATCGCGGGTGAGGTGCTGGGTGCCGTGATAGCTCAGGGTCAGCCCGGCCACGCGTACCTGGCCGACGCTGAAGGTCTCGACGGCATCGAGGTCTTCCTCAAGCACCAGGCCCCACAGCCCCAATTGCTGTTCATCCATTGCCTCCAGCAGCGGCTCCAGGGCCTGACCATCAACGATCACCTGCTGGCCCCGACCGGCGCAGGCCAGTACCGGCTTGATCCTCGCCGGTCCATCGCGCAGCAGCAGTTCGGCAGCGCGCCGGGCATCGGCCTTGGAGAACACGGTATAGCCACGCAGCAGGGCGTCGCTGGCGTGTTGGGCAAAGGCGTCGGTCCAGCCGGGAGGGAAGATGGCGTCTGCCGGTAGCGGGTGGGAGATAGCCTTGGTGGCCATGTGCGGATGGCTGACCATGCCGCCGAACAGGTCATGCTCGTCGTGGACGCCGAGCGCAGCGTACCGCTGCGCGTCGACCAGGGTCTGGGTCGGTACATAGTAGTAAGCGGCCGTTTCGGATTGCGTGGGCGATGGCTCGACCCGCTCGACACCCAGCAGAAGGGCTAGGTGATCGGCAATCTGCAGGTGGACCGCCCGTTCGTGCTCGGGAGTATGCTCGCGGGTGTCGAGCAGCACGACGGCGCTTTTCGGTTCGCGTGAGTGGGGCATGGCCTACCTCGCGTACGCACGGTATGTAAGGGTTGTGAAGGCCCGTAGCCGGTTTAGTTCAGGGGGATGGATCGACGGTCGGCAGGGCAGTTGGGGCAATGCATACCTTGTTACGGTCGTGGTGATTGCGGGCGTCTGCCGGGTGTTTCATTATCAACGCCTTGGACCCGTCGACACCTATCCGCAGGAGTGCGCATGAACAGTCAGTCCCCCCTTCACGAATCCGTCCCGGCGCGCCTTGCCCGTGTGCGCGAGGCCATGGCCCGGGAGGGCGTGAATGCCCTGTTGGTGCCTTCGGCTGACCCGCACCTGTCCGAGTACCTGCCGGGCTATTGGCAGGGGCGGCAGTGGCTGTCCGGTTTTCTCGGTTCGGTGGGGACGCTGGTGGTAACGGCTGACTTTGCCGGGCTGTGGGCTGACAGCCGTTACTGGGAGCAGGCGGAAAAGGAGCTGGTCGGCAGTGGTATCGAGCTGATGAAGCTGCGCCCCGGCCAGCCCGGGGCGCTGGAATGGCTGGGGACGGAGGTGGACGGCACGGTCGCGGTGGATGGCGCGGTCATGGCCCTGGCCTCGGCGCGGCAACTGGGCGAGCGCCTGCAGGCGCGTGGTTCGACGTTGCGCACCGATCTCGACCTGCTGGATCGGGTATGGGTTGACCGCCCCTCGCTGCCGGGTAATCCGGTGTACCAGCACCTGCCACCCCATGCCACGGTCAACCGTGCGCAAAAACTCGTTGAACTGCGCAGCACGCTGCGGGAAAAGGGCGCCGATTGGCACTTTATCGCCACCCTCGACGACATCGCCTGGCTGTTCAACCTGCGTGGTAGCGATGTCTCCTACAACCCCGTGTTCGTTTCCTTCGCGCTGGTCAGCCAGGACAAGGCGTTCCTGTTTGTCGGGCGTGACAAGGTCGACGGCCACCTGCGCCAGGTACTGGCGGCCGATGGCATCGAGGTCCGCGACTACGCTGAGGTCAACGACGCGTTGGCCGCGATTCCGGCAGCAGCCAGTCTGCTGGTGGACCCGGCGCGGGTTACTCGCGGCCTGCTGGACAATTTGCACGAGCAGGTGCGACTGGTTGAGAGTATCAACCCGACCACCCTGAGCAAATCGTGCAAGGGAGAAGGGGATCTCGTTCATATTCGCCAGGCCATGGAGCAGGATGGCGCGGCGCTATGCGAATTCTTCGCCTGGTTCGAAGCGAACCTCGGCGTGCAACCGATCACCGAACTGACCATCGACGACCAGTTGAGCGCAGCCCGTGCCCGTCGTCCTGGCTTTGTGTCGCTGAGCTTTTCGACCATCGCGGCGTACAATGCAAATGGCGCAATGCCGCACTACCGCGCCACCGAAGAGTCCCATGCCGTCATTGAGGGCAATGGCCTGCTGTTGATCGACTCGGGCGGCCAGTACCTGGGCGGGACCACTGATATTACGCGGATGGTGCCGATCGGCGAGCCGAGCCATGAGCAGAAGGCCGATTGCTCCCGGGTGCTCAAGGGCATGATCGCCCTGTCGCGGGCCAGGTTCCCGCGTGGGATACTCTCGCCGCTGCTTGATGCCATCGCCCGGGCACCGATCTGGGCCGATCAGGTCGAGTACGGCCATGGCACCGGTCACGGTGTCGGCTATTTCATGAATGTGCACGAAGGCCCGCAAGTGATTGCCTACCAGGCCGCGGCCACACCGCAGACGGCCATGCAGCCGGGCATGATCAGTTCCATCGAGCCCGGCACCTACCGCCCGGGGCAGTGGGGCGTACGGATCGAGAACCTGGTGGTCAACCGCGAGGCCGGTACCAGCGAGTTCGGTGAGTTCCTTTCGTTCGAGACTTTGACCCTGTGTCCAATCGACACCCGCTGTCTGCTGGTCGAGACGCTGGGCAGTGAAGACATCGCCTGGTTGAACCGTTACCACCAGACGGTGCGGGAGCGACTGGCGCCGTTGCTGGAAGGCGAGGCGCTAGCGTGGCTGGAGCGACGCACTTCCGCGCTGTGAGCATGGTGTGCTGGTAACAAAAAGGGCAGCCATTGGCTGCCCTTTGTTTATCGGTTACTTGCAAATCACGATCATACTACGGCTGGTATAGCCGGCCGGATTGATGCCGAACACATAGTCGCCAGGCTCTTCGTCGGTGTCGCCGGACCGGGCGATTACCTTGTAGCCTTTGCTGCCGCAGGAGCTGGCGGCCTTGCTGTAGCACTTGTCCCATGACGAGGAGAGCCCCGAGCAGTTGATATGCAGGCCCTTCTTCCCTCGCTTCACCTCGGTATTGGCTGTCGCGGCGCATCCAGCGATGGCCAGGATGGCCAGGATGAGAAAAATACGTTTCATTCCTGTCCTTATTTGGCCCAACTGCACTCACGGGCCTGTGGTTTGCGCTTTGTCTCTTCCCTGATGGTCCCCAGCGTCCATGTACCGCTCAGTAGATCGCGTCAAGATTATATTTGGGTGACAGCTTAATCAGCCACGGCGGGCGGTACAAGGTTGAAGCCTTCTAAATGCAAATATTTCTCAAATCAGTCGGCAGCCACGGCCGGGGCCGCATCCCGTTTCATCGACAGGGTCGCACCTACAGAGGCAGTGATGATGGCAAGGATTGCCAGCCATTGCCAAAGGGTAAGCTTCTCGCCCAGGAAGAGTAGTCCGGACAGTGCGCCAAAGGCCGGCTCGATGCTCATCAATGTGCCGAAGGTACGGGCGGGCATGCGGGTCAAGGCGACCATTTCCAGGCTGTAAGGCAGAGCTGTCGACAGGATGGCCACGCCCAGGGCCACGGGTAGCAGCGCAGGTGTCAGCAAGGCGCTGCCGGCGTGGGCGATTCCAATCGGGGCGACGAACAGGGCTGCGATCACCACACCCAAGGCCGCGGTCTGGATACCGTTCTCGGCTCCGGCCTTTTGCCCGTAGAGGATGTACAACGCCCAGCACACGCCGGCCCCTAGGGCATAGCCGGCGCCGATCGGGTCCAGCCCGCCGTCGGTCTGGCCGACGGGAATCAACAGCAGCAGGCCGGCGACCGCCAGGGCGATCCATAGGAAGTCCAGTGCCCGTCGCGAGGCCCATAGCGCCACGGCAAGCGGTCCGGTGAATTCAAGGGCGACAGCGATACCCAGCGGCACGCTGCGCAATGACATATAGAAGAGGAAATTCATGCCGCCCAGGGCCATGCCGTAGATAATCACGCTGCGCAGGGTGCTGGCATCCAGGCGAGCACGCCAGGGGCGCAGCAACAGGAGCATGATCACGCTGGCGAAGATGAGTCGCAGGGCGGTGGTGCCTTGGGCGCCGACGATGGGGAACATGCTCTTGGCCAGCGAAGCGCCGGACTGGATGGAGGCCATGGCGATCAGCAGCAGGCCGATGGGGAACAGCGTGGCGGCCAGGCTGCGGTTTGGGGTGTTCATGGAGGCTTCCGTTATAGTGCGCGCAAGGGTGTGCAATATAGTGCGCACTGACGGAAGGGTTGGCAAGGTTGGTATTGGTGTGTAGATGAAGGTTGCGGCGAGTGGCTGGCGGCTCCTGAAGGGATACTTTTCATATGCTTGAAATAAAAGGTTGACGGGCTTTCAGATCCCCTTATAATGCGCCCCACTTCCAGCGACATCGGAACGAAAAACTCCTTGAATATCAATGAGTTGATTGTTGAAGAGGGTGGCGGAGGTGCTTCGGTCTAACGATCGGCAGCGGTGAAAAAGGCAGTTGACAGCAGGTTGTAACGCTGTATGATTCGCCTCCCGCTACGAGAGATCGCAGCGAGTCAAGTGTTTGAAGTGAAACGAGTTCTTCGTTAAAAACCTCAAAATAAACGCTTGACAGCAAATGAGGAAAGCGTAGAATGCGCGCCTCGGTTGAGGCGAAACGCTCTCAGCCAAACGCTCTTTAACAAATTGAATCAAGCAATTCGTGTGGGTGCTTGTGAGTACGGACTGATAGTCGCCAAGATT
>NZ_NIBE01000039.1:0-7308 GCF_002205115.1 Pseudomonas sp. DrBHI1
TTGCCGGGGCGGTGGTGCTGGCGGTGGTTGCTGTCGCGGGCAAGGTGTGGCGGGCGGTAAAACCGGCAAACTGAGGCGCCCGACCGGGGCTTGCCTCGGATCTCCTGTAGGAGCGGCCTTGTGTCGCGAAAGGGCCGCGAAGCGGCCCCAGGATGTTGGCATCATGCGAAATCGTCGGGGCTGCTGCGTAGCCCTTTCGCGACGCAAGCTCCTACAGTCTTTACACTGGCATCAGATCAGAAGTGAACCTTGACCAGGAAGCTCATGGTGTTCTGATCGGTGGTAAAGGCATCGCTGTCCTTGATGCCGTACTTGTTCTTCCAGTAGTCGTACTCGATACCCACGTACAACTGCTTCTCGCCCAGGTGCAGCGCCTTGCCCAGGTCGTACTTGACCTGCGGGTTGAAGTGCAGGTTGGCCTGGTAGGTGCCGCGACGGTTCTCGTCGTTGTCGACCACCCAATCCATGAAACCGTCAATCAGGATGTCGGACGAGCCCACGGGAATGGTGTAGGACCACACCGGGGTGATCTGCCAGACATTGTCGCCCGGACGGCTGCCGTCGGTGGTGCGCTGGTAGAAGTTCAGCTGGAAGTAGTCGAAGCCGGGGATGGCCAGGTCGAAGCCGGGGCCGATCAGGTAGGACTCGGTATCACCCTCGCCGAACTCGTAGGTCATGGCCAGCAGCACGTCCTTGACCGGGCCGAACTCGAGCTTCTGGTCGAAGATCTTGCCGAACGACAGGCGTGGGCTGAACTCGCCGTAGTAGGTGTTGGGGCCGTTGTTGGCGTCCTTCTTGCCCTGGTAGAAGATCTTGTCGAGGAAGAAGAAGTTGTCGCCGTACTTCCACGCATCGGCGTGCTCGAAGGTCACGGTCTGCTGGATCTCGGGGTTGACCTTGAAGTTCTTGCCCCACAGGTAGGTCAGGCTGTTGTTCTGCCATTGCAGCAGGTCGCCGGCTTGGCTGGCGCCGCAGGCCAGCAGACCACCGGCGAGGATCAGGCTATTGATGGTACGCATTGCGAGTGTCGCTCCCTTGATTGGATCTGTTGTCAGCGCTCGGGCGCTGTTCTTGTCTTTTGGGTCAGCTTTTTTCAATTGGCCACAGCTGTTTGGCAAGAGCTGCGCCAACTTTTCCACGTTGGGCACAACCATCCTGCTCGACGTCTTTCTGAACGGATGAAATGGGTATTTCACGCTGGCAACACGTTGGCCAACCGCCCGGAAACATTGACTGAGCGGTCAGCAAACGCGGGCGGGATCCTTCCCGCCCCGATCGAGGGGGCGCGCAGATTACTCACTTGCGCGCCGGGCCTCAAGTGCTCCGTCCTGGAGCACGGTGGTGCAAATTTGGGCGTTCGGTCAGTTTTTCAGAAGTGCACCTTCACCAGGGCACTGGCCACGCTCTGGTTGCTGTCCACGTTGCCGCGGCTGTCGATGCCGTACTTGTCCTTCCAGTAGCTGTATTCGACGCCGACGTAGAGCTGCTTGGCGCCCAGGTTCAGGGCCTTGCCCAGGTCGTACTTGACCTGCGGGTTGAACTGCAGGTTGGCGTGGTAGGTGCCGCGACGGGTCTGGTCGTTATCGACCACCCAGTCGATGTAGCCGTCGATCAGGATGTCGGACTTGCCCACCGGGATGGTGTACGACCAGGCTGGGGTGATCTGCCAGACGTTGTCGCCGGGGCGGCTGCCTTCGGTGTTGCGCACGTAGAAATTCAAGGTGAAGTAGTTGAAGCCCGGCACGTTCAGGTCGAAACCGGGGCCGATCAGGTAGGCCTCGTTGTCGCCCTCGCCACGTTCGTAGGTCATGGCCAGCAGCACGTCCTTGATCGGACCGAAGGCCAGGTTGCGCTCGAAGATCTTGCCGAACGACAGGCGCGGGCTGAACTCGCCGTAGTAGGTGGTCACGCCTTTGCCGGGGTCGGCCTTGCCGTTGTAGAAGATCTTGTCGACGAACAGGAAGGTGTCGCCGTACTTCCATTTGTTGGCATGTTCGAAGGTGATGGTCTGCTGGATGTCGGGGTTGACCTTGAAGTCCTTGCCGTACAGGTAGGACAGGCTTTCGCCGTGCCATTGCAGCCATTCGCCGGCGTGGGCGGGGAGGGTGGCCAGCAGGCTGCTGCCCAGCAGGACGGACGTGGTGATGCGCTTCATGTTGTGATTCCCGGACTTATTGTTTTTGTAAGGGCTTTTTCGGCGCGCAAGCGCCCCGGGCGGCCCATTCCGGCGGGCCGACGGTCCAGCGTTACCGCGTGGTTGGAACGGGGCGGCCGGTACGGCACCGCCCCAGGTCACTCAATGCTGGTGACAGGCATCGTTGTGCGCGGCGCGGTCGGCGCCGCCAAGGATGTTGAACAGCAGGTTCAGCACCAGGGCGCTGAGGGTGGCCATGGCGATGCCACTGTGGGTGATGGGCTCCATCCACTGCGGCATCTGCGCGAAGAACTCCGGCCGCACCACCGGGATCAGGCCGAAACCGACGCTGACCGCGACCAGCAGCTGGTTGCGTCGGTCGGCGATGTCCGCTTCCTGGAGGATCTTGATCCCGGTGGCGGTGACCATGCCGAACATGGCGATGGACGCGCCCCCCAGTACCGCGGGCGGAATCGAAGCGATCAGGAAGGCCGCCTTGGGTAGCAGGCTGAGCAGGATCAGCAGCGCGCCGGCCATCACCGTGACGTAGCGGCAGCGAACCCCGGTCATCTGCACCAGGCCGATGTTCTGGGCGAACGAAGAGTGGGTGAAGGTGTTGAAGAAACCGGCGATGAACGACGCGCCGGCATCGCACAGCAGGCCGCGTCGCAGCATGCCCGGCGTGACTTCACGGTCGGTCACCTTGCCCAGGGCGAGGAACATGCCCGTGGACTCGACGAAGATGATCACCACCACCAGGCACATCGACAGGATCGGCGCCAGGCTGAAGGTCGGCATGCCGAAGTGCAGGGGGGTGACCACCTGCAGCCACGGCGCCTCGCTCAGGCCCGACAGGTCGACCATGCCGATGGAGCCGGCGAGCACATAGCCCAGGCCCATGCCCACCAGTACCGACACATTGACCCAGAAGCCGCGCATGAAGCGGTTGATCAGCAGGATCACCGCCAGCACCAGGCCGGCGACCATCAGGTAGATCGGCGCGCCGAAGGCTTGCGCCTCATGGCCGCCGCCGGCCCAGTTGACCGCCACCGGGAACAGCGACAGGCCGATCGAGGTGATGACCGTACCGGTCACCAGCGGCGGGAAGAAGCGCACGACCTTGGACATGAACGGCGCGATCAGCATGCCGAAGAACCCGGCGGCGATGGTCGCGCCGAAGATTCCCTGCAGGCCGACGCCGGGCATGCCGGCCATGGCCACCATGCTGCCGACGGCGGCGAAGCTGGCGCCCATCATGACCGGCATGCGGATGCCCACGGGGCCGATACCGAAGGATTGGATGATGGTGGCAACGCCGGCGACCAGCAGGTCGGCGTTGATCAGGAAGGCGACTTCTTCGCGGGACAGGCCCGCCGCCTGGCCGATGATCAGCGGCACCGCGATGGCGCCCCCGTACATCAGCAGAACGTGTTGCAGACCCACCAGGATCAGCTGGAACAAGGGCAGGGGCTGTCGTGGTGGCGCAACAGGGATGTACGCCTTGGGTGACTCGGACATGCAGCACCTCGAGTTTTGTTTTTATTCTCGGATCCAAGCGGGCGGCTTCACGTGGCAGGCTCCGGTGAAGGAGGCTGGGGACCCACGTGAAGCCGAACGCTCGATGCTTGCTTGTTACGTAGAGCTTGGAAGCGAGGCCGGGAGTACCGGCCTCATCGCGGGGCAAGCCCGCTCCCACGCAATCGTGGGGTGTCTCAGTTGACCTGCGCGCCTTTGGCGATCCAGTCGCCGACCAGCTTGCGCTCCTCGACGGTCATCTGGGTGATGTTGCCCAGCGGCATGATCTGGCTGGCGACGGCCTGCGCCTGGATGCGCGCGGCCTGGGCCTGGATCTGCTGCGGGGTGTCGAACATCACGCCGGCAGGGGCGGCGCTGAACAGCGGGCTGGTCGGCTTGGCCGAGTGGCACACGGTGCAGCGTTCCTGGATGACGGTGTGGATCTTGTCGAAGCTGCCGGTGGCCGCCTGGGCCGTAGCCTGGGCAGGTTCCGCAGCGGGTGCCTGGGCAGGCTTGGCGGCCTCCTCTGCGCGCAGTTCGGCGGCGGTCTTGCCACCGACGGCAGTGGCCGGCAGCGGCTGGTACTCGACCTTGGCGGCGGCCTGCTCGGGTGCGGTTGGCAGCGGCTTGGGACCGGTCACATAGGCCAGGCAGATCATCGCCAGGGCACCGACGGGCAGGGTCCAGGCATACTTGTTGCTGTCGTGGCGGGTGTTGAAGTAGTGACGGATCAATACAGCGGCCACCGCGATCCCGGCCAGGATCAACCAGTTGTACTGGCTGCCGTAGGTGCTCGGGAAGTGGTTGCTGATCATGATGAACAGCACCGGCAGGGTGAAATAGTTGTTGTGGCGCGAGCGCAGCAGGCCCTTGGCCGGCAGCACCGGGTCGGGCGTCTGGTTGTTCTCGATCGCCGCCACCAGCTGGCGCTGGGCCGGCATGATGATGCGGAACACGTTGCCGACCATGATGGTGCCGATGATCGCGCCGGTGTGCAGGTAGGCGCCACGGCCGCTGAACACCAAGCTGAAGCCCCAGCAGGCGGCGATGATCAGCACGAACAGCACGGCGCCCAGCAGCGCCGGCTGCTTGCCCAGGGGCGAGTCGCACAGGAAGTCGTAGATGAACCAGCCGGCAACCAGCGAACCGATACCGATGGCCACCCCTTCGGCGCCGCTCAGGGTGCTGCCGGGCGCCAGCAGGTAGAGGCTCGGGTTCCAGTAGAACACCACGCACAGCAAGGCGATCCCGGACATCCAGGTGAAGTAGGCTTCCCATTTGAACCAGTGCAGGTTCTCGGGCATTTTCGGCGGCGCGAGCTTGTATTTCTCCAGGTGATAGATACCACCGCCGTGGATGGCCCAGAGGTCACCCGACAACCCATCGCGCGGGTTGCTTCGGTTCAGGTGGTTCTCCAGCCAGACAAAGTAGAACGATGCACCGATCCAGGCCACGCCGGTGATCATGTGAACCCAGCGAATGCTCAGGTTCAGCCATTCGTGAAGGTGTGCTTCCACAGTATGTACCTCTCGCCAGTCACCATCTCGATGACCGACCCTTTCTTATTGGTGGGGATTGAGGATCAACATCTGTTCCTCGGGGAAGTAATGCTCATCGCAGTTGTTGCCAGAACCACTGCGATCAACCACCAGGAAGTCATCCCGCTTTTCGATCGTCAGCACCGGGTGGTGCCAGACGCCGCGATGGTAATTAACGCCCTGCCTGCCATTGCTGCGGAAGGCTCGGACCAAGCCTGATACAGGTGCATCGCCAACTGGCGCGACCACGATCAGAAAGGGGTTGCCGAGCAGCGGGATGAAAGCCTGGCTGCCCAGCGGATGGCGTTCCAGCATGCGTACGGTCAGCGGCATCTCCAGCGCGTCGGCGCGGAAGATACTGATGATCGCCTTGTCCTCGGGCTCGGCGGTCTCGACCGTGGCGAGCTTGTGGAAGCGCATGGTCGAGCCGTTGTTGATCATGAAGTGGTCGCTGCCGTCGGTTTCGATCACGTCACCGAAGGGGGCGAAGGCTTCTTTGGTCAGGGGCTCGATCATCAGGGTGCGCATGCGGGTCTCTCTTGTATGTTCGTTGTTCTGGATTCTGGTGGACCGGCCTGCCGGGCCCTGGGTGCGGACGCGTCACGCACTCGGGCGAGGCGGGCACGCAGTCCTCAAAGCTGCAGCAGGCGGAACAGGGCGATCAGGTTGATCTGTGCCAGGGCTTCCTTGAATTCGGCATCCTGGTCGTTGTGGATGCGTTTTTCGAAGGCAGCGAGGATCTGGTGCCGGTTGCTGCCCTTGACCGCCATGATGAACGGGAACTGGAACTTGGCCTTGTAGGCGTCGTTCAGTTCGGTGAAGCGGGCGAACTCCTCGGCGGTGCACTGGTGGATGCCGGCGCCGGCCTGTTCATTGGTGCTCGACTCGGTCAGCTCGCCCTGGATGGCGGCCTTGCCGGCCAAGTCCGGGTGAGCGTTGATCAGTGCCAGTTGCTCGGCATGGCTGGCGCTGAGCAGGATGTCGCTCATGCGCTGATGCAGCGCCTCGATCTCGTCCAGCTCGGCCAGCTGGCCCAGGTCGTAGGCTTTCTCGGCGACCCACGGCGAGTGCTCGTAGATGTCGGCGAAGGCGGCGACGAAGGCGGCGCGCTCGAGGGTGGAAGGCTTGAGGGTCTTGAAGGCGGTCATCAGGCGTTCTCTTTCTTGTACGGGTGGGTGGCGTGCCAGTGGCGGGCGATGTCCGCGCGCCGGGCGAACCAGACCTGTTCGTGGCTCTTGGCGTAGTCGACGAAGCGCTTGAGCGCGGCCAGGCGCGCCGGACGGCCGACCAGGCGGCAGTGCAGGCCGATCGAGAGCATCTTCGGTGCTTCGGCGCCCTCGGCGTAGAGCACGTCGAAGGCATCCTTCAGGTACTGGAAGAACTGCTCGCCGCAGTTGAAGCCCTGGACCTGGGTGAAGCGCATGTCGTTGGTGTCCAGGGTGTAGGGGATCACCAGGTGCGGCTTGTCGGTCGGGTTGTTCGGTTCCCAGTAGGGCAGGTCGTCGTCGTAGGTGTCGCTGTCGTAGAGGAAGCCGCCTTCCTCCATCACCAGGCGCCGGGTGTTCGGGCCGGTGCGGCCGGTGTACCAGCCCACGGGGCGCTCGCCGGTGATCTCGGTGAGGATGCGGATGGCCTCGAGCATGTGCTCGCGCTCTTGCGCTTCATCCATGTACTGGTAGTCGATCCAGCGGTAGCCGTGGCTGCAGATCTCATGGCCGGCCTCGGCCATGGCGCGGATCACGTCAGGGTGGCGCTGGGCGGCCATGGCCACGGCGAAGATGGTCAGCGGCACGCCGCTGTCCTTGAACAGCTTGAGCAGGCGCCAGACGCCGGCGCGGCTGCCGTATTCGTAGAGCGACTCCATGCTCATGTTGCGCACGCCCTGCAGCGGCTGGGCGGCGACCATTTCGGAAAGGAACGCTTCGGACTCCTTGTCGCCGTGCAGGATGTTGCGCTCGCCACCTTCTTCGTAGTTGAGCACGAAGGACAGCGCAATGCGGGCATTCCCCGGCCATTGCGGATGAGGTGGGTTGTTGCCGTAACCGATCAGGTCGCGTGGGTAGTCAGCGCTCACTGCAGTCTTCCTTCTTGTTCGTTAATGCGGTGGGTGGGGCGGGCCGC
>NZ_NIBE01000039.1:7324-26184 GCF_002205115.1 Pseudomonas sp. DrBHI1
GGTCAGTAAATGGTGAGAGCGGCAGCATGGCGCTTGTCTTCGCGACTGGTGGCTTGTTTTGTAGAGGTTGCGCAGGATGGGATAAAAAATTGTGTACAATTTACCGATAAACTGTCTTAATGACTTCATTCCCGCACGCCGCAGGCCCCGTGCCCGGTGATTGCCGTGTATTTTTTGCCCACGCATACGACAAGAGGCGACAAGCAAATGGGACGTTTGACCACACACGTACTGGACGCCGCGCACGGCTGCCCGGGTAGCTCGATCAAGGTCGAGCTGTACCGCGTCGAAGGCCAGCAGCTGGAGCTGGTGAACACCGCCCTGACCAACAGTGATGGCCGTGTCGACGCGCCGCTGCTGCAGGGCGACGACTATCGCACCGGCGTCTATCAATTGCAGTTCAGCGCCGGTGACTACTACCGCGCCAAGGGCGTGAAGCTGCCGGACACCGCGTTCCTCGACGTGGTCGTGCTGCGCTTCGGTATCGACGAGCAGCAGGAGCACTACCACGTGCCGCTGTTGATTTCGCCGTACAGCTATTCGACCTATCGTGGAAGCTAGTTGGTCGCTAGAAGAATCTTCGTAGGTCCTTGGCCCGCTCTCACACTGGCGGGCTTTTTTTCGTCTGGAGCCTTACTCCCTGACTTTCTCTACGGTGCTGGAAAGATTCAATGCTCTTCCGGTTTTCAAGGCAGCTATGTCCGCGCCTCCAGCCGTCGCTGCGCCCAGCAGGTGGCCGACTACAGCGGTTGCTATGGTTCCGGGTGTGATTTTTGCGGCAACCGCTTCTGGAGTACCGTTGAATTTCAGCCAGGTTTTTGCCATCTCCAGATGGGCGACGACAGAGGGGATTTCCCCCCTATTCGCCTGTTGCACGGTTTCTGCGTAACGAGTCTGGAGATGTTGGGGCAAGGGCGGGGCCCCATTACTGTCTTTTGCAATGTAGGCGCCGGCGACACGTTCTCCAAAAAACGATTTGTTTGGGGCATTGACGATCTGCTGGGCTTCCGGCGTGGCCAAGACGCGTCCCGGTATGGCATCGGGCACGGTATTGCGTAAAAACGAAGTCGTGAATTGTTGATGCATCTCCTTGATGAAAGCAGTGGCACCGCCAGTAGGGTCATGTTTATTGATCGGGTCGCCTGCGCAATAGGTGTAACTATTGCTGCCACCTTCTCCGAAGGGACTTAGCGGATCTGGGCTAATGAAGCGCATGAGGTGGGGGTGGAGCAGACGGTGACCGTTGCCCAGATGATAATGGCCGGTGCTGGGGTCTGGAATCTGCCCACTGAAGCCGGTCCGTACGCCTGGCCTGTGTACCTTGCTTCCATATGGTGTATAGGCGTTTGGGATGGACTGGGCTTGCATGACTGAGTGGGCCCAGTCTGTTGCCAATATGTGAATAAACATGGTTTTTGATACTCTTGCGAGGAGGGCTTTTCCTGCTAGTAGTAGCGTGCTTGAAGCGGATTTACACCTATCAGAAATGTCAGAAGGGCACAGCCGAACGTGGCACCTCGGGCCGCTGCGGCTGCCCGAGGTGAGTCGAATGAATCTCGCTGATCAGAGGAATACAAACTTCGCAATGAAGATGGCGCACAGCACCCAGAGGCTGGCCGAAATTTCCTTGTACTTGCCGGTACCCGCCTTCAGCGCCACGTAGCTGATGAAGCCCAGGGCGATGCCGTCCGCCACCGAGAAGGTCAGCGGCATCATGATCACCGTGACGATCGCCGGAATGCTGTCGGTGGCTTCGTCCCACTCGATATGCGCCATGCTGCCCATCATCAGCATCGCCACGTAGATCAACGCGCCGGCGGTGGCATAGGCCGGAATCATCCCGGCCAGCGGGGCGAAGAACATCGCGGCAACGAACAGCACGCCGACCACCACGGCCGTCAGGCCGGTACGCCCACCCGCCGCCACGCCCGCGGCACTTTCCACGTAGCTGGTCACCGGCGGCACGCCGACCACCGCGCCGAACACGCTGGAGGTGCTGTCGGCCTTGAGCGCCCGTGACAGGTTCTCGATGCGCCCGTCCGGCGCCACCAGGTTGGCGCGCTGGGCCACGCCCATCAGCGTGCCGGCGGTGTCGAACATGTGCACGAACAGGAACGCCAGCACCACGCTGATCATGCTGACGTTGAACACCCCGGCCACGTCCATGGCCATCCAGGTCGGCGCCAGGCTCGGCGGCATCGACATCACCCCGCCGAACTTGACCAAGCCCAGGCCCCAGCCGGCCAGGGTGACGCCGATGATGCTGATCAGGATCGCGCCGAACACCCGCTTGTAGCTGAGGATGGCGATCAACAGGAAGCACACGGCCGCCAGCAGCGGGCCGGGCTCATGCAGCGAGCCCAGCTTGACCAGGGTGGCCGGGCTGTCGACGATGATGCCGGCTGTCTTCAGGCCGATCAGCCCGAGGAACAATCCGACGCCGGCCCCCATGGCATGGCGCAGGCTTACCGGGATGCTGTTGAGTAGCCACTCGCGCACCCGCGAAACCGTCAGGAACATGAACAGCACGCCCGAGACGAATACCGCCCCCAGCGCCGTTTCCCAGTTGTAGCCCATGGTGCCGACCACGGTGTAGGTGAAGAAGGCGTTGAGCCCCATGCCCGGCGCCAGGCCCACAGGCCAGTTGGCGTACAGGCCCATCAGCAGGCAGCCCAGGGCGGCGGCGATGCAGGTGGCGACGAACGCCGCGCCGTGGTCGATACCGGCGTCGGCCATGATGTTGGGGTTGACGAAGATGATGTAGGCCATGGTGATGAAGGTGGTCACCCCGGCGATCAGTTCGGTCCTGACGGTCGTGCCGTGTCGCTTGAGTTTGAAAATCCGCTCCAGCCAGCCCGATTCGAGCGGTGGGGCGAGATCCAGCGTAGGTGCTTCGGATTTGCGGCTTTCCACAGCGAGTACTCCTCAAGTCTTTCTTGTTGTTCGAAGCCTGGTCCTGAGCCGACGCACTTGGGGGCTTCGCGAGGGAGGGTGTGGCAGACGTCCGACCATTTTGTTGACTTATGGGTCAGGAAGTTGCTCGCAGGATTATGCTTTTGTGTACAAATAAAGCAAATAATGTTTTATCTTTTGTGCGTACAAACGGTCGTACAACGGCTATATAGGTAAAAGGCCACCTGCAGAAACGGGTCAGCCTGTGTACAATGGCGCCATACCTTGGCCCATTATCTTCTTTCCGGACTTGCCATCCCCCCGTCGACGGGCATTACAGTCACGGTCCGACTGGCAGATCCCTTGTGCTCGAGCGCCCATGAACGAACAGCTGCAACCTCTGAAAAAACCTGCGCGTACCGGCAAGGCCGGCCGCAGCGGTACCCAGGACGACATCGTCTACGCGCACATCTTCGAGGCGATCCTCGAGCAGCGCCTGGCCCCGGGCACCAAGTTGAGCGAGGAAGCACTGGGCGAAATTTTCGGCGTCAGCCGCACCATCATCCGCCGCGCCCTGTCGCGCCTGGCTCATGAAAGCGTGGTGCTGCTGCGGCCGAACCGCGGCGCGGTGGTGGCCAGCCCGACGGTGGAAGAGGCGCGCCAGGTGTTCTTCTCTCGGCGCATGGTCGAGCGCGCCATCACCGAACTGGCCGTGCAGCACGCCACCGCCGAGCAGCTCAACGAACTGCGCCAGATGGTCCGCGAGGAGCGCGACAGCTTCTCCCGCGGCGACCGCGGCGCCGGTATTCGTCTGTCCGGCGAATTCCACCTCAAGCTGGCCGAGGCCGCAGGCAATGCGCCACTAGTGAGTTTCCAGCGCAGCTTGGTGTCGCAGACCTCGCTGATCATCGCCCAGTACGAAAGCGGCAACCGCTCGCACTGCTCGTACGACGAGCACATGCAACTGATCGACGCCATCGAGGCCCGTGACGCCGAACAGGCGGTGAGCCTGATGATGCACCACATGGATCATATCGACAGCAAGCTCAACCTCGACGAGGAGAGCGCCTCGGACGATCTGCACGCGGTGTTCTCGCACCTGCTGAAAAAGCCCAAGGCCACCGCCAAGGGTTGATCGTTTGCCTGCATGAACCAGGGGCCGCTTTGCGGCCCCTGGTCGTTTCTGGCCACCGGCCAAAGCTCTGCTAGATTTCTCTTCAGCAAACCTTCATCAGGCAGTTGGGCTTGCGCAGTCGTTGCGTCCAATTACTTGAGGAATGCTCCATGAGTTCGTCCCTGGGTGTGCGCATGGGTGCCGAGTTGGTCGGCACGTTCTGGTTGGTCCTTGGCGGGTGCGGCAGCGCGGTGCTGGCCGCCAGTTCCCCGGTCGGCATCGGTGTCCTCGGTGTTGCCTTCGCCTTCGGCCTGACGGTCCTGACCATGGCCTTCGCCATCGGTCATATCTCCGGTTGTCACCTCAATCCCGCCGTGTCGTTCGGCCTGGTGGTGGGCGGGCGCTTCCCGGCGAAGGAGTTGCTGCCCTATGTGATCGCCCAGGTGATCGGCGCGATCCTCGCCGCAGCGGTGATCTACTTCATCGCCAGCGGCAAGGCCGGTTTCGAGCTGGCCAATGGGTTGGCTTCAAACGGCTACGGCGAGCACTCGCCCGGCGGGTACACCTTGGCGGCAGGCTTTGCCAGTGAGGTGGTGATGACCGCGATGTTCCTGGTGATCATCATGGGCGCCACCGATGCCCGGGCGCCGGCGGGGTTCGCGCCGATCGCCATCGGCCTGGCGCTGACCCTGATCCATCTGATCTCGATCCCGGTAACCAACACCTCGGTGAACCCGGCGCGCAGCACGGGGCCGGCGTTGTTCGTCGGTGGCTGGGCCGTCCAGCAGCTGTGGCTGTTCTGGGTGGCACCGCTGATCGGCGCGGCGATCGGCGGTGCGCTCTATCGAGGCCTGGCGAAACAGCCTTAGCGCTGGTGCACGCAACGCCCGGCGGCGTAGGTCTCGCGTACGGTGCGGTCGTCGCCCAGGGTGGTGAGCACGAACAAGGTCTCCTCGATGTTCTTCGACTGCTGCAGACGGTAGTCCAGCAGCGGCGTGGCCTTGTAGTCGAGCACCACGAAGTCGGCGTCATTGCCCGGGCGCAGGCTGCCGATGCGGTCGTCCAGGCGCAGGGCGCGGGCGCCGCCGAGGGTGGCCAGGTACAGCGACTTGTACGGGTGCAGGCGCGCGCCTTGCAACTGCATCACCTTGTATGCCTCGTTCAAGGTATTGAGCAGCGAGAAACTGGTGCCGGCGCCGACGTCGGTGCCCAAGCCCACGTTGACCTTGAAACGCTCGGCCTGGGGCAGGTTGAACAGGCCGCTGCCCAGGAACAGGTTGGAGGTCGGGCAGAAGGCGATGGCCGAGCCGGTCTCGGCCAGGCGCTGGCATTCGTCGTCGCACAGGTGCACGCCGTGGGCGAACACCGAGCGCTCGCCGAGCAGCTCGAAGTGGTCGTAGACGTCCAGGTAGCCTTTCTGCTCGGGGAACAGCGACTTGACCCAATCGATCTCCTTGAGGTTCTCCGACAGGTGGGTGTGCATGTACACGCCCGGGTGCTCCTTGAGCAACTGGCCGGCCACGCTCAGCTGCTCCGGCGTGCTGGTCGGCGCGAAGCGTGGGGTGACCGCGTAGTGCAGGCGGCCCTTGCCGTGCCAGCGTTCGATCAGCGCCTTGCTGTCGCGGTAGCTGGATTCGGCGGTGTCGGTCAGGTAGTCGGGGGCGTTGCGGTCCATCATCACCTTGCCGGCGATCATGCGCAGGTCAAGGCGCTCGGCCTCCTCGAACAGGGCGTTGACCGACTCGGGGTGCACGCTGCCAAACACCAGGGCAGTGGTGGTGCCGTTGCGCAGCAGTTCCTTGAGGAAGATCTTCGCCACCTGGTCGGCGTGGGCCTTGTCGGCGAACTGCTTCTCGCAGGGGAAGGTGTAGGTGTTCAGCCAGTCCAGCAGTTGCTCGCCGTAGGAGCCGATCATGCCGGTCTGCGGGAAGTGGATGTGGGTGTCGATGAAGCCCGGGGTGATCAGGGCGTCCTGGTAGTGCTGCACCGGAATATCGGCGTCGAGGGTCGGCAGCAGCTCGCTGGCGTGGCCCAGGGCGCTGATGCGGCCGTTGTCGACCACCAGCAGGCCGTCTTCATAGTATTCGCAGGACGCCTCCAGGCCGACCTCGGCGGGGTCGGCGATGCTGTGCAGGATGGCGGCTCGGTAGGCTTTGCGGGTTGCGCTCATGGGGCTCTCGTCAAAGGGTCTGGCTGCGTCGCGAGGACGGCAGCAACTGGGCGATGGAGCCTGAGTTGGCGGCAGCGTCGTGCTGGCCGAAACAGGCGTTGTAGGTGGCAATGATCTCGGCGGCGATGGACACGGCGATCTCGATCGGCAGCTTGCCCTTGACCTCGGCCAGGCCCATCGGGCAGCGCATTCGCGCCATCAGGGCATCGTCGAAACCGCGCTCGCGCAGGCGGTGCTCGAACTTGACCCGCTTGGTCTTCGAGCCGATCAGGCCGAACCAGGTGAAATCGTTGCGCTTGAGGATCGCGGCGGTCAGTTCCAGGTCCAGCTGGTGATTGTGGGTCATGACGATGCAGTAGCTGCCGGCGGGCAGGTCGGCGACTTCGTCGACCGGCTCTTCGCTGACGATCCGGCTCACCCCGTTGGGGATGATGTCGGGGAACTCCTGCTCGCGCGAGTCGATCCAGCGCACCCGGCAGGGCAGCGCGGCGAGCAAGGGTACCAGAGCGCGGCCGACATGGCCCGCGCCGAACACCGCGATCTCGGCCTGCACGCCGGTCATCGGCTCGAACAGCAGCACGGTGGCGCCGCCGCAGCACTGGCCGAGGCTGGCGCCAAGGCTGAAACGCTCCAGATGCGGGGTGCTGCGATGTTCCTCGAGCATCTGCCGGGCGATGTGCAGGGCCTTGAATTCCAGGTGGCCGCCGCCGATGGTGTCGTACAGCGCGCTGGCGCTGACCACCATTTTCGAGCCGGCGTTGCGCGGCGTGGAGCCGCGTTCCTCGATGATGGTCACCAGGACGCAGGGTTCGCCGCGGGCTTGATGGTCGGCGAGGGCGTTGATCCATTGGTGCATGTCTTCAGTCCTCCTCGGTCCCCTGTGGGCGCAACGCAAGGTCGCGCCTACAGGGAGCGCGGCGTCAGTGCGTCACGGGTTCCAGTTGCTGTTCGGCAGGCTGAGCCGCGGCCACCGCCTTGCGCATCTGCTCGCAGCCCCACAACACCCGCTCCGGCGTCGACGGTGCGTCGATCTCGGGCTGTACACGGTAGTCGGCGATGCTCGCCACCGCGTCCTTGATCGCGCACCAGGCGGCGATGCCGAGCATGAACGGCGGCTCGCCCACGGCCTTGGAATGGAACACTGTGTCCTCGGGGTTCTTGCGGTTCTCCACCAGCTTGACGCGCATGTCGATCGGCATGTCGGCCACCGCCGGGATCTTGTAGCTGGCCGGGCCGTTGGTCATCAGCTTGCCCTTGGCGTTCCACACCAGCTCCTCGGTGGTCAGCCAGCCCATGCCCTGGACGAAGCCGCCTTCGACCTGACCGATATCGATGGCCGGGTTCAGCGAGTCACCGACGTCGTGCAGGATGTCGGCGCGCAGCATCTTGTACTCGCCGGTCAGGGTGTCGACGATCACCTCCACGCACGCCGCACCGAAGGCGTAGTAGTAAAACGGCCGGCCGCGGGCCTGGGCGCGATCGTAGAAGATCTTCGGCGTGCGGTAGAACCCGGTGGTCGACAGCGACACCTGAGCGAAGTAGGCCTGCTGCACCAGGTGCTCGAAGCTGACGATCTGGTCGCGCACGCGTACATGGCCGTTGCGGAACTCGACGTCTTCCTCGGTGACGTTGTAGTGCCGGGCGGCGAACTCGGTCAGGCGTTTCTTGAGGATCTCGGCGGCATTCTGCGCCGCCTTGCCGTTCAGGTCGGCGCCGCTGGAGGCCGCGGTCGGCGAGGTGTTGGGTACCTTGTCGGTGTTGGTGGCGGTGATCTGGATACGGTTGAAGTCGACCTGGAACACCTGGGCCACCACCTGGGCCACCTTGGTGTTCAGGCCTTGGCCCATCTCGGTGCCGCCGTGGTTGAGGTGGATGCTGCCGTCGGTATAGATGTGGATCAAGGCACCGGCCTGGTTGAGGAAGGTGGCGGTGAACGAGATGCCGAACTTCACCGGGGTCAGCGCCAGGCCCTTTTTCAGCACCGGGCTGTTGGCGTTGAAGCGGCGGATCGATTCGCGGCGCTCGTGGTAGTCGCTGCTCGCCTCGATCTCGGCGGTCATCTCCTCGAGCATGTTGTGCTCGACGGTCTGGTAGTAGTGGGTGACGTTGCGCTCGGTCTTGCCGTAGTAGTTGGCCTTGCGCACCGCCAGCGGGTCCAGCGCCAGGTGGCGGGCGATATGGTCCATCACCTGCTCGATGGCAACCATCCCTTGCGGGCCGCCGAAGCCGCGGTAGGCGGTGTTGGAGGCGGTGTTGGTCTTGCAGCGGTGGCCGTGCACCGTGGCGTCGCCCAGGTAGTAGGCGTTGTCGGAGTGGAACATGGCGCGGTCGACGATCGAGCCGGACAGGTCGGGCGAGTAGCCGCAGTTGCCGGCCAGGTCGAAGTTGATGCCGTGCAGGCGGCCAGTGTCGTCGAAGCCGACGTCATACTCGACGTAGAACGGATGGCGCTTGCCGGTCATCATCATGTCTTCGACACGGGGCAGGCGCATCTTGGTCGGCTGGCCGGTCAGGCGCGCGATCACCGCGCACAGGCAGGCGGGGCTGGCGGCCTGGGTTTCCTTGCCGCCGAAGCCGCCGCCCATGCGGCGCATGTCGACGACGATCTTGTGCATCGGCACGTCGAGCACCTCGGCGACCAGCTTCTGCACCTCGGTGGGGTTCTGCGTGGAGCAGTACACGATCATGCCGCCGTCTTCGCTGGGCAGCACCGAGCTGATCTGGGTTTCCAGATAGAAGTGCTCCTGGCCGCCGATGTGCAGACTGCCCTGGATGCGGTGCGGGGCGCTGGTCAGGGCTGCGTCCGAATCGCCGCGCTTGTGGGTGTGGCTGTCGAGCACGAAGTGTTTCTTGCGCAGCGCCTCGACCACATCGAGCACCGGTTCCAGATCTTCGTATTCGACGATGGCGGCCATGGCAGCGCGACGGGCGGTGTCCAGGTCGCGGGCGGCCACGGCAAGCACCGGCTGGCCGAAGAACTCGACCTTGTCGATGGCCAGCAGCGGGTCGCCGGCCACCACCGGGCCGATGTCCTTGAGCCCCGGAATGTCCTCGTGGGTGATGGCAATGCGCACGCCTTCGAACTGGTAGCAGGGCGTGGTGTCGATGCGCAGGATGCGCGCATGGGCGCGATCCGCGGTGCGCGCATAGACGTGCAGCTGGTTGGGGAATTCCAGGCGGTCGTCGATGTACACCGCCTCGCCCGCCACATGCTTGTCGGCGCTGTCGTGCTTGAGGCTGCGGCCGACCCCGGTGGTCAGGTCCTGGCTGAACAGTGCGGCCATCTCGGCCTGGCTCTTGACGGCGTGATGGTTAGACATAGGCGGTCACCCGGGTTTCGATGTGCGGCGTTTGCAGTTCGATGAAGTACTTGCGCAGCAGGTTCTGCGCGGTCAGCAGGCGGTACTCGCGGCTGGCGCGGAAGTCGCTCAGCGGGGTGAAGTCCTCGGCCAGGGCCTGGCAGGCACGCTCGATGCTGGCCTGGTTCCATGGCTTGCCGCGCAGCGCGGCCTCGCAGGCGCGGGCGCGTTTGGGGATCGCCGCCATGCCGCCGAAGGCGATGCGCACGCCGCTGACCACGCCGTTCTCGATGCTCAGGTTGAACGCCGCGCACACGGCGGAGATATCGTCGTCCAGGCGCTTGGACACTTTATAGGCGCGGAACGCCCAGTCATTGCTGGCGCGCGGCACGATGATCTTCTCGATGAACTCGCTGTCCTGGCGCGCGGTGATGCGGTAGTCGATGAAGTAGTCTTCCAGGGCCAGGGTACGCTGGCGCTCGCCCTGGCGCAGGACGATCTGCGCGTCCAGGGCGATCAGCAGGGGCGGCGAGTCGCCGATCGGCGAGGCGTTGCCGATGTTGCCGCCCAGGGTGCCCTGGTTGCGGATCTGCAGCGAGGCGAAGCGGTGCAGCAGGTCGCCGAAATCGGGGTACTCCTGGTTGAGCGCGGTGTAGCAGTCGGTCAGCGGGGTGGCGGCGCCGATCTCCAGGTGGGTGGCGGTCTTGTCGATGCGCTTGAGTTCGGCGACATGGCCGACGTAGATCATCACCGGCAGGGTGCGATGGAACTGGGTGACCTCCAGCGCCAGGTCGGTGCCGCCGGCCAGCAGGCGCGCCTCGGGGTGCGAACTGTAGAGGTCGGCCAGGTCGGCCACGGTCAGCGGCACCAGGCAGCGCTTGTCGCCGCTGTTGAGCTCGCCGGTCTGTTGCGGGGCGATGGCCTTGAGACGAGCGATGGTCTGCGCCTGCTGGGCGTCGAATTGGTCACGACAGGGTTGGGCGCAGCTCTGCTCGGCGGCGGCAAGGATCGGCCGGTAGCCGGTGCAGCGGCACAGGTTGCCGGCCAGGGCCTCCTGGGCCTGGTGCAGGTCGTGGCCCTCGCTGTTCTTCTGCAGGGCGAACAGCGACATGACAAAACCGGGGGTGCAGAAGCCGCACTGCGAACCATGGCAGTCGGCCATGGCCTTCTGCACGCTGTGCAGTTCGCCTTGGTGCTTGAGACCCTCGACGCTGATCAGCTGCTTGCCGTGCAGGGAGGACACGAACGTCAGGCATGAGTTGAGGCTGCGGTAGCGGATGCTGTCGCTGCCTTGATCGTCCTGGACGAGTTCGCCGACGACCACGGTGCAGGCGCCGCAGTCGCCGCTGGCGCAGCCTTCCTTGGTGCCGGGTTTGCCCAGGTGCTCGCGCAGGTATTGCAGCACCGTCATGTTCGGGTCCAGGGCGTGCTCGCTGCGCAGCTCCTGGTTGACGAGAAACTGGATCACGGGGGAGGGCCTCGCAATGGTTTTATTGTTGTTCGGGCGGACTCTAAGCAACGCTTGACCCTGAGGTCAATAATTTTCTGACCCAAAGGTCAAGATTTTGTCCAGAGGCCTTCCGAACCGCTTCATCGAGCCTTTCTCCAAGCATAGTTCGCGCCGAGTGGGAAAGTTGACCCGCCAGTCGCACAAAGCGCGTCGCGCCGCTGCGCGGGCATGGGACAAGTGCGCTACAATCGCGCCCTTGTGCACAGCTACCCAGATCGCGAAGGAAAACCATGACGTTCAAGGCGCCGGACAGCCTCTCCGAGCAAATTGCCCACTACCTGGCCGAGCGGATCATCCGCGGCGAACTCGCACCCGGCGAGCGCATCCAGGAGCAGAAGGTCACCCAGGCCCTCAACGTCAGCCGCGGCTCGGTGCGCGAGGCGCTGCTCATCCTCGAACGCCGCCATCTGGTGGCGATCCTGCCGCGCCGCGGGGCCCATGTGACCGAGCTGGACGAAAACAGCGTGCGCAGCCTGTGCACCCTGATGGGCGAGTTCTACATCCTGCTGGGCAACGCCGTTGCACAGCATTGGCGCAGCGACAGCGACCTGCGCCCGTTCCTGGACATCCAGCAGCGCCTCAAGCAGGCCCACGCCGCCAAGGACATCAAGGCCTTCGTCGCCGACAGTTTCGCGGTGATGCGCGCTGCCTATCCGTTCGCCAACAACCCGTACCTGCAGGAAACCGTCGAGAACTTGCAGCCGGCCATGAGCCGCGCCTACTACCTGGCCCTGGACCAGCGCCAGGCCAACATGGTCGACTACCTGGAGCTGTTCGCCTGCCTGCTCGAAGCCGTGGTCGCCCGCGACCTGCCGCGCATCCGCGAGGTGCTCACCGCCTATTGCCAGCGCAGTTGCGAACTGGTGCTGGCGGCGCTGGCGCGGGTCTGATCGATGCGCTTGAAGTGCATCCGCCTGGCCGGGTTCAAGTCCTTCGTCGACCCGACCACGGTCAATTTTCCCAGCAACATGGCGGCCGTGGTCGGCCCCAATGGCTGCGGCAAGTCCAACATCATCGACGCGGTGCGCTGGGTGATGGGCGAAAGCTCGGCCAAGAACCTGCGTGGCGAGTCGATGACCGATGTCATCTTCAACGGCTCCACCAGCCGCAAGCCGGTCAGCCAGGCCAGCATCGAGCTGGTGTTCGACAACAGCGACAACTCGCTGGTCGGTGAGTACGCCGCCTACGCCGAGATCTCGATCCGCCGCAAGGTCACTCGCGACGGGCAGAACACCTATTACCTCAACGGTACCAAGTGCCGGCGCCGTGATATCACCGATATCTTCCTCGGCACGGGCCTGGGGCCGCGCAGCTACTCGATCATCGAACAGGGCATGATCTCCAAGCTGATCGAGGCCAAGCCCGAAGAGCTGCGCAACTTCATCGAGGAGGCGGCAGGCATCTCCAAGTACAAGGAGCGCCGCCGCGAGACCGAGAACCGCATCCGCCGCACCCAGGAGAACCTGGCGCGCCTGACCGACCTGCGCGAAGAGCTGGAACGCCAGCTCGAGCGCCTGCACCGCCAGGCCCAGGCCGCCGAGAAGTACCGCGAGTACAAGGCCGAGGAGCGCCAGCTCAAGGCGCGTCTGGCGGCCCTGCGCTGGCGCGACCTGGACCAGCGGGTGCGTCAGCGCGAGACGGTCATTGGCGACCAGGAGATCGCCTTCGAGGCCCTGGTGGCCGAGCAGCGTAACGCCGATGCCAGCATCGAGCGCCTGCGCGACGGCCATCATGAGCTGTCCGAGCGCTTCAACCAGGTGCAGGGCCGCTTCTATTCGGTGGCCGGCGATATCGCCCGGGTCGAGCAGAGCATCCAGCACGGCCAGCAGCGCCTGCGTCAGTTGCAGGATGACCTCAAGGAGGCCGAACGCAGCCGTCTGGAAACCGAATCGCACCTGGGGCACGACCGCACCTTGCTGGCGACCCTGGGTGAAGAACTGGCCATGCTCGAACCCGAGCAGGAACTGACCCTGGCCGCGGCCGAGGAGGCCGCCGCGACCCTGGAGGAGGCCGAGCTGGGCATGCACGGCTGGCAGGAGCAGTGGGACAGTTTCAACACCCGCTCCGCCGAGCCGCGCCGCCAGGCCGAAGTGCAGCAGGCGCGCCTGGCGCAGCTGGAGGCCAGCCTGGAACGCCTGGCCGAGCGCCAGCGCAAGCTGGGCGAGGAGCGTGACCAGCTCGGCGGCGATTCGCAAGATACCGAGACCTGCGACCTGGACGAGCAGGTGGCCAGCAGTGAGTTGCTGCTCGAAGACCTCCAGTTGCAGGAGCGGCAGGTGGTCGAGCAGTTGGACGCATTGCGCGAGCAGATGCAACAGGCCAACCAGGCGCAGCAACAGCAGCAGGGCGACCTGCAGCGTCTGGGCGGGCGCCTGGCGTCTCTCGAAGCCTTGCAGCAGGCCGCGCTGGAGCCGGGAGTCGGGGCCGCCGACTGGCTGCGTGCCCAGGGCCTGGAGCAGCGTCCCCGGCTGGCCGAGGGGCTGCGGGTCGAGCCCGGCTGGGAGCTGGCGGTGGAAACTGTGCTGGGCGCCGATCTGCAGGCGGTGCTGCTGGATGACTTCACAGGCCTGGAATTCGCCGCGCTGGAGCAGGGCGAGCTGCGCCTGCTGATGGCCGGCGCGCAGGGCGCGAGTGTTGCTGGCAGCCTGCTCGACAAGGTCGAAGGAAGCGTCGACCTGTCGCCCTGGCTGGGCCAGGTCATGCCGGTGGAGACCCTGGAACAGGCCCTGTCACGGCGGGGCTCGCTGGGCGCCGGGCAGAGCCTGGTCAGCCGCGACGGCTATTGGGTCGGGCGGCATTTCCTGCGGGTCAGCCGAGGGGGCGAGGCCCAAGGTGGCGTGCTGGCCCGTGGCCAGGAGATCGAGCGCCTGGGCCGGGAGCAGTTGGAACAGGAGGCCTTGCTCGAGCAGCTCGACGAGCAGCTGCAACGCCTGCGCGAGCAGCAGCTCGATCTGGAAGAGCAGCGCGAGCAACTGCGCCGTCGCAGCCAGGACGAAAGCCGCCAGCATGGCGAGCTCAAGGCGCGCCTGTCCGCCGGCCGTGCCCGTGCCGAACAGCTGGAGCTGCGCCGCCGCCGCCTGCAGGAAGAACTGGCCGAGCTGCAGGAGCAGCGCGCCCTGGAGCACGAGCAACTGGGCGAGGCGCGCCTGTTGCTGCAGGAAGCCCTGGACCTGATGGCCCAGGATACCGAACAGCGAGAGCTGTTGATGGCGCGCCGCGACACCCTGCGCGAAGGTCTTGACCGCATCCGTCAGGAGGCCCGCCAGCACAAGGACCATGCCCACCAGCTGGCCGTGCGCCTGGGCTCGCTGCGCGCCCAGCACGACTCGACCCGCCAGGCGCTTGAACGCCTGGAGCAGCAGGCCGCGCGCTTGAGCGAGCGTCAGGAGCAGTTGAACCTGAACCTGGAGGAGGGCGAGGCACCGCTGGAAGAATTGCGCCTCAAGCTCGAGGAACTGCTGGAACGACGTATGAGCGTCGACGAGGAAATGCGTCAGGCGCGCCTGCACATGGATGAGGCCGATCGCGAGCTGCGCGATGCCGAGCGGCGCCGTACCCAGGCCGAGCAGCAGTCGCAACTGCTGCGCGGCCAACTGGAGCAGCAGCGCCTGGAGTCCCAGGGGTTGGATGTGCGGCGCAAGACCTTGCAGGAACAATTGCTCGCCGACGGCTACGATCTTCAGGGCGTGCTCGCCACGCTCGAGGCCGACGCCAGCGAGCAGGGCACCGAGCAGGCCCTGGAGCAGCTCGAGGCACGTATCCAGCGCCTGGGCGCGATCAACCTGGCGGCCATCGAGGAATACGAACAGCAGTCCGAACGCAAGCGTTACCTGGATGCCCAGGACGCCGACCTGGTCGAGGCGCTGGAGACCCTGGAAAACGTCATCCGCAAGATCGACAAGGAAACCCGCAACCGCTTCAAGGATACCTTTGATCAGATAAATGCCGGATTACAGGCACTTTTCCCAAAAGTTTTCGGTGGCGGCAGCGCTTATCTGGAACTGACGGGCGAAGATCTACTCGATACAGGGGTGACGATCATGGCGCGCCCGCCGGGCAAGAAGAACAGCACCATCCATCTGCTGTCCGGCGGCGAGAAGGCACTCACGGCCCTGGCCCTGGTGTTCGCCATCTTCAAGTTGAACCCAGCACCGTTCTGCATGCTCGACGAGGTCGATGCACCGCTGGACGATGCCAACGTCGGGCGGTATGCCCGCCTGGTCAAGGAAATGAGCGAGACCGTGCAGTTCATCTACATCACCCACAACAAGATCGCCATGGAAATGGCCGACCAGTTGATGGGGGTGACCATGCATGAGCCGGGCTGTTCACGTCTTGTAGCAGTTGATGTGGAAGAGGCTATGGCCATGGTCGATGCGTAAGGGGTAAAGAAAGGGTGTGAACATGTAGGCAAAAGCCTCAGCAGACGCGACAGACGGTGTAAAGTTGCCTTTGGTCGTGCTAGCTTAATGTCACTTGTTTTTTGCGTGGGTAAAACGCCTGTCAGAACATAGAGTTGGCGCCACGTGTTAAAGGCCTTTGAAGCCTTTGTTTTCAAGCATATTTTTTATAGAGGCACGGGATTACATGGAAATCGGTCTGCGCGAGTGGCTGATCGTCATCGGCATCATTGTCATCGCCGGTATTCTTTTCGACGGCTGGCGCCGCATGCGCGGCGGCAAGGGCAAGTTGAAGTTCCGTCTGGACCGTAGCTACGCCAACGCCCCGGACGACGACAGCGGCAGCGCCGAGGTGCTCGGCCCTGCGCGTGTGCTGGAAACCCACAAAGAGCCCGAGCTGGACGAGTCCGACCTGCCGTCGGTGAGCGCCCCCGCGCGCGAACGGGAGCGCGAGCGCGAACCCAAGCCGGCCAAGGCCAAACGCGGCAAGCGCAACCATAGCGAGCCGCAGCAGGGTGACCTGAACCTGGCCGCCGAGCCTCGCGAGCCCGACCTGTTCGAGGGGGGCGACGACGATTTCGCCGCCGACAACACCCGCGCCAACGGCTTTACCGCGCCGAGCACGCCGGCCAAGGAGCTGCCACCGGCCGAGGAAGTGCTGGTGATCAGCGTCATTTCCCGTGACGAGAGTGGCTTCAAGGGCCCGGCACTGCTGCAGAACATCCTCGAAAGCGGCCTGCGCTTCGGCGAGATGGACATTTTCCACCGTCACGAGAGCATGGCCGGCCACGGTGAAGTGCTGTTCTCCATGGCCAACGCGGTCAAGCCCGGCGTGTTCGACCTGGACGACATCGACCATTTCAGCACCCGAGCGGTGAGCTTCTTCCTCGGTCTGCCCGGCCCGCGCCATCCCAAGCAGGCTTTCGACGTGATGGTGGCTGCCGCGCGCAAGCTGGCCCACGAGCTCAACGGTGAACTCAAGGACGACCAGCGCAGCGTGCTGACCGCCCAGACCATCGAGCACTATCGCCAGCGCATCGTCGAGTTCGAGCGCCGCGCCCTGACCCAGAAACGCTGATGTTTACGAGCGGGCGGATCCAGCCTCGATCCGCGCCGCACTGACGCAAGCAAAAGAGCAGCCTGGGGCTGCTCTTTTGCTTTGCAAGAGAAGACGACCCATGAACGCCGAATCCCGAATCCATGCCCTGCGCGCCGAACTCGACCAGCACAACTACCGCTACTACGTGCTCGACGAACCCAGCGTGCCCGATGCCGAATACGACCGCCTGTTCAACGAGCTCAAGGCACTGGAGGCCGAGCACCCGCACCTGGTGACCCCGGACTCTCCGACCCAGCGCGTCGGTGGCGCGGCGTTGGCGGCGTTCAGCCAGGTCCGTCACGAAGTGCCCATGCTCAGCCTGGGCAACGCCTTCGAGGAGGGCGACCTGCGTGATTTCGGCCGTCGCGTGGTGGAAGGCCTGGACCTGCCGGGCGGCGATCAGGCGGCGGTGGACTACAGCTGCGAGCCGAAGCTCGACGGCCTGGCGGTGAGCCTGCTGTACCGTGATGGCCAGCTGGTGCAGGGCGCCACCCGCGGTGACGGCACCACCGGCGAGGACATCAGCGCCAACGTGCGCACCGTGCGCAACATCCCGCTCAAGCTGCAGGGCGAGGGCTGGCCGGCGGTGCTGGAAGTGCGTGGCGAAGTGTACATGAGCAAGGCGGGTTTCGACCGGCTCAACGCCGCGCAGGCCGAAGCCGGCGGCAAGACCTTCGCCAACCCGCGCAACGCCGCGGCCGGCAGCCTGCGCCAACTGGACTCGAAGATCACCGCCAGCCGCCCGCTGGAGTTCTGCTGCTATGGCGTTGGCCAGGTGTCCGAGGCCTTTGGCGACAGCCATATCGGCATCCTCGAGAAGCTCAAGACCTGGGGGCTGCCGATCAGCCGCGAGCTGCGCCATGCCGCTGGTATCGAAGAGTGCCTGGACTACTACCGCGACATCGGCGCCCGCCGCAACGGCCTGCCCTACGAAATCGATGGCGTGGTGTTCAAGGTCAACAGCCTGGCCTCCCAGCGTGAACTGGGCTTCCGCGCCCGTGAGCCGCGCTGGGCGATCGCCCACAAGTTCCCGGCCATGGAGGAGCTCACCGAGGTGCTCGACGTCGAGTTCCAGGTCGGGCGCACCGGCGCGGTGACCCCGGTGGCGCGGCTCAAGCCGGTCAAGGTGGCCGGCGTGACGGTGTCCAACGCCACCCTGCACAACATGGATGAGATCGCCCGGCTGGGCCTGCGCATCGGCGACACGGTGATCATCCGCCGCGCCGGCGATGTGATCCCGCAGGTGATGCAGGTGGTGCTCGACCGCCGTCCGCAGGACGCCCGGCCGGTCGAGGTGCCCACGCAGTGCCCGGTGTGCGGCTCGCAGGTCGAGCGCACCCAGCTGGTCAAGCGTAGCAAGGGCAAGGAAACCACCAGCGAAGGCGCGGTGTACCGTTGCGTGGGGCGCCTGAGCTGCGCCGCCCAGCTCAAGCAGGCGATCATTCACTACGTGTCGCGTCGGGCCATGGATATCGACGGCCTGGGCGAGAAGAGCGTCGAGCAGTTGGTCGACGAGAACCTGATCCGCTCGCCGGCCGATCTCTACCACCTGACCTTCGACCAGGTGGTGGCGCTGGAAGGCTTTGCCGAGGTGTCGAGCAACAAGCTGCTGGCTGCCATCGAGGCGAGCAAGCGTCCGAGCCTGGCGCGCTTCATCTATGCGCTGGGCATCCCCGATGTCGGCGAGGAGACCGCCAAGGTCCTGGCCCGGTCCCTGGGCAGCCTGGCGCGAGTGCAGGTGGCGTTGCCGCAGGTACTGACCTACCTGCCGGACATCGGCCTGGAAGTTGCCCACGAGATCCACAACTTCTTCGAGGACGCGCACAACCGCGAAGTCATCGCGCAGTTGCTGGCCTGCGGCATGCAGTTGCAGGACGAGGGTGAGCTGGGCGCCGAGTTCGCTGCCAGCACCACGCTGGCCGGAATGCTGGCCAAGCTCGACATCCCCTCGGTCGGCCCGACCGGCGCCGAGAAACTGGTAGACAAGCTGGGCACCCTGGAGCGGATTATCGCCGCCGACGGTATCGACCTGCGCCAGGCCCTGAACACCAAGCAGGCCGAAGGCGTACGCGAGTTCTTCAAGGTCGAGGCCAACCAGCAACTGGCCCGTGCCATCGAGGCCCAGTTGCTGGACTTCGGCATGCACTGGTCGTGCGAGAAGAAGTCCGCCGAGGGCTTGCCGCTGGCGGGGCAGACCTGGGTGCTGACCGGCACCCTGGAGCGCATGAGCCGTGATATCGCCAAGGAAAAGTTGGAAAGCCTGGGGGCCAAGGTGGCGGGTTCCGTGTCCGGCAAGACCCACTGCGTGGTCGCCGGGCCCGGCGCCGGCTCCAAGCTGGCCAAGGCCGCCGAGCTGGGCGTCGCGGTGATGGACGA
>NZ_NIBE01000039.1:26194-46551 GCF_002205115.1 Pseudomonas sp. DrBHI1
GGAGCGTGGTATCGGCGTCTGAACCCGCTTGCCTTTCGCCGGGCAAGCCCGCTCCCGCGGGTGATGAGGCGTGGGCGCGGGCTTGCCCCGCGATAGATTTGCCACAAGTCCTTGAGAAATGATGGTTTTTTCACGATCAAAGGTTGTAACTTCGCCCCGGCGCTGTACAATGGCGCGGCTCGTCAACTGACGAGCCGTCGTGGTGGCCCCATCGGTCCCCCCGCATTGATTACCCGTTAACCTGGTCAGGCCCGGAAGGGAGCAGCCATAGCGGGAACATCGAGTGCCGGGGTGTGGCTGGTGGGGCCGCCTCCATTTTGGGCGCAGGAATTTTCCGGCGTACCTGTCAGGCGTCGTCCAGCAGACGCGTTTCTTTACACCCTCGCACTGTTTTCCGCCTGCACGATCCCGCGTAGCGCCTTATCATGCATCCCATCGTGTTGGCCCATACGGCCAGGAGATAGCGACCGTGGAACATGTCGACGACCTCACCCGCCAGAAGATCCGCGAGTGGCAGCTGCGCCGCCTGGAAATCAAGGACCAGATGGCCGCCAGCCCCGAGCGTGTGCTGGAGCTGTCGCAGGTGCTCGACCAGATGGAAGAAGAACACGAGCGTATTCTCGAGGCAGCGGTCGTGCCGGTGGCAGTAACGGCTGACGCGGCGGCCTTCGAGCTGCAGGTGCAGGTGTCGGCGCAGTCGGTGCGCGACTTGCGCAAGCTGCTGGAACTGGCGCTGCATGAGCTCGATGGCGTACTCGACGCACCGCGGGTGGGTGTCAGCTATCCCGGCGACATGTCGGGGTCGTTGGGGGCCTACCGCTTCGAATTGGTGGTGGGGCAGGCCGCTGAATCCGACAAATCTTGAGTGATCCCCGGACCCATACCGACATGCAGCCCGAACACTTCGATTTTTCCCATCCGGTGTACCTGCCGGTCAGCGCAGAGGTGTGCCAGGCCTTGCTGCAGGCCGAGGGCGCGCCTGCGCTCGATACCCTGGGCGACCCTGAACTGGCGGCCGTACTGGTGATCCAGAACCTGGCCCAGGCACAGGGCCAGGTCGATGCGCGGGCGGCGGAAAAGGTGCTCGGCAAGCTGTTGGCATGGGCGGTCGATGGCGCGCACTCGCCTGGCGTGGGCTTGCTGTCCGAGGCCCGTCGGTTGTTCGATGCGCGCAAGCTCTATTTTGGTCTCGAGGTGATCAAGGGCTCCAAGCTGCGCCTGCTCGATGCCGAACAGGTTCAGGCGCGGGAGTACCTGCTGGCGGACGGCAAGTGGGATTTTGACTACCGTATCCGCCTGCACCACAGTGACAACCCGTTCAGCCAGCGGGTGACCACTGGCTTCGACAGCGAGCGTTGGCTGACCGTCGAGCAGGACAAGCTGCTCAAGGTCATCCAGGCCAACCTCGACGAGGACATCCATGTGCAGGGCTACGCCGGGATCGGCAAGAGCTACCTGCTCGGCGCGCTGATGGAATGCCTGCCCCGTGGCCGGGTGCTGGCCCTGGCGCGCACGCCGGCCAAGCTGGGTACCCTGCGTCGACGCATGGGGCTGGATGCCCAGGCCAAGGTCGGCATGACCTTTGGCCAGTTCGCCCGGGCCCTGCTCAAGGACACCCGGCCGGTTCCCGCCCGGACAGCCCAGCGCGGTCCCGGCAAGCGCCGGCTGGCCGAAGAGCTGGGGATCGTCGGGCTGCGCCAGTACGACGCCGAGCACGCCCTGGATATCTGCCTGGAAGTGCTGCGCAACTATTGCGAGTCGCGGGACTACAGCCTGTCCAGCCGCCACCTGCCGCATTTTCGCCAGGCGCTGTCCGGCCTCGATGCCCAGGTGCTGCTCGAGTACGCCAGCCGCCTGTGGCGTTACCTGGAGGCGCAGCCGACCTGGGGCGCGCAGACCGGGTTCGAGGCGTTGCTGCTGCTCAAGCGCGCCAGCCTGGGTGGCTGCAGTGTGCCCGCGCGTTTCAGCCATGTGATCATCGACGAGAGCCAGGACGTGCCGGCCTCGCTGCTGCAGGTTATCGAGCGTGGCCGCCAGGTGCTGATCACCCTGGGCGACGAGTACCAGAAGGCCTCCGGCGAGGTGGTCAGGCGCGAGCGTCAGGTGCGCCAGAAGGACATGGCCTTCGCCGTGCGCTCCGGGCCCAAGGTGGAACGGCTGATCAACCCGTTGATCGGTGTGCACTCGAAGAAGTCCAAGGTCGCGTTCGAGGCGGCGCGGCATGTCGATGTCGGCATCGAGCACTTCCCCGAAGGGTTCGTCCCGCCCGAGGGCTGCGTGGTGCTGACCGCCTCGCGCTGGGACACGATGCGCTGGGCCATGGAGATGGCCGAGTCCAACTGCCTGCTGAACTTCCCCGACTGGCCTGACATGCGACGGTTCATGGTCACCGCGATTGGCCTGTTCAGGGCGGCGTTCTATGCACCGGGACAGGACGCCGAAGGGCCGCATGCGTACTTCGCGCACCTGCTCGACTGGCAGCAGGTGCGCGAGTCCGAGCGTTTCGATGCCGCGTTCCAGTGGGTTGAGGCGCGGCTGGAGGCGGGTTTCAAGCTTGCCGACCTGACCGGCCTGGACGCGCGGGTCGCCGCGCAGCCTGCCAGCCTCACGCTGTTGATGGCCGAGGAGGCCGGTGGCCTGGAGTTCGATCAGGTGCTGTTGACGCCGGAGCTGATGACCACCCAGCGCTTCAAGGACGCCTACGCCTTCGATGCGCGGATTTGCGCGGTGTACATCGCCCTGTCGCGGGCGCGTCGGCAGTTGTACCTGCCCTATGACGTGGAAGAGTGGATCAACTACCACAAGGGCCAGCCGTTCCGCGAGTTGCACGGCTACTGAGCCCGCTGTCGTACTGTGGTCTGGCGGGCCTTATCGCGGGACAGGGCGACTCCCACGCTTGCCCTTGCTGGCCGACACTTGCATCAGTCGCCGAAAGGTCGGGCATTGCAGGTGGTTCTCCTCGGGGCACACTGCCGCATGCCGCAGCCCTTTGCTCATCGCCTGCAGGCGCTTGATCCTCTGCTCGATCTCATCGGCCTTGACCAGCAGCAACGCTCGGTCAACCCGTTGCTCATCCAGCATCGCCGCCACTTCGTCCAGCGAAAAGCCTGCCGCCTGGCCCAGGGCGATCAGGGCCAGGCGTTCTGGCGTATCCGCCGGGAATTGCCGCCGTTGGCCATGGCCGGCGAGCGATGTGAGCAAGCCCTTGTTCGCGTAGTAACGCAAGGTCGACGCCGGCACTCCGGTGCGCCTGGCGACATCGGCAATGTCCATCTTAGCTCCCTTGACTTGAAGTTGACTTCAACTTGCATGCTGCTTGGCATCGACCTTTCCGTCAATCCGCCAAGGGCTTTCGTCATGAGCGCTTCTTCTCTCGCATTTTCCATTTTGCTTATCGGCATCGGCGCCACCCTGGTCATGGACCTGTGGACCCTGCTGCTCAGGCGCCTGGGCGTCACCACGCTGAACTACGCGCTGGTCGGGCGCTGGGCGGGCCACCTGTTCGCGGGGCGCTGGCGGCATGTGGCGATCGGCAAGGCCGCGCCGGTCAGGGGTGAGCTGGCGTGGGGCTGGTTGCTCCACTACGCCACGGGGCTGGTGTTTGCGGCGCTGCTGGTGGCTATTGCCGGGGAGGGGTGGTTGCTGGCGCCGGTCCTGTGGCCCGCGTTGCTGTTCGGGGTGGTCTCGGTGCTGGTGCCGCTGGTGGTGGTGCAGCCTGCATTGGGTGCAGGGTACTTCGCTGCGAATACGCCATCGCCCTTGAAGAGTTGTCTGCGCAGCCTGGTGACGCATTGCGTGTTCGGGATCGGCCTCTACCTGGCGGCGCTGGGTGTCGTGGCAGCAGGTATTTGAGGCCCTTGGTCATCGGCGAACTGGCGGGGCTGGCGACCATCGGTATACCGCTCGACGATTCGCTGCATCTCCCCGGACTCCTTGATCCGCACCAGCGCCCTGAGCACACCTTGGGTCGGCAGTTGGGGATCGTTGCGCACCATGCAGCCCAGCGCTTGCTCTTCCAGCACGGCCAAGGCTTGCAGGCGCTGCCCCGGTGGCAGTGAGCGGTTGTACCACTGCAATGACAGCTGGTTGCTGATCGCGTGACGAAAGCGTCCGGCCTCGAGCTTCTGCAGGGCCAGTAGCTGGTTGCGGCTGTCCTCTCGCTGCAGGCGGCCCTGGCTGAACAGGGGCTCCAGGGTGGGATAGGTGTAGCCGAGCACGGTGCCGATGGCTTGCGGCGGCAGCGTTTCCGGGCGGGTGGGACCGCTGTGGCCGGGGCGGCCGATCAGCAGGTCGCGCTGCTCGATGATGGGGATGCTCCACAGGTAGTCGCCCGGCCGGTCGGTCAGCCACTGGGTGGAGACATAGCAGCGCACGTCGATTTCGCCGGCCTGCATCGCCTCCTGCAGGCGCAGGCGGGCCATCACGTGGTATTGCGGGCGGGCATCGGTCTCCCGGGCAATGGCCTGCATCAGCTCGAACAGGATGCCTTCCACCGGTTGCTGGTCCTCGGTGCGCATCAACGGCATGCTCCAGCTCTCGGCGACGGAAAAGCGCAGCACCGGCGGTTGCGCCAGGCCGTGGGTGGTCCACAGTAACAGGATGGCCAGGACTCGCCGCACGCCTCATCCTCCCTGATCTGCCGCTGGTGTGCCCGCCTATGAGCTTAGACGAGATCGGCAGGGTGCAATTTCGGCCCCGCTCCGCTAGCATTAGCGCTCTTTCCGCCCGCTCCGGTCACGATGGTTTTTTGATGAGTTATCAGGTTCTTGCACGTAAATGGCGTCCGCGCTCGTTCCGCGAAATGGTCGGCCAGACCCATGTGCTCAAGGCTTTGATCAACGCCCTGGACAACCAGCGCCTGCACCACGCCTACCTGTTCACCGGTACCCGGGGCGTGGGCAAGACCACCATCGCGCGGATCATCGCCAAGTGCCTGAACTGTGAGACCGGCATCACCTCCACGCCGTGCGGCACCTGTTCGGTGTGCAGGGAGATCGACGAAGGCCGTTTCGTTGACCTGATCGAGATCGACGCCGCCAGTCGCACCAAGGTCGAGGACACCCGCGAACTGCTCGACAACGTGCAGTACGCGCCGAGCCGCGGTCGCTTCAAGGTCTACCTGATCGACGAAGTGCACATGCTCTCCACCCACTCGTTCAACGCCTTGTTGAAGACGCTGGAAGAGCCGCCGCCCTACGTCAAGTTCATCCTCGCCACCACCGACCCGCAGAAGCTGCCGGCGACCATCCTGTCGCGCTGCCTGCAGTTCTCGCTGAAGAACATGAGCCCGGAACGGGTGGTCGAGCACCTGACCCATGTGCTGGGCGCCGAGAACGTGCCGTTCGAGGAAGATGCCCTGTGGCTGCTCGGCCGCGCCGCCGATGGCTCGATGCGCGATGCCATGAGCCTGACCGACCAGGCCATCGCCTTTGGCGAGGGCAAGGTGCTGGCCGCCGACGTGCGGGCGATGCTCGGCACGCTCGATCATGGCCAGGTGTACGGGGTGCTGCAGGCGTTGCTCGAAGGTGATGCCCGGGCATTGCTGGAGGCGGTGCGCGACCTGGCCGAACAAGGGCCGGACTGGAACGGCGTGCTGTCGGAAATGCTCAATGTGTTGCACCGGGTGGCCATCGCCCAGGCCCTGCCCGAGGCGGTTGACAACGGCCAGGGCGACCGTGAACGCGTGCTGGCGCTGGCCCAGGCCCTGCCGGCCGAGGATGTGCAATTCTATTACCAGATGGGCCTGATCGGCCGTCGCGACCTGCCGCTGGCGCCGGACCCGCGTGGCGGCTTCGAGATGGTCCTGCTGCGCATGCTGGCGTTCCGCCCGGCCGACACCGACGATGCGCCGAAGCCGCTACTAAAGCCGTTGGGGATCAGCCAGGCCACAGCTGATCCGGCCCAACCGGTGGCAGCGGCGGCTGTGGCCGTGGCGCCGCCCGCTGTCGCCAGCCCTGTCGCTGAAGCGGTCGCGCCGGTGCCCATGGCTGAGTCACCCGAGCAGCCCGAGCCGCCAGTCGTCGAAGTGCCGGTCGTTGCCGAGGTTGTCGAGGCGCCGCAATCGGAACCAGAGCCCGAGCCACAGCCGCAGCCCGTCGAGGAGGTCATCGACCTGCCGTGGGAGGAGCCCGTTGCCGCGCCGGCGCCGGTTGCACCCGAGCAGCCGCCCGAGCCTGCACCTGCGGTCGAAGCCGCCAACCCGCAGCCGGACTACGACGAGCCGCCGTTCGATCCGTCGGCCTACAGCCCGGCGGGCATGGAGCGTGACGACGAGCCGCCGGGAGACGAGGACTACTACACGCCCGACAGCGACCCGGCCGGCTTCAGCTACCTGGATGAGCTGGCCGAGCACGTGCAGGAAGAGGCGCCCGTCCAGGCGCCGGAGCCGCTGCCGGCGGCCATGCCGGCGACCGGGCTGGCCCTGCAATGGCTGGAATTATTCCCACAGTTGCCTGTCTCCGGTATGACAGGCAACATCGCCGCAAACTGTACGCTGATCGCCGCTGATGGTGATGACTGGCTGCTGCACCTGGACCCGGGGCAGGGCGCGCTGTTCAACTCGACCCAGCAGCGCCGACTGAATGAGGCGCTCAACCAACAGTTGGGCCGCGAGATCCGCCTGAAGATCGAGCTGATTCGCCCCGAGCAGGAAACGCCGGCCCAGGCGGCCTCGCGCAAGCGCGCCGAGCGCCAGCATGACGCCGTCGTATCGATCGAGCAGGATCCGCTCATCCAGCAGATGATCCGGCAGTTCGGCGCGACGGTCAGGCAGGATACTATTGAGCCTGTAGATGCCCTGGCCAGCCAGGGCCAATAACGGATAACCATGCGGCCCGCCTGTGCGGGGCCGCATCACATGACCCAATCGAGGTATACCCCCATGATGAAAGGTGGCATGGCCGGCCTGATGAAGCAGGCCCAGCAGATGCAGGAAAAGATGCAGAAGATGCAGGAAGAGCTGGCCAACGCGGAAGTCACCGGCCAGTCCGGCGGTGGCCTGGTCAGCGTGGTGATGACCGGTCGCCACGACGTCAAGCGCGTGAGCATCGACCAGAGCCTGATGTCGACCGACGAGGACGACAAGGAAGTGCTCGAGGACCTGATCGCCGCCGCGCTGAACGACGCCGTGCGCAAGATCGAGCAGAACAGCCAGGACAAGATGGGCAGCATGACCGCCGGCATGCAACTGCCGCCTGGTTTCAAGATGCCGTTCTGATCGGCTGATCGCTTCACACCGGGGAGCAACGACCTGTGGGACGTTGCTCCCTTGTTCATTGTGTTTCCTGAAATTGGACGGCCCGCCGAGATGAGCTTCAGCCCCCTGATCCGCCAACTGATCGACGCCCTGCGCATCCTGCCCGGCGTCGGCCAGAAAACCGCCCAGCGCATGGCCTTGCAGCTGCTCGAGCGCGACCGCAGCGGTGGCACGCGCCTGGCCCAGGCCCTGAGCCAGGCCATGGAAGGCGTCGGCCACTGCCGCCAGTGCCGGACCCTGACCGAGCAGGAGCTGTGCCCGCAGTGCGCCGATCCGCGCCGCGACGACAGCCAGCTGTGCGTGGTGGAAGGGCCAATGGACGTGTACGCGGTGGAGCAGACCGGTTATCGCGGCCGCTACTTCGTGCTCAAGGGACACCTGTCGCCGCTCGATGGCCTGGGGCCGGAGGCGATCGGCATTCCGCAGTTGATGGCGCGAATCGAAGAACAGGGCACCTTCAGCGAGGTGATCCTGGCCACCAACCCCACGGTGGAAGGGGAGGCGACTGCCCACTACATCGCCCAGTTGCTGGCCGAGAAAGGCCTGGCCGCCACGCGCATTGCCCATGGCGTGCCGTTGGGTGGGGAGCTGGAGCTGGTGGATGGCGGGACGCTGGCGCACGCCTTTGCCGGGCGCAGGCCGATTTCGCTGTAAGACCCAGCCCTTTCAAGGTCTTGCGATTTTTGAGATATGACGTTTCCAGCTCAACATTGCCGGGGCTGCAAAGCAGCCCCGGCAATTCCAAGTCGGACGCCAATTTTCAGCACCTTGAAAGGGCTGGCTGTAGCCCCGCGATTGTTCTGAAGGCGAACTCAGTATTCGCTCAGGGAAAACTCGGTCAGGCAGAAGGTCGGCACCCCGGCCGCCTGCAGGCGGCGTGAACCTTCCAGTTCCGGCAGGTCGATGATCGCCGCCGCCTCGAACACCTGGGCACCGGTGCGGCGCACGAGGTTGGCTGCGGCCAGCAGGGTGCCGCCGGTGGCGATCAGGTCATCGAAGATCAATACCGAGTCGCCTTCACAGAGGCTGTCGGCGTGCACTTCCAGGAAGGCCTCGCCGTATTCGGTCTGGTAACCCTCGCTCAACACGTCGGCCGGCAGCTTGCCCTGCTTGCGGAACAGGATCAGCGGCTTGTTCAACTGATGGGCGATGATCGAGCCGATCAGGAAACCCCGCGCGTCCATGGCACCGATATGGCTGAACTCGGCCTCGACATAGCGCTCGATGAACTGGTCAGCGACATAGCGCAGTCCGCGCGGCGACTGGAACAGCGGGGTAATGTCGCGGAAGATCACGCCCGGCTTGGGGAAGTCCACTACCGGGCGGATCAGGGCTTTGAGGTCGAAGGTGTCGCTGTGCATGGGCGGGTATCCTGGAAAAACTCGGCGCCAGTATACCCTGTTCACGCGGCGATCAGGTTTCGAGCGCACCACCGGCCAGCGCACACAGCTGGATCGGGTCGAGGATGTGCACTTCCTTGCCCTCGGCCTTGAGCAGGCCGTTCTGCTGGAAGCGTGTGAACACCCGCGACACGGTTTCCACCGCCAGGCCCAGATAGTTGCCAATCTCGTTGCGCGACATGCTCAGGCGGAACTGGTTGGCCGAGTAGCCGCGGGCGCGGAAGCGCGCCGACAGGTTGACCAGGAAGGTGGCGATGCGCTCGTCGGCGGTCTTCTTCGACAGCAGCAGCATCATCTGCTGGTCGTCGCGGATCTCGCGGCTCATCACCCGCATCAGCTGGCGGCGCAGCTGCGGCAGTTGCACCGACAGTTCGTCGAGGCGCTCGAAGGGGATCTCGCACACCGAGGTGGTTTCCTGGGCCTGGGCCGACACCGGATAGGCCTCGGTGTCCATACCCGACAGGCCGACCAGCTCGCTGGGCAGGTGGAAGCCGGTGATCTGTTCTTCGCCGGCATCGCTGAGGCTGAAGGTTTTCAGGGCGCCAGAGCGAACCGCATAGACCGAGCCGAAATTGTCACCCTGGCGGAACAGGAACTCGCCTTTCTTCAACGGGCGACCGCGTTTGACGATTTCATCCAGTGCATCCATGTCTTCCAGGTTCAGGGACAGGGGCAGGCACAGGGGGGCCAGGCTGCAATCCTTGCAGTGGGCCTGGTTGTGTGGGCGCAGTTTTACTGGCTCGGACATTTCTTTCGATCCTTGTGGGAAAGCACACATAAGCCGTAAGGATAACCTGCGGCATGGGCTGTAGGCCAGTGTGCGCATTTTTGGTGCACGCTAGCGGCGGCAGGGAAGGGGTGTTCCGCTACCGTTCAACTGTCCATAGTGTGCCTCGAAAGGCGGTCTGTCCATGTGGTGAAACGCCTCAATCGCCTCAGATCACCCGGGAGAAACGCTGGCGATTCTGCTGCGCTAGGTAGGCGTCGAACACCATGCATACCGAGCGCGCCAGCAGGCGGCCGGCTGGCAGGATGCGGATGCCCTTGGCGTCCAGGTTGATCAGGCCGTCGCGCTGCATGGCCTGCAGCTGCGGCCACAGCTCTTTGAAATAGCCGCGAAAATCGATGGTGAAGGCCTGCTCGATCGCCTCGAAATCCAGTTCGAAGTGGCAGATCAGTTGCTGGATCACCGCCCGGCGCAGGCGGTCGTCCTGGTTGCACAAAAGGCCGCGCTGGGTCGCCAGCTGGGCGGTGGAAAGGGTGTCCTGGTAGGTGTTGAGGTCGCTGCTGTTCTGGCAGTACAGGTCGCCGATCTGGCTGATTGCCGACACGCCCAGGCCGATCAGGTCGCAGTGGCCGTGGGTGGTGTAGCCCTGGAAGTTGCGCTGCAGGGTGCCTTCCTCCTGGGCGATGGCCAGTTCGTCGTCGGGCAGGGCGAAGTGGTCCATGCCGATGTAGCGGTAGCCGGCGGCAGTCAGTTGGTCGATGGTGGCGTGGAGCATTTCCAGCTTGGCCGCCGGCGCCGGCAGGTCGGCGCTGTCGATGCGCCGCTGGGGCATGAAGCGCTCGGGCAGGTGTGCGTAGTTGAATACCGACAGACGGTCGGGCTGCAGGCGGATCACTTCCTCGACGGTGCGGGCGAAGCCTTCCGGGGTCTGCTTGGGCAGGCCGTAGATCAGGTCGAGGTTGATCGAGCGGAACTGCAGGGTGCGCGCCGCCTCGATCAGGGTGCGGGTCTGCTCCAGGCTCTGCAGGCGGTTGACCGCGCGTTGCACGGCCGGATCGAGGTCCTGCACGCCGAGGCTGACGCGGTTGAAGCCCAGCTCGCGCAGCAGGCCCATGGTCGACCAGTCGGCCTCGCGCGGGTCGATCTCGATGCCGTAGTCGCCGGAGTCGTCGTCCAGCAGGTGGAAGTGCTGGCGCAGGGTGGCCATCAGCTGGCGCAGTTCCACATGGCTGAGGAAAGTCGGCGTGCCGCCGCCGAAGTGCAGCTGCTCGACCACCTGTTTCGGGTCGAGGTGGCAGGCGACCAGTTGGATCTCCTGCTCCAGGCGCTGCAGGTAGGGCGCGGCGCGGCCACGATCCTTGGTGATGACTTTGTTGCAGGCGCAGTAGTAGCAGATGTTGGCGCAGAACGGCACGTGCACGTAGAGCGACAGCGGGCGCGTGGCGCGGCGGCTTTCGCGCAGGGCGTGAAGCAGGTCGAACGAGCCCACTTCGCCGTGCAGCTGCACGGCGGTCGGATAGGAGGTGTAGCGTGGCCCGGCCAGATCGTAGCGACGAATCAGGTCGGCGTCCCAGCGTAGGTCGTCGAGCATGTGGGTGGTCCCCGGATAGAGCTGCAGTGTCCGGAGTCTAGGGGCGGATGTAAGAAGTCGTGTTGATTTGTATCAAGGTGAGTTGGCGACCGTTGCGGGGCTGGCGTGGGGGCGGGCTTGCCCCGCGATCAGTGTCCCATCAACCAGTGCTGGTGCGGCCCAGGCAACGTCCACAAACCAAACAGGATAACCAGCACGCCCCCGGCCACGCGCACGCCGCGCTTGCGCAACAGGGCGCCGACGCGCTCCGCCGCGAGCCCCGTGGCCAGCAGCACCGGCCAGGTGCCGATGCCGAACGCCAGCATCAGCGCCGCGCTGTGCAGCGCATCGCCCTGGCTCGCCGCCCACAACAGGGTGCTGTATACCAGCCCGCACGGCAGCCAGCCCCACAGGGCGCCCAGCAGCAGGGCGCGAGGCAGGCTGGACACCGGCAGCAGTCGGGTGGCCACGGGTTGCACATGGCGCCACAGGCCGCGGCCGAGCGCCTCGATACGGGTCAGGCCGTTCCACCAGCCGGCCAGGTACAGACCCATGCAGATCAACAGCAGCGCCGCGATGACGCGCAAGCCGATGGCCAGCGGGCTGCTGGCCAGCGCCACGCCGGCCAGGCCCAGCAGCAGGCCGGCGGCGGCATAGCTGAGGATGCGCCCGAGGTTGTAGGCCAGCAGCAGGCGCAGGCGCCGGCCACGCTGCTCGGGTGGGATGGCCAGGGTGAGGGCGCCCATCAGGCCGCCGCACATGCCCAGGCAGTGGCCGCCGCCGAGCAGGCCCAGGACCAGCGCCGAGCCCAGGAGCGGAATCAGTTCAGGCACGTGGCGAGGGGTCCTGGTCGTCGGGCTGTTCGTCCCCGGGCTTCACGGCGGCCTGATGGCGCGGATCCTGGTCATCGAACAGGATGCTGTGGGCCGGGCCTTCGAGGTCGTCGTACTGGCCGCTGTCCACCGCCCAGAAGAAGATGTACACGGCAACGCCGACCAGCAGCAGGGCGGCGGGAATCATCACGTAGAGGGCGGGCATAGCGGTTTCCTTTCGAGCGACGCCGGCTCGCGCGCGGCCGGCGCCGCATCGGCGGGCAGCCGGGTCAGGCGCAGGGCGTTGAGCACCACGATCAGCGAGCTGACCGACATGCCGATTGCCGCCCACACCGGGGTGATCCAGCCGAGCGCGGCGAACGGTAGAATGAGGCCATTGTACAGCGTCGCCCAGAGCAGGTTCTCGACAATATTGCGGCGGGTCCGGCGGGCCAGGTCGAAGGCCTGTACCAGCGCTTGCAGGCGGTTGGACAGCAATACCGCGTCGGCGCTGGTCTTGGCAAGGTCGGTGGCGCTGCCCATGGCGATGCTGATGTCGGCGGCGGCCAGCACTGGCACGTCGTTGACGCCGTCGCCGAGCATCAGCACCTTGCGGCCCTCGCCTTGCAGGGCCTTGAGGCGAGCGAGCTTGTCGTCCGGGCGCAGGCCGCCGATCGCCTGGTCGATGCCCAGCTGCGCGGCCACCTCGGCGACCATCGGTGAACTGTCGCCGGACAGCAGCAGTGTTTGCCAGCCACGGGCTTTACAGGCGGTCACCAGGTCCTGGGCGTCGTCGCGCAGGCGGTCGTCCAGCGCGAACCAGGCCAACGGCCCTTGCCGATCGCCCAGCAGCAGCCATTGCCCGCGCGGCTCCGGCACGGCGGGGACCTCGGCGCCGCTGAGGGCGCAGACGAAGGCGGCCTGGCCGATGCGCAGGCGCTGGCCGGCCAACTCGCCTTCCAGACCCAACCCTGGCATGGCATTGACGCTTTCGGCGGCCTGGGCGGCGCGGCCGAAGGCGCGGGCGATGGGATGCTCGGAGCGGTTTTCCAGGGCGGCGGCCAGCGCCAGGCACTGGTCGCTGTCCAGTTGGCCCAGCGGTCGCACGCTGCGCAGGGCCAGGCGGCCCTCGGTGAGGGTGCCGGTCTTGTCGAAGATCACCGTGTCGATCTGGTTCAGCCCCTCCAGCACATGCCCGCGGGTGATCAGCAGGCCGAGCTTGTGCAGGCTGCCGGTGGCCGCGGTGAGGGCGGTCGGCGTGGCCAGTGACAGGGCGCAGGGGCAGGTGGCGACCAGCATGGCCAGGACGATCCAGAACGCCCGTGGCGCATCCAGTTGCCACCAGACCACGCCGATTACGGCGGCGGCCACCAGGGTGAACAGCAGGAACCACTGCGAGGCGCGGTCGGCGATTTCCGCCAGGCGCGGTTTTTCCGACTGGGCGCGCTCCAGCAGGCGGACGATGGCCGAGAGGCGCGAGTCCTGGCCCAGGGCCTGGACTTCGACGGTGAGGGTGCTCTCGACGTTGAGGGTGCCGCCGGTCACCCGGTCGCCAACGCGGCGCGCCAGGGGCAGGTACTCGCCGGTCAGCAGCGATTCGTCGACGCTGGAGCGGCCGTCGACGATCAACCCGTCGGCCGGGATCACCGCGCCGGGCAGCACCTGCACCCGGTCGCCGCACTGCAGTTCGCCGAGCAGGATGCGCTCGCCCTGGCCGTTGGCGTCCAGGCGCAGGCACGAGGCCGGCAACAGGTTGACCAGTTGCGCGGTGGCTGCCGCGGTGCGCTCGCGGGCGCGGCGTTCGAGATAGCGGCCTGTGAGCAGGAACAAGGCGAACATGCCGACGGTGTCGAAGTACAGCTCGCCACTGCCGGTGATCGCGGTCCAGATCCCGGCGCAGTAGGCCAGGGCGATGGCCAGCGACACCGAGACGTCCATGGTCAGGTGGCGGGTGCGCAGGTCGCGGGCCGCGCCTTTGAAGAACGGCGCGCAGCTGTAGAACACGATGGGGGTGGTGAGGAACAGCGCGACCCAGCGCAGGATAGTGTGCAGCTCGGGCGACAGGTCGATATTGAATTCCGGCCAGGTGGCCATGGTCGCCATCATCGCCTGGAACCACAGCAGCCCGGCCACGCCCAGGCGGCGCAGGGCGCCGCGGTTCTCCCGGGCCAGCTGTTCGGCGGCCTGGTCGGGCTGGTAGGGGTGGGCGGCATAGCCGATCTGGCGCAGCTCGGCCAGCAGCCTGGACAGCGGCAGTTGCTGGTCGTCCCAGCTGACCAGCAGGCGGTGGTTGGACAGGTTGAGGCGGGCGTCGTCGACGCCGGGCAGGTTGCGCAGGTGCTTCTCGATCAGCCAGCCGCAGGCGGCGCAGCTGATGCCCTCGACCATCAGTATGGTTTCGGCCAGCTCGCCGGCATGGCGCACGAAGGATTGCTGCACGTCGCTGCGGTCATACAGCGCCAGTTCATCCTGGAGCTGGCGGGGCAGGGCCTCGGGGTTGGCGCTGGTGTCGCTGCGGTGCTGGTAGTAGTGCTCCAGGCCACCGGCGACGATGGCCTCGGCCACTGCCTGGCAGCCGGGGCAGCAGAATTGCCGCGGCTCGCCGAGGACCACGGCGGTGAAGCGGCTGCCGGCGGGGACGGGCAGGGCGCAGTGGTAGCAGGGGGTGGGGTGGGTCATCTTGGTGCTGTCTTGTACTTTGGGGTTGTTGGGGCTGCTTTGCAGCCCTTTCGCGACACAAGGCCGCTCCTACAGGGGATCGCGTGTCCCTGTAGGAGCGGCCTTGTGCCGCGAAAGGGGCGCAAGGCGCCCCCTGCGGTGCGGCGATTCATTGCTGGTGCTCGGCCCCTTGCAGCGCTTCATCCCCCAGCTGCAAGGTCACCCCATGCTCGACCTTCTCCTCCTCGAACAACCGCCACACATGCTCATCCTGGCTGCCCAGCAGCTCGACGAAGCGCCGCCCCTGGACCTTGTCGTCGAGCTGGCCGACATAGCGGCCTTGCTCGGCGCGGATCAGCGGCACCTTGCGGTCCTTGTCCGGCTGGGTCGGCGAGATCAGGTTCAGTTCCAGCGTCTGCGGGTCGCTGTTGCCGGTCAGGCGCACCTCCACCTCGCCGGTCAGCTCGTCCAGGTGCACGCTGGCCTTGAGGTTGAGGGTCTGTGCCAGCAGCTCGCGGTCCAGAGAGCGGTTGATGCCCTTGCCGGCCTCGTAGTAGTTGTCGTTGACCAGGTTGTCCGGGTTGCGCACGGCAATGCTGACCATGGTCAGGCTCAGGCACACCGAGGTGGCCAGGATGCCGATGATGATCCAGGGCCAGAGGTGCTTGTACCAGGGGCTGGCGGCGGTGGCTGCAGGCATTGTCGATGTTCTCTCTCAGCGGATCTGTGGGCCGATGAAACGGCTCTTGGCTTCAACCTGGTTGGCGCTGTCGTCGGCGTCCTTGAGGATGAAGGTGATTTCGTTGGTGGTCGAGGGCAGTTGTTCAGGGGCGACCGACAACTGCACCGGCAGGTTGACGATGTCGCCGGCGGTGACGCGTATCTCGCGCTGGCCTTCGAGCTTGAGGTCGGGCAGGCCAGCGGCGTCGAGCACGTAGACGTGGTCGTGCTGGTCCTTGTTCATCACCTTCAGGCTGTAGACGTTCTCGATCCGCCCCTGGGCGTTCTCGCGGTACAGCACGCGGTCCTTGGCCACGTCGAAACCGATCAGCGAACGGGTGGCGAAAGCGGTGACCAAGGCGCCGATCATCACCAGCAGCACCAGGGCGTAGCCGATCAGGCGCGGGCGCAGCATGTGGGTCTTCTGCCCGGACAGGTTGTGCTCGGTGGTATAGCTGATCAGGCCCTTGGGATAGTTCATCTTGTCCATGATGCTGTCGCAGGCGTCGATGCAGGCGGCGCAGCCGATGCACTCGATCTGCAAGCCATCACGGATATCGATGCCGGTGGGGCAGACCTGCACACACATGGTGCAGTCGATGCAGTCGCCCAGGCCCTTGGCCTTGTAGTCGATGTCCTTCTTGCGCGGGCCGCGGGTCTCGCCGCGGCGCGGGTCGTAGGAGACGATCAGGGTGTCCTTGTCGAACATCACGCTCTGGAAGCGCGCGTACGGGCACATGTAGATGCACACCTGCTCGCGCAGCCAGCCGGCGTTGCCGTAGGTGGCCAGCGTGAAGAAACCGACCCAGAAGTAGGCCCAGCCATCGGCCTGGCCGGTAAAGAACTCGATGGCCAGCTCGCGGATCGGTGAGAAGTAGCCGACGAAGGTCATGCCGGTGACGAAGCCTATCAGCAGCCACAGGCTGTGCTTGGCCAGCTTGCGCAGGAACTTGTTGGCGCTCATGGGCGCCTTGTCCAGCTTCATGCGTTGGTTGCGATCACCCTCGGTGACTTTTTCGCACCACATGAACACCCAGGTCCAGACGCTTTGCGGGCAGGTGTAGCCGCACCAGACCCGCCCTGCATACACGGTGATGAAGAACAGGCCGAAGGCGGCGACGATCAGGATCCCCGAGAGCAGGATGAAGTCCTGGGGCCAGATGGTGGCGCCGAAGATGTAGAACTTGCGTTCGGGCAGGTTCCACCAGACGGCCTGGTGGCCGCCCCAGTTCAGCCAGACGGTGCCGAAGTACAGCAAAAACAGCGCCGCGCCACCGACCATCCGCAGCCTGCGGAAGATGCCGGTGAAGGCGCGGGTGTAGATTTTTTCGCGCGAGGCGTAGAGGTCGACGGAATCCTTCCCTTTGCTGGCAGGCGGGGTGACGCCATGTACCGGAATTTGCTTGCTCATCATCAAGTCCCACGGCAGTGGAGAAATGCCGCGGCCAGTGCGTGCCGGCCGCAGTCTCGCGCGTTCTGCTAGCGCTCTGCGGCCCATGATACGCCTGAGATGGCGCGTGCGGGGCGCGCTGCGACCTTTAGTCGCGTTGGGTTCGTGGTGTGAATCGTGTTATGGCGGGTGTCAATTGATTCAGGTCAGTTTCGGCTCGTTTTATGCTCGAATGAACGTGGGAGCGGCGCTCCGCCGCTCCCACGTTTGACCCATCACTCGGCTTTTGGCTCTTGTTGCTCCTGGTGCGACAGGCTGTAGACGTAGGCCGCCAGCAGGTGGACCTTGTCGTTGCCCTGCATCTGCGCTTGGGCCGGCATCTGTCCCTGACGGCCATAGCGGATGGTCTGCTGCAGTTGGGCGAAGCTCGAGCCGTAGATGAACGCCTGCGGATGAGTCAGGTTCGGCGCGCCCATGGCCGGGGTGCCCTTGCCCTCGGGGCCGTGGCAGGCCACGCAGTTGGTGGCGAAGATCTGCTGGCCTTTGGCCGGGTCGGCCTTGGCGTCCTCGGGCAGCTTGCGCCCGTCCAGGTTGGTCAGCACGAAGGCCGCCACGTCCGCCACGCCCTGTTCGCCGATCACCGAGGCCCAGCCTGGCATCACGCCGTGGCGACCGTTCATGATGGTGGTCTTGATGGTCTCCGGCTCACCGCCCCAACGCCAGTCGTTGTCGGTCAGGTTGGGGAAGCCGTAGGCGCCCCGGGCGTCGGAACCGTGGCATACCGAGCAGTTGGAGGCGAACAGGCGAGCGCCCATCTTCAGGGCCTGCGGGTCCTTGGCCACCTCCTCCAGTGGCATGGCGGCGAACTTGGCGAAGATCGGCCCGAAGCGGGCGTCGGCCTTGGCCATTTCCTTTTCCCATTCGTGCACGCCGGTCCAGCCGGCCTGGCCGTTGGAGAACTCGGTCTTCTTGTCGTTGTCGACGTAGGCATAGCCCGGCAGGATGCCTTTCCAGTTGCCCAGGCCCGGGTACAGCACCAGGTAGCCGAGGGCAAAGACGACGGTGCCGACGAACAGCCAGAACCACCATTTCGGCAGCGGGTTGTCGTACTCCTCGATGCCGTCGAAGGCGTGGCCGACGACTTCGTCGGTGATCTCTTCGCGCTGGCCCTTGCGGGTCGACAGCAGCAACCAGGTCAAGGCGAAGATGGTGCCCAGGGTCAGGACGGTGACGTACAGACTCCAGAAGGTTGTCATTGTTGTTTGCTCCTAGAAGCTTTTGCTTGCTCGACGTGGCGGGTGGCTTCTGGATCGTCCGCGAACGGCAATTGCGTCGCTTCGTCGAATTCCTGCTTGCGCCGCGGGCTGAACACCCACAGCGCCAGGCCCACGAAGGCCAGCAGCACCACGACGGTGCCCAGGCCGCGAATCATCCCGATATCCATCAGTGTCACCGTTTGCTTTTGATGAGGGTGCCAAGGCCTTGCAGGTACGCGACGATGGCGTCCATCTCGGTCTTGCCCTTGACCGCGTCACGGGCGCCGGCGATGTCTTCGTCGGTGTACGGCGTGCCCAGGGTGCGCAGCACTTCCATCTTCTTGGCGGTGTCCTTGCCGTCGAGCTTGTTTTCCACCAGCCACGGGTACGACGGCATCTTCGATTCCGGTACCACGTTGCGCGGGTTGTACAGGTGGGCGCGGTGCCAGTCGTCCGAGTAGCGGCCGCCGACGCGGGCCAGGTCGGGCCCGGTACGCTTGGAGCCCCACAGGAACGGGTGGTCCCACACGCTCTCGCCGGCCACCGAGTAGTGGCCGTAGCGTTCGGTCTCGGCGCGGAACGGCCGGATCATTTGCGAGTGGCAACCCACGCAGCCTTCGCGGATGTAGATGTCGCGGCCCTCGACCTCGAGCGCGGTACGTGGCTTCATGCCCTCGACCGGCTTGTTGGTGACGTCCTGGAAGAACAGCGGGACGATCTGGGTGAGGCCACCGACGCTGACGGCAATGACCATGAAGAAGGCCATCAGGCCGATATTCTTCTCGACTGCTTCATGCTTCATCAGTGGGCTCCCACGACGACGATCTTGGCGGCTTCCTCAGCCTGAACCGGGTTGGCGGCGCGCACGGTACGCAGCACGTTGTAGGCCATCAGCAGCATGCCGGAGGCGAAGAACGCACCGCCCAGGGCGCGGACGATGTAACCCGCGTGGCTGGCCTGCAGGGCTTCGACGAAGGAGTAGGTGAGGGTGCCGTCGTCGTTGATGGCGCGCCACATCAGGCCTTGGGTAATGCCGTTGACCCACATCGAGGCGATGTACAGCACGGTGCCGATGGTGGCCAGCCAGAAGTGCGCGTTGATCAGGCCGACGCTGTGCATCTGATCGCGGCCGTAGAGTTTCGGGATCATGTGGTAGACCGCGCCGATCGAGATCATCGCCACCCAGCCGAGGGCGCCGGCGTGGACGTGGCCGATGGTCCAGTCGGTGTAGTGCGACAGTGAGTTGACCGTCTTGATGGCCATCATCGGGCCTTCGAAGGTGGACATGCCGTAGAACGCCAGCGACACCACCAAGAAGCGCAGGATCGGGTCGGTGCGCAGCTTATGCCAGGCCCCCGAGAGGGTCATCATGCCGTTGATCATGCCGCCCCAGCTCGGCGCCAGGAGGATGATCGACATCACCATGCCCAGTGACTGCGCCCAGTCCGGCAGTGCGGTGTAGTGCAGGTGGTGGGGGCCGGCCCAGATGTACAGGGTGATCAGCGCCCAGAAGTGCACGATCGACAGGCGATAGGAGTAGATCGGGCGTTCGGCCTGTTTCGGGACGAAGTAGTACATCATCCCCAGGAAGCCGGTGGTCAGGAAGAAGCCCACGGCATTGTGCCCGTACCACCACTGGATCATCGCGTCGGTGGCGCCTGCGTAGGCCGAGTAGGACTTGAACAGGCTCACCGGCAGCGAGATGTGGTTGACGATGTGCAGCATCGCGGTGACCACGATGAACGCGCCGTAGAACCAGTTGCCGACGTAGATGTGCTTGGTCTTGCGCTTGACGATGGTGCCGAAGAACACCAGGGCGTAGGTGACCCAGACGATAGCCAGCAGGATCGCCAGCGGCCACTCGAGCTCGGCGTATTCCTTGGTGGTGGTGAAGCCCATCGGCAGGGTGATCAGCGCGCCGACGATCACCGCCTGCCAACCCCAGAAGGTGAAGGCGGCCATGCTGTCGGAGATCAGCCGGGTCTGGCAGGTACGCTGCACCACGTAGTAGCTGGTGCCGAACAGGGCGCAGCCACCGAAGGCGAAGATCACCAGGTTGGTGTGCAGTGGGCGCAGGCGGCCGAAGCTCGTCCATGGCAGGTCCAGGTTGAGCTGGGGCCATACCAGTTGCGAGGCGATGAAGACGCCAAGCCCCATGCCAAGGATCCCCCAGACCACCGTCATGATGGCGAACTGGCGGACGACCTTATAGTTATAAGCAGTCGGACTGATTGCAGTGCTCATTCTAAGGTTCCACGGTTTGGGTGTTCTTGTTGGTTGGTAAATCGGCGCCAGTATCGATAACCACCAGGGTTATGGCAACGCAAGGAAACCTGCGCCGACCCGTGTCCAGGCCCTTCTCACCGCCGTCCCGCGGTTTTTGGGCTGGATGATTGTACACAAATAAATATTTGTAATGTGTACCGTTTTCCATGTTTTTCTGATCGTTCGGTCAAGCTTTTTGATCGGGACGGGCACGCAAGGCGTCATCCCAAAGCCGCAGGCTCGTGAGCGTGGAGTCGATACGTGATGTCAGGCTGTGCACCACGTCTGTTCCGGTCGCTGCGAG
>NZ_NIBE01000040.1:0-8308 GCF_002205115.1 Pseudomonas sp. DrBHI1
CTGCTGCGCGGTGTTCTGCACCGGCGGAACCGGTTGGGCCGGCGGCGGGCTCTGCTCGGCGGGCTTGGTTTCTTCTTCGTTCATGGCCTTGCGAAAGCCCTTGATCGATTCGCCCAGGTCGCTGCCGAAGTTCTTCAGTTTCTTGGTGCCAAACACCAGCACCACGACGACCAGCAGGACGATCCAGTGTTTCCAGTCAAAAATACCCATTTCGTACTCCTGAAAAATGTGTGTCGGTCTATCGGGCCCTGGGGCTGCCTTGCAGCCCATCACAGGGTTCAGCGAATCGTTCAGGCGACGCGGCCCCCTGTAGGAGCGGCCTTGCCGAGGCGTCGGACCGGTCGGAAAGGGGCGCAACGCGCCCCCGGCAATCTTCAGGCAGACGGCTGACGCGCAGCCTTCTCATCATGCCCGGACAATCCGAACCGACGCTCCAGCTCGTCGAGCACCGCCTGCGGATGCTGGCCCAGCGCGCTGAGCATGACCAGGCTATGAAACCACAGGTCTGCGGTTTCATAGATGACATCGCTGTAATCCTTGCTGACGGCGGCATCCTTGGCGGCGATGATGGTCTCGATGGACTCTTCGCCGAGCTTCTCGAGGATCTTGTTCAGGCCCTTGTGATACAGGCTGGCCACGTAGCTGCTGTCCGGCGCCGCGTGCTTGCGTTCTTCCAGCACCTCGGCGAGGCGGTTCAGGGTGTCGCTCATGTCAGTGTCCTGCGCTGTAGATGGCGTTCGGATCCTTCAGGACCGGGTCGACGGTTTTCCACTGGCCGTCCTCGAGGACGCGGTAGAAGCAGCTTTCGCGGCCGGTATGGCAGGCGATATGGCCCAGTTGCTCGACCATCAGGATGATCACGTCGGCGTCGCAGTCCAGGCGCATTTCATGCAGTTTCTGCACATGGCCCGACTCTTCGCCCTTGCGCCACAGCTTGCCCCGCGAGCGCGACCAGTAGATGGCGCGATGCTCGGCGGCGGTCAGGGCGAGGGATTCACGGTTCATCCAGGCCATCATCAGCACGCGCCCGGTCTTGTGGTCCTGGGCGATCGCCGGCACCAGGCCATCGCTGTTCCACTTGATCTCGTCCAGCCAGTCTTTCATCGTCGACTCCAAACCAGGCCCGCTCCCGTACCGGGCCCCTGTACGCTAGTGTGCCAGCCGACGGCGCGGCTGGCTATCGGCGCACGATAAGGTACAGGCCCGCGGCCAGCATCAGCCACGCCGGCCAGGTGGCCGGGGCGCTGAGGCTGACGGCGCCGGCGGCCAGCGTCGCTCCGCCGCCGAGCAGGCCGGCACCGAGCAGGCGCAGCGCCCAGTTGTCGCCGGCGCGGCGTCGCTCGGGCAGTTGCGCATCGTGCAGGTGCGGTTGCGACAGGCGCTCGAGCAGGTCGCGGGTCATGTCGGCCAGGTGCGGCAACTGCTCGGCCTGGCTGTACAGGTTGCCGATAACCGCCTTCGGGCTCATGCGCTCGCGCATCCAGCGTTCGAGGAACGGCTTGGCGGTGCTCCACAGGTCCAGGTCGGGATAAAGCTGGCGGCCCAGGCCTTCGATATTCAGCAGGGTCTTTTGCAGCAGCACCAACTGCGGCTGGACTTCCATGTTGAAGCGCCGGGCAGTCTGGAACAGGCGCATCAGCACTTGGCCGAAGGAGATGTCCTTCAACGGCTTTTCGAAGATTGGCTCGCACACGGTGCGGATCGCCGCCTCGAATTCGTTGACCTTGGTCTGCGCCGGCACCCAGCCCGAATCGATGTGCAACTGGGCCACGCGGCGGTAGTCGCGCTTGAAGAAGGCGATCAGGTTGCGGGCCAGGTAGTCCTGGTCCTCGGCGGTGAGGCTGCCGACGATGCCGCAGTCGATGGCGATGTACTGCGGGCTCCATGGCTTGACCGTGCTGACGAAGATGTTGCCCGGGTGCATGTCGGCGTGGAAGAAGCTGTCGCGGAACACCTGGGTGAAGAACACTTCCACACCCCGCTCGGCGAGCATCTTCATGTCGGTGCGCTGGTCCGCCAGCGTGACCATGTCGGTGACCGGTACGCCGTAGATCCGCTCCATCACCAGCACCTTGGGCCGGCAGAAGTCCCAGTACACCTGGGGCACGTACATCAGCTCGGAGCCTTCGAAGTTGCGCCGCAGCTGGCTGGCGTTGGCCGCCTCGCGCAGCAGGTCGAGCTCGTCGTAGATGGTCTTCTCGTAGTCGCCGACGATCTCCACCGGGTGCAGGCGACGGGCATCGGCCGAGGCGCGTTCGGCGGCCTTGGCGATCAGGAACAGCCAAGCCAGGTCCTGGGCGATGACTGGCTTGAGGCCCGGGCGCACCACCTTGACCACCACTTCCTCGCCGCTCTTGAGCCGCGCGGCGTGGACCTGGGCCACCGAGGCCGAGGCCAGCGGCTCGACGTCGAAGCGGCTGAACACCTCGGCCACCTTAGCCCCGAGCTGTCCCTCGATCAGCGCCACGGCGTGCTGCGGGTCGAACGGCGGTACCCGGTCCTGCAGCAGCATCAGCTCGTCGGCGATGTCGGTGGGCAGCAGATCGCGGCGGGTGGAGAGCAACTGGCCGAACTTGATGAAGATCGGCCCCAGGTCCTGCAGCGCCAGGCGCAGGCGCGCGCCGCGGCTCAGCTCCAGGGGCTTGCGCGGCAGCCAGCGCCAGGGCATCAGCAGGCGCAGGCTGGCCAGCCACCAGGGCAGCAGGGGCTGTTCGAACAGCAGGTCATCGAGGCGGTAGCGGATCACGACGCGCTGGATGCGCAACAGACGGCGGACGGCGAGCAGCTTCATGCGTTATCGCTGGTATCAAGAGTGTGGGCGAGGCGGCGCAGGCGCGCCTCGAGACGTTCGATGTCGACTTTCAGCGCATCGAGCTCGCTGAACGCCGCTTCGGCTTCGCGTTTGCCGACCAGGGTGCGGGATTCCTCGGCCAGGTACTCGGAGAGGTTCTCGCCGAAACGGGCCAGACCCTGGCGGGTCCAGCGCGCGCGCAGGCGCAGGTGGCCGGCGATCAGCGCGGTGGGCACCGGGCCCAGCCAGCGCTGCAGCTCGTATTCCCAGTCCAGCTCCAGGTCTTGCACGATGCCGAACAGGTCGAGCAGCACGGCGCTGTCGCCATGCAGTTCGACCTGGGGGCTGTGCAGTACGGCGGTCTTGTCCTTGGCCAGGGCCAGCTGCGCCAGGCGCCCGGCGGGGGCACGCAGGGTGCAGTCGACCTCGCCCTCCCAGTGGGCGGCGAGCATCAGGCCTTCCTCGTCGGGCAGCACGAACAGCTTCAGGGCCGGCTGCACGCAGTCGATCTCGATCACCCGGCCCTCCAGCGCCGCCAGGCGCGGGAGGGCGGTGCTGTCCAGGCGCAGGACACGGTTGAGCCCGTGCTCGGCGCTGGCGAGCAGGCCGGCCAGGAGCATCAGGGCTTGATCCCCCGGTGCACGGCGACGATGCCGCTGGTCATGTTGTGGTAGGTGACGCGGTCGAAGCCAGCCTCGACCATCATGCTCTTGAGCGTTTCCTGGTCGGGGTGCATGCGGATCGATTCGGCCAGGTAGCGGTAGCTTTCCGCGTCGTTGGTGATCAGCTTGCCGGCCAGCGGCATGAAGGCGAACGAATAGGCGTCGTAGGCCTTGGACATCAACTTGTTGGTCGGCTTGGAGAACTCCAGGATCAACAGGCGGCCACCAGGCTTGAGCACCCGCAGCATGGAACGGATGGCTTCGTCCTTGTGGGTCACGTTGCGCAGGCCGAAAGCGATGGTCACGCAGTCGAAGTGGTTGTCCGGGAACGGCAGCTTCTCGGCGTCGGCCTGGACGAACTCGATGTTGCCGGCCACGCCGCGGTCGAGCAGGCGGTCACGGCCGACCTTGAGCATCGAGTCGTTGATGTCGGCCAGCACCACCTGGCCGGTCGGGCCGACCAGGCGCGAGAACTTGGCGGCCAGGTCGCCGGTGCCACCGGCGATGTCCAGCACCCGGTTGCCGCTGCGCACGCCGGACAGCTCGATGGTGAAGCGCTTCCACAGGCGGTGCATGCCGCCGGACAGCACGTCGTTCATCAGGTCGTACTTGGCGGCCACCGAGTGGAACACCTCGGCGACTTTCTTCGCCTTCTGGCTCTCGGGCACATCCTGGTAGCCGAAGTGGGTAGTGGGTTCGGCGTGGTCGCCTTTGCGCTGGTCGGTCATATCGCTTCACCAGAAAAAAATTACGGCCATTCTAGGGGCTGCGGGCGGATTTGTCTTGGCGGGGTGTGTCATGCACAGGGGGCGGGCATAATGGCGATTATGTCTTCATATCCAGGATCACCCGCATGACCCAGATCAGCGTCGAACGCAAACACTCCCTCGGCCGTGAAGCCGCCCGTGCCAAGGCCGAGGCGCTGGTCGACAGGCTCAGCCGCGAATACGACCTCAAGGCCACCTGGAACGGCGACCGCGTCGATGTGACGCGCAGTGGTGCCAATGGCAGCGTGCACATTGGCGAGGACACCATCCGCGTCGAGCTGAAGCTGGGCATGATGCTGTCGATGATGAGCGCCAGCATCAAGGGCGAGATCGAGCGGGCGCTGGACAAGGCACTGGCCTGATTCGCCCGTACCGTCCCGATCCCTTGTAGGCGTGGCACAAGGCCGCGCCTACATCCAGCAGGCCTGAAGCGGCAATACGGCCCACCTTAGGGTGAGGATTCTAATTTTTCCGCCTACCTTCACGCTCAAGCCCTGCCTCCCAGGGCAGTTCCTCCCTCCCTTGAACGAGCATGAGGTGCAGAGCATGGCCAAAGTGAATCTCAAGCAGAAAGACGACGCCCAAGGCAGTACCCTGGGTGAGGTGCGCGGCTACGCCCGCAAGATCTGGCTGGCGGGCATCGGTGCCTACGCCCGCGTCGGCCAGGAAGGTTCCGACTACTTCAAGGAGCTGGTGAAGGCCGGCGAAGGCGTCGAAAAACGCGGCAAGAAGCGCCTGGGTAAAGAGATCGAAGCCGCCAACGGCCATCTCGACGAAGCCACCCAGGAAGTCAGCCGGGTACGCGGCAAGGTCGAGGTCCAGCTGGACAAAATCGAGAAAGCCTTCGACGCCCGTGTCGGTCGCGCCTTGAATCGCCTCGGCATTCCGTCTAAACATGACGTTGAGGCGTTGTCCATCAAGCTTGAACAGCTGCATGAGCTGCTCGAGCGCGTCGCGCACAAACCATAAGGAGAGCAGGATGGCTGGCAAGAAGAACACCGAGAAAGAAGGCAGTTCCTGGATCGGCGGAATCGAGAAGTATTCCCGCAAGATCTGGTTGGCTGGCCTGGGTATCTACTCCAAGATCGACCAGGACGGTCCCAAGCTGTTCGATTCGCTGGTGAAGGATGGCGAAAAGGCTGAGAAGCAGGCGAAGAAAACCGCCGAAGACGTGGCCGAAAGCGCCAAGTCGTCGACCAACTCCCGGGTGTCTGGCGTGAAGGACCGCGCGCTGGGCAAGTGGAGCGAGCTGGAAGAGGCCTTCGACAAGCGCTTGAACAGCGCCATCTCGCGCCTGGGCGTGCCCAGCCGCAATGAGATCAAGGCCCTGCACCAGCAGGTCGACTCGCTGACCAAGCAGATCGAGAAGCTGACCGGCGCGTCGGTGACCCCGATCTCCAAGGCCAGTGCCAGCAAGACCGCGGCCAAGCCCTTGGCCAAGGCGGCAGCCAAGCCTGCGGCCAAGACCGCTGCGGCCAAACCGGCGGCCAAGCCTGCGGCGAAAACCGCGGCGGCTAAACCGGCAGCCAAGCCAGCGGCGGCCAAACCCACTGCGGCCAAAAAGCCGGCCGTGAAGAAAGCGACTCCGACCAAGCCTGCGGCAGCCAAGCCGGCCGCTCCGGCGCCCGCCGCCACCGCGGCTCCGGCTCCGAGCGCGGCCCCGGCCAGCAGCACGCCGTCGGCACCGGTGAACGCGGCCACCCAGGCCTGACACACCGCGTCGCCCTGATCGCGGGGCAAGCCCGCTCCCACGAAGCCTGCACAGGACGCGTGGGGGTGGGCTTGCCCCGTGATCGTTTCAGCCTTCCAGATAGCGCATCGCCAACTGCTCCGCCGCCCTGCGCGCCGGTGCCTGCAGATGCGGCGCCACCAGCATCATCACCTGGTATACCACCACCCCCACATCGCCCTCGCGCCCCAGCACCCGCTGGTAGTCCAGCGAGCACATCAGGGTCAGGGTGATCTGCTCCACCAGTTGCCCCAGCGCCTGGGTCTCACTGGTCACCTGACCCTGGCCCTTGAGGCTGGCCAGCAACGCCGCCAGGGTGCGCTTGAGGGCGTTGATCAGGCTGCGCATGCCCCGCGCCAGCTTGGGCAGGCGCCCGGTGAGGTTGGACAGGTCCTGGAACAAAAAGCGGTACTGGGCCATGCGCTCGACGATCAGGTGCAGGAACAGCCAGTAGTCCTCGGCGTCCAGGCGCACATCCAGGGGCGGATCGAGCAGTGGCATCAGCTCCTCTTCGAAACGCTCGAACAGGCCGATCACCAGCGGCTCCTTGCCGTGGAAGTGGTAGTACAGGTTGCCGGGGCTGATCCCCAGTTCATTGGCGATCTCCAAGGTCGAGACGTTCGGCTCGCCCTGGCGGTTGAACAGCTGCAAGGCACATTCAAGGATACGGTCGCGGGTCTTCATCCGGTCAGCGCGCCAATACGTAGCTGCCCGGCGCGGGGCCCAGCGGTGGATAGGTGGCGTTGCCCAGTTCCTCGCGTGGCGCCTTCAGCGTGCCGGAGCGCTCACTGATCCATTCCCGCCACAACGGCCACCAGCTGCCGTCGCGCCGTTGGGCATCGTGGAACCAGGCCCGCGGGTCGCTGGAGAGCTTGGGGTTTTCCAGGTAGTAGGCCTTGGGATTGCCGGGCGGGTTGATGATGCTCTGGATATGCCCACTGTTGGCCAGGATGAAACGTCGGTCGCCACCGAGCAACAGCGCCGAGCGGTAGACCGCGTCCCACGGAGTGATGTGGTCGTTGCTGCCGGCCACGGTGAAACTGTCCAGCCCGACCTGCTTGAGGTCGATAGGTGTACCGCACACTTCCAGGCCTTCGGGGAAGGTCAGCGGGTTGAGCTTGAAGAAGTCCAGCAGGTCGCCGTGCAGGGCGGCGGGCAGGCGGGTGTTGTCGGCGTTCCAGTAGAGGATGTCGAACGCCGGCGGGGTCTTGCCCATCAGGTAGTTGTTGACCCAGTAGTTCCAGATCAGGTCGTTGGGGCGCATCCAGGCGAAGATGCGCGCCACTTCGCCGCCGTCCAGCACGCCGCGCTGGTACGAGCGGCGCTTGGCCGCCTCGATGGTCTGCTCGTCGGCGAACAGGCTGGCGGGACTGTCGAAATGGCTGTCGAGCAGGCTCACCAGGTAGGTGGCGCTGCGCACCTTGCGCAGTTGCTTCTTGGCCTGCAGGTGGCCCTGCAGGGCGGCCATGGTCAGGCCGCCGGCGCAGGCGCCCATCAGGTTGGGATCACGGCTGCCGCTGATGCTGCGGCAGGCGTTGAGCGCCTCCTCCAGGGCCTGCACGTAGCTGGACAGGCCCCATTCGCGGTGACGCGGGTCAGGGTTGCGCCAGCTGACCATGAACACCTGCAGGCCCTGCTTGAGCATGTACTGGACGAAGCTGTTGGTCGGGCCGAGGTCGAAGATGTAGAACTTGTTGATCTGCGGCGGTACCACCAGCAATGGCCGGGCGTACTGTTTCTCGCTCATGGGCTTGTACTGGATCAGTTCCAGCAGCTCGTTGCGAAACACCACCGCGCCGGGGGTGGCGGCCAGGTTGCCACCGACTTCGAAGGCCCGTTCGTCCACCTGGCGCGGCAGGCCATCGTTGTGGCGCAGGTCGTCGAGCAGGTGGCTGGCCCCGCGCAGCAGGCTCAGGCCGCCGGTGTTGAACAGCTCCTTGATCGCCAGCGGGTTGAGCAGCGAGTTGCTCGGCGCGAAGGCGTCGCTGACCAGGTTGAACAGGAACTGCGCCCGGGCGCGGTCATCGTCGGTCAGGCTGCTTTCCTCGATCCACAGGCGAGTTTGCTTCTGCCAGGCCAGGTAGGCCTGCAGGCCGCGACGGTAGAACGGGTTCTGGCTCCAAGTCGGGTCGCTGAAGCGCGCGTCGCGGGGGTGGGGTTGATAGGCGCTGTCACCGATCAGCACACGGCCCAGCTGGCCGCCCAGGCTCAGCAGATGGTGCGCGGTGTGCAGCGGGTTGCGCAGGCCGATCCGGCCGACCTGGCGCAGGGTCGAGATCAGGTCGCGACCGCGCAGGCCGATGATGGCGTTCTGCACGTTCATGCTCGTGGCGGGGACCGGTGTCATCCCTCTGGCCGG
>NZ_NIBE01000040.1:8345-75089 GCF_002205115.1 Pseudomonas sp. DrBHI1
TGCAACTAGCCTGTGCTGACGCATAAAAAAGCCTTCCTACCCCCTTGCCGCTGGCCGGGGGTGCATGACCGCGCGTTGGCGTTCCTGCTCGAGGAATTTCATGATGATCGGCGCGACGGCTTCGGCCCGGGTGATCAGGAACAGGTGGCCGTCGTCGATTATGTGTAGCTGGGCATTGGGAATTCGCCAGGCCAGCAAGCGCATGTTGATCAATGGGATCAACGGATCGTCGTCGCCGGCCAGCACCAGCGTGGGTTGGTGGATCTTGTGCAACCAGTGGATGCTGGTCCATCCGAGTCCGGCGAACAGTTGCCAGTAGTAGCCCAGCTTGCCGCCCGAACGGACCTTGGAGGCGTGGTGCATGGCCAGCTCAGGGTCGCGCCGGAAGCCGCCGCCATAGATCAGCGGGGCGATGCGGATCACATGGGAGGGTTGCACGTAGCGCCTTGGGCTGGCCATCATCCACAGCACCTTGGGCTTGCCCGGTACCATCACCGCGCCGGCGGCGGTGGCGGCCAGCACCAGCTTCTTGCAGCGCTCCGGGTAGTCGTAGGCGAACTGCTGGGCCAGGGCGCCGCCCCAGGACACACCGATGACGTTGACCTGGCCGTAGTCCAGGTAGTCGAGCATGCGCGCGGTCAGCTTGGCCAGGCCGGGAAAGCGGTAGGGGTGGCGCGGCGTCGACGAGCCGCCGACCCCGGGTACGTCGAAGGCGATGACTTCCAGGTCCGGGTCCAGCGCCTCGATGAAAGGGAATACCAGCTCGAGGTTGGCGCCGATGCCGTTGAAGATCAGCAACGGCGTCAGGTGTGGCTTGCCCGGGCGGACCGCGGTGCGGATGGACTGATCGTCCAGCTCGACGGTCCTGAAGATGTACGGTTGCGGCATGCGCGTGACTCTGTGGTGAAGGTAGCGCCGCGATGCGCCGACTGGCCCATCGCGGCGGTTCGGTTCAACGCTCGTGCACGTATGTTCCCGGTGCGGCCTCGCCTGCGGTATAGGTGCGGTTACCCAGCTTTGTAGGCGCCTTCTTGAGTTCGCCGGCGCGCTCGCCCAGCCAGGCCTGCCAGTGCAGCCACCAGGAGTCGGCGTGCTTGATGGCGTTCTCCTGCCAGGCCACCGGGTCGTCCGGGCGGTCCTCGCCGGTCATGAAGCGTGCCTTGGGGTTGCCCGGCGGGTTGAGGATGCTCTGGATATGGCCGCTGTTGGACAGCACGAACTCGATCTTGCCGCCGAACAGGTGCGCAGAGCGGTAGCACGACTGCCACGGGGTAATGTGGTCGGCGGTGCCGGCGACGCTGTAGATGTCGCAGTCGACCTTCTTCAGGTCGATGGCGGTGCCGCACACCTCGAGGGCGTCGGGGCGGGTCAGCGGGTTATTCTTGAACATCTCGATCAGATCACCGTGGAAGGCGGCCGGCAGGCGGGTGGTGTCGTTGTTCCAGAACAGGATGTCGAACACCGGCGGTTCGTTGCCCAGCAGGTAATTGTTGACCCAGTAGTTCCAGATCAGGTCGTTGGGGCGCATCCAGGCGAATACCTTGGCCATGTCGCTGCCTTCGAGCACGCCAGCCTGGTAGGAGTGGCGCTTGGCCGCCTCCAGCGTTTGCTCGTCGACAAACAGCGCGACCTGGGTGTCGACGGTGGTGTCGAGCACGCTCACCAGCAGGGTGAGGGCGTTGACCTTTTTCTCGCCGAGCGCGGCGTAGTGGCCCACCAGCGCGGTGCAGGTGATGCCGCCGGAGCAGGCGCCAAGCATGTTCAGGTCCTTGCTGCCGGTGATCGCCAGCACCGCGTCGACTGCTTCCTTGAGCGCGTCGATGTAGGTCGAAAGGCCCCACTCGCGCTGAGCCTTGGTCGGGTTGCGCCAGCTGATGATGAAGGTCTGCTGCTGGGAGCGCAGGCAGAAGCGCGCCAGGCTTTTTTCCGGGCTCAGGTCGAACACGTAGAACTTGTTGATCTGGGGCGGTACCACCAGCAGCGGACGGCTGTGCACCTGCTCGGTAATGGGGCTGTACTGGATCAGCTCCAGCACATCGTTGCGGTACACCACCGAGCCTTCGCTGGTGCCGAGGTTTTTACCGACCTCGAAGGCCTCCATGTTCACCTGGCTGGGCATGCCGCCGTTGTTGACGATGTCCTTGGCCAGGTTGGACAGCCCGTCGAGCAGGCTCTTGCCGCCGGTCTCGAAGAAGCGCTTGACCGCGGCGGGGTTGGAAAGGGTGTTGGTGGGGGCCATGGCCTCGGTCACCAGGTTGATGACGAACTGCCCGCGGCTGATGTCCTGGGGCGACAGGTCGCTTTCGCTGATCCAGTCGTTGAGCTCCTTGCGCCAGGCCAGGTAGGTCTGCAGGTAGCGGCGGTACAGGGGGTTCTTGCTCCACGCCGGGTCGGCGAAGCGACGGTCGTCGCCTTCGGGCTGCAGGGCCGACTTGCCCAGCAGCACGTTCTTCAGCTCCAGGCCGAAATGCGCCACGTGCTTGGCGCTGTGCAAGGGCTGGCGTATTGCCTGGCGCAGCACCGTGCGCGCCGATGTCAGCAGATCCTTGCGGCGAATGCCGATAACCGGGTTCAGCCCCAGGGTGTTTTCCGAGGCCTGCCGCTGCAACTCATCGTTGTTCTTGTTACTCATCTACGACGCTCCGTTGTCCTGAGACGAGTACCGGTGTGCTGTGACAGCCCGGTACTGCTACTCGGGTGACCAGTGATAAGGAACAGCGGTGCTGCGACCGGATGCGTGCCGATGATGAGCTGCGTGGGTTTCTGCGTGTGAAGACAACCTGCTTTCGCTCGCGACCTCTACATACCGGCCCGGCCCTGCCTGCCTTCAAGGCGATGCAGGGAACTTGCCAGCTCCATTGGTTACCCGACTTTCGTGTAATGCGCAAGACAGCCAATCTTTGGCTGTCATCAAGGCATTCAAGCAGATGAGATTAGAAAATGCGCTCTAAAGCCTGCGAGCCTTGAGCTAGAGCATCAATTTCACCACCGATTCGGACGGGTCGCGGGATTTGCCGGCCTTGTGCAATTCGTCGAGGTACTCGGCCCACAGCTGCTCCTGGCGCAGGCACAGCTGCTCGAGGTACTCCCAGGTGAACAATCCGGAGTCATGGCCATCGTCGAAGGTCAGTTTCAGTGCATATTGACCGGCCGGTTCCAGACCGCTGAGGCCGACGTTGATCTTGCCAAATTGCAGGATGGGGTTGCCGTGGCCCTGGACCTCGGCGGACGGCGAATGCACGCGCAGGAATTCGGCGGGCAGGTGGTAGACCTCGCCGGGGGCGTAGGTGAGGGTGAGGGTCTTGGAGGCTTTGTGCAGGTTGATGGCGGTGGGGAGGCGGGCCATGGCTGGAATCTCTGGTGAGCTGATGGTGCAAGCTTCGGGAGATTCAGGGGATTGTGCAAGGGGGCTGCTTTGCAGCCCTTTCGCGACACAAGGCCGCTCCTACAGATGATCGCGATTCCCTGTAGAAGCGGCCTTGTGTCGCGAAAGGGCCGCGCAGCGGCCCCCAGCGGTCTTACAGGATATAGCGCGACAGGTCTTCGTTCTGCGCCAGCTCACCCAGGTGGCTGTTTACGTAGGCGGCGTCGATGTGGATCGGCGTCTCGTCGTGGGCGCTGGCCAGGTCGCCGGCGCTGAACGACACTTCTTCGAGCAGGCGCTCGAGCAAGGTGTGCAGGCGGCGGGCACCGATGTTCTCGGTCTTCTCGTTGACCTGGTAGGCGATCTCGGCCAGGCGCTTGAGGCCTTCGTCGGCGAACTCGATGTTCAGACCCTCGGTCTTGAGCAGGGCGCTGTACTGTTCGGTCAGTGAGGCATGCGGTTCCTTGAGGATGCGCTCGAAGTCTTCCGGGGTCAGCGCCTTGAGCTCGACACGGATGGGCAGGCGGCCCTGGAGCTCGGGCACCAGGTCGCTTGGCTTGCTCAGGTGGAACGCGCCGGAGGCGATGAACAGGATGTGGTCGGTCTTGACCATGCCCAGCTTGGTGTTGACGGTGCAGCCCTCGATCAGCGGCAACAGGTCGCGCTGTACGCCTTCACGGGAGACATCGGCGCCGCCGACGTTGCCACGCTTGGCCACCTTGTCGATCTCGTCGATGAACACGATGCCGTGCTGCTCGACCGCTTCCAGGGCCTTGGCCTTGAGCTCTTCCTCGTTGACCAGGCGGCCGGCTTCCTCGTCGCGGACCATCTTCAGGGCGTCCTTGACCTTCAGCTTGCGGCTCTTGCGCTTGCCCTTGCCCATGTTGGCGAACAGGCTCTGCAGCTGGTTGGTCATCTCTTCCATGCCGGGCGGCGCGGCGATCTCGACGCCCATGTTCTCGGCGACTTCGATCTCGATTTCCTTGTCGTCCAGCTGGCCTTCGCGCAAGCGCTTGCGGAACAGCTGGCGGGTGTTGGAGTCGGTGCTGGACTGCTGGGCTTCCTCGCTGAAGCTGCTGACCCGCGCCTGCGGTAGCAGGGCGTCGAGGATACGGTCTTCGGCGGCGTCCTCGGCGCGGTGGCGCACGCGCACGATCTCCTGCTCGCGCAGCATCTTCAGCGCGGCGTCGGCCAAGTCGCGGATGATCGACTCGACGTCACGGCCAACGTAGCCAACTTCGGTGAACTTGGTCGCCTCGACCTTGATGAACGGCGCGTTGGCCAGCTTGGCCAGGCGGCGGGCGATTTCGGTCTTGCCGACACCGGTGGGGCCGATCATCAGGATGTTCTTGGGCGTCACTTCGGCACGCAGCTCGGCAGGGAGCTGCATGCGCCGCCAGCGGTTGCGCAGGGCGATGGCGACGGCGCGCTTGGCGTCGTCCTGACCGATGATGTGGCGGTTCAGTTCGTGAACGATTTCGCGGGGGGTCATGGACATGATGAATGTGGTCCTTCGGCAAAGTGGGTCAGCGTGGAAAAGCCCCATCACCGGGATGGGGCGCCAGAACAGCTGATCACTCGGCCAGGTCCTGCTCCTCGATGGTCAGGTTGTGGTTGGTGAACACGCAAATGTCGCCGGCGATGTTCAGGGCTGTCTCGGCGATCTCACGGGCCGAGAGGTCGGTCTTGTTCAGCAGGGCGCGGGCCGCGGCCTGGGCGTAGGCACCGCCGGAACCCATGGCGATCAGGCCGTCCTCGGGTTCGACCACGTCGCCGTTACCAGTGATGATCAGCGAGGCGTCCTTGTTGGCCACGGCCAGCATGGCTTCCAGGCGGCTCAGGGTACGGTCGGTACGCCATTCCTTGGCCAGCTCGACGGCGGCGCGCACCAGATGGCCGGAGTGTTTCTGCAACTGGGCTTCGAAGCGTTCGAACAGCGTGAAGGCATCGGCGGTGGCACCGGCGAAGCCGGCGATGACCTGGCCGTTGTACAGGCGACGGACTTTCTTGGCGTTGCCTTTCATCACGGTGTTGCCGAGGGAAACCTGGCCGTCGCCGCCCATGACGACTTTGCCGTTACGGCGGACAGAAACGATGGTAGTCAAGGGAGAGTCTCCACGCAGCGGGGCGAAAATGCCTGATGCAGACTCATATGGGGGGAGGGGGGAAGGATTTCAACCAGCGGGGATGAATGGTTGTTTCAGGTCTTTGCCGGCTCCATCGCGGGGCAAGCCCGCTCCCACGCCAGGTCGACCTTGCGTGGGAGCTCCTGCGTGGGAGCGGGCTTGCCCCGCGATAGGCGTTACTCAAGCCTCGTGGCAGACGTGCCCATCGACCAAGGTATAACGCACCGCGCCCGGCAGGCAGTGGCCGATGAACGGGCAGTTCGCACCGCGAGAGAACCACTGCTCGCCTGCCACGGTGGACGCGTTCGGATCGAACAGCACCAGGTCCGCGGCGCCACCCACCTTCAGCTCGCCGGCCGGCAAGCGCATCGCGGCAGCCGGGCCGCTGCTCAGGCGTGCCAGCAGGGTTGGCAGGTCGAGCAGGCCGTCCTCGACCAGGGTCATGGCCAGCGGCAACAGCAGCTCGACGCTGCTGATACCCGGCTCGGTGGCACCGAACGGCGCCAGCTTGGCATCACGCTCGTGAGGCTGGTGATGGCTGCTGATCGCCTGAATCACCCCGGACTTCACCGCCTCGCGCAGGCCATCGCGGTCGGCGGCGGTGCGCAGCGGCGGCTGGACGTGGTACAGGCTGGAGAAGTCGCGCAGCGCTTCGTCGGTGAGGATCAGCTGGTACAGCGCCACGTCGGCGGTGACCGGCAGCCCCAGCGCCTGGGCCTGGGCGATCAACCGGGCGCCGCGGGCGCTGGTGATCTGGGTGAAGTGGGCGCGCACGCCACTCTGCTCGACCAGCAGCAGGTTGCGGGCCAGGGCCACGGTCTCGGCGGTTTCCGGGATGCCCGGCAGCCCGAGGAAGCTGGCCATGGGGCCTTCGTGGGCCAGGCCGCCTTGCGCCAGGTCGCGGTCCTGGGAGTGGAACACCACGGTCAGGTCGAAGGTCGCCGCGTATTCCAGGGCGCGGGCCAAGGTGCGGTTGTTGGGGATTTCCTTCAGGCCGTTGCCGAAGGCCACGCAACCGGTGTCGCGCAGGGCCACCAGTTCGGCCAGTTGCTCGCCTTCCAGGCCCTTGGTCAGGGCGCCTATCGGGTAAACCTTGCTGTTGGCCGCCTCGCGGGCGCGGTCGAGGATCAGTTCGGCGACTGCCGAGGTGTCCAGCACCGGCTTGGTCTGCGGTGGGCAGCACAGGCTGGTGACGCCGCCAGCCACGGCGGCGCGGGTTTCACTGGCGATGTTGCCCTTGCGGCTGTAGCCCGGCTCGCGCAGGGAGACGCCGAGGTCGACCAGGCCCGGCGCGGCTACCAGACCGTCGGCCTGGATCGTGCGGCTGGCGTTGAAACCGGCCGGCGCCGCGCCGATGGCGGCGATGCGCCCGCCGTCCAGGTGCAGGTCGGTGATGCGGTCCAGGCCGCTGGCAGGATCGATGACCCGGGCGCCGATAATGCTGATGGTCACTGGGCGTTCTCCTGGTCGAATTGACGTTGCGCGTTCTGCCCGCTCATGGCCATGGACAGCACGGCCATGCGCACGGCGATGCCGTAGGTGACCTGGTTGAGGATCACCGAGTGCTGGCCGTCGGCCACCGCCGATTCGATTTCCACGCCGCGGTTGATCGGACCCGGGTGCATGACGATGGCATCCGGCTTGGCCCCGGCCAGGCGCGAGGTGGTCAGGCCGAACAGGCGGTAGAACTCGCCCTCGCTGGGCAGCAGGCCGCCGGCCATGCGCTCGCGCTGCAGGCGCAGCATGATCACCACGTCGACATCCTTGAGACCTTCGGCGAGGTCGGTGTAGACCTTCACCCCGTATTGTTCGATACCAATCGGGATCAGCGTCTTCGGGCCGATCACGCGGATGTCCGGGCAGCCCAGCGCCTTGAGCGCGAGCATGTCCGAGCGCGCCACCCGCGAGTGCAGGATGTCGCCGACGATGGCCACGGAGAGGTTTTCGAAGCCGCCCTTGTGCCGACGAATGGTGAGCATGTCGAGCATGCCCTGGGTCGGGTGGGCGTGGCGGCCGTCACCGCCATTGATTACTGCCACGTCCGGGCACACATGCTCGGCGATGAAGTGGGCGGCGCCGGAATCGGAGTGGCGCACGACGAACATGTCGGCGGCCATGGCCTCCAGGTTACGCAGGGTGTCGAACAGGGTCTCGCCCTTGCTGGTCGAGGAAGTCGACACGTTCAGGCTGATCACGTCGGCCGACAGGCGCTGGGCCGCCAGTTCGAAGGTGGTGCGGGTGCGGGTGGAGTTCTCGAAGAACACGTTGCACACGGTCTTGCCGCGCAGCAACGGGACTTTCTTCACGGCCCGGGCGCCGACTTCGAGGAACGAGTCGGCGGTGTCGAGGATCTCGGTGAGCAGTTCGCGGGGCAAACCGTCGAGCGAGAGGAAGTGGCGCAGCTGGCCCTGGTCATTGAGCTGCAGCGGGCGCTTGGCGTCGAGTGGCGTCATCGCGGGGGACTCTTAAAGGGCGGAAGCGGGAGCGAGGTCCTGGCGCTCGAGGGCGAGCGGCGTGGGTCCGGTCAATTTTACCCGTTCATGGGCGGCCAGGGACAGGGTGGCGCCGACTACATTCGGCCGGATCGGCAATTCGCCGGCATCCAGGTCGAGCAGGCAGGCCAGGGTCACGCTGGCCGGACGGCCATAGTCGAACAGCTCGTTGAGGGCGGCGCGGATGGTGCGCCCGCTCATCAGCACGTCGTCTACCAGCACCAGGTGCTGGCCTTCGATCTCGAACGGCAGCTCCGAAGGGCGCACCTGCGGGTGCAAGCCGTTCTGGCTGAAGTCGTCGCGGTAGAAGGACACATCCAGGGTGCCCAGCGGGCCCTGGTCGCCCAGCTCGGCCAGCAGGGCCTGGGCCACCCACACGCCGCCGGTGCGGATGCCGATGAAGCGCGGCTCGCTGATGCCGCGGCGGGCCAGGTGGGCGCGAAGGTCGACGGCCATCTGCCGGATCAGATCGGCGGGATTGGGTAGGCTCATTGCGTGCTCCTCGGAAGGCGGGCGCCGGCTCCAGCCGGCGGCAAAGCGGATTTAAGTGTTGGCCTCCAGCCAGCCTTGCAGCAGCAGGGCGGCGGCGATGGCGTCGACCGGGTTATCGCGGTAGCTGCCGTGGCGCCCGCCTCGGGCCATCTGCTCGCCCTTGGCCTCGAAGGTGGTCAGGCGTTCGTCGTGGGTGTGCACCGGCAGGTTGTAGCGGCCGTGCAGGCGCCGGGCAAATTTCTCGGCGCGTTCGCTCATCTCGCTGGGCGTGCCGTCCATGTTCAGCGGCAGGCCGACAACGATCGCGTCGGGTTTCCATTCCTTGATCAGCTTCTCGACCTGGTTCCAGTCCGGTACGCCGTTCTGGGCCTTGAGCGTGCACAGCTCGCGGGCCTGGCCGGTGATCACCTGGCCGACGGCCACGCCGATCTGTCGGGTGCCATAGTCGAAGCCCAGCAGTAGACGCAGTTCGGCCATCAGGCGTGGCCCGCCTGGCTGGTCAGCAGGCTGAGGTTGATCCCCAGGCTCGCGGCGGCGGCGCCCAGGCGTTGGTCGCTGGCCAGGCCAAAGATGATCTCGGGGTCGAAGGGGCAGTTGAGCCAGGCATTGTCGGCCAGCTCCGCCTCCAGCTGGCCGGCTTCCCAACCCGCGTAGCCCAGGGTGATGAGGCTCTTGCGCGGGCCATCGCCGGTGGCGATGGCGAACAGCACGTCCTGGGAAGTGGACAGCGACAGGCCCTCCAGCTCGACCGTGGCCTGGTAGCTGCGGTCGTTGCTGTGCAGCACGAAACCGCGGTCGGTCTGCACCGGGCCACCCTGGTAGATCGGGATATGCAGGGTGCTGGCGGGCGGCTCGTCGTCCGGGCGCAACTGCTCGAGGATGTCGGCCAGGTTCAGCTCCTGCGGGCGATTGACCACCAGGCCCATGGCGCCGTGGGCATTGTGCTCGACGATGTAGGTGAGGGTCTGGGCAAAGTTCGGATCGGCCATGTGCGGCATGGCGATCAGGAACTGGTGCTTGAGGTAGCTGGGGGCGAGGGTTTTCATGACCGCTAGTGTGGCGCCAGGTGGCGAGGCTGGCAAGGTGCGCGGAGGGCTGTTGGTACTCCCGTGGGAGCGGGCTTGCCCCGCGATGGCGTCAGATCAGGATTGCGCAGTGGCAAGACGGACGCGATCGCGGGGCAAGCCCGCTCCCACGATATTGTCAGCAGCTTCTACGGGTCAGTTGCTCGACAGCTTGTCCCCGCGGGCAAAGCGCCAGGTGCGGATGATCTCCAGGCGGTCGAACTCCGCCAGGTCGCCGGTGAACGGCGCGAATGGCGCCGCCAGGCGCACGATGCGCTGGGCCGCCTGGTCCAGCACCGGCTGGCCCGACGATTCCAGTACCAGCACTTCGTACAACGAGCCGTCGCGGTTGATCGACACCATCATCCGCAAGCTGCCGTACAGCTGCTGGCGCCGGGCCTCCTCGGGGTAGTTGAGGTTGCCGATGCGCTCGACCTTCTTGCGCCACTCTTCCTTGTACCAGGCGCCCTTGTCGCGCAGGGTCGAGGCGGCGTTCAGGCGATGGATGCGCGGGCGCTTGGCATACAGCTGCTGCTCATGGGACAGCTCGGCCTCGAGGCTGGCGATCTGGCTGGACAGCTGCGAGCTGTCGAAGTCCGGCACCTTGGCCTCGGGCTTGGGCTGCGGCTTGCTTTCCTTCGGCCTGGGCTCGACCTTCTGGGTTTTCGGCGCCTGGGTGGCGACCACGGACTTCGCCGGTGCGGGCGGGGTCTCTGGTTTCGCCGCCGGCGGCGGCGTGATCTTGTTGATCTTGCTGTCCTGGAACGGCGCGACCTCGGTGGTTTTGGGCACCGCCTTTTTTTCCAGGGTGCCGCTGCCCTGCTGGTTGTCCTGGGCCTGGAAGTCGGCCTTCTCGGGCGCCTTCTCACTCTTGAAGGTGGCCAGGGTGATGTCCATGGTGTGGCGGATGTCGGCCGGCTTGACCACGGTGAAGCCCACGCCCAGGATCAGCGCCAGGTGCACCAGGGCGGCCAGGAACAGGGTGAAGCCGAGCCTGTCCACCGGGCGAATGCGGGGTGGCAGCAGGTCGGCGGGGATGTCGGCAGGCAGCGTCATCAGGTATCCAGCAACCGCGAAACAGGGCGCAGGTCAGCGAAAAAGGACCGGCATCATACCCCACTCCGCGGGTTTGCCACGTGTCGGCGGTCAGCGCGCCTGCAGCTTGCGATCAATGGCGTCCATCAAACGGCCGCCGATGTCGGTGTTGTAGGCAGCATCGATCTCGCGAATGCAGGTCGGGCTGGTGACGTTGATTTCGGTGAGGTAGTCGCCGATCACGTCCAGGCCGACGAACAGCAGGCCCTTCTCGCGCAGGGTCGGGCCGACCTGGGCGGCGATCCAGCGGTCGCGCTCGCTCAGCGGCCGGGCTTCGCCGCGTCCGCCGGCGGCCAGGTTGCCGCGGGTCTCGCCGCTGGCCGGGATGCGCGCCAGGCAGTAGTCCACCGGCTCGCCGTCGATCATCAGGATGCGCTTGTCGCCGTCCTTGATCGCCGGCAGGTAGGCCTGGGCCATGATCTGCTGGGCGCCGAGCGCGGTCAGGGTCTCGAGGATCACCGACAGGTTGGGATCACCGGCCCGGTGACGGAAGATCGAGGTGCCGCCCATGCCGTCCAGCGGCTTGAGGATCACATCGCCGTGCTCGGCCGCGAATTCTCGGATGATGTCCGGGCGACGGCTGACCAGGGTCGGCGGCGTGCACTGCGGGAACAGCGTGGCGAACAGCTTCTCGTTGCAGTCGCGCAGGCTCTGCGGGCGGTTGACCACCAGCACGCCTTCGGCCTCGGCCTGCTCCAGCAGGTAGGTGCTGTAGACGAACTCCATGTCGAAGGGCGGGTCCTTGCGCATCAGGATTACGTCCAGCTCGGCCAGCGGGCTGTCCTGCTCCTCGTCCAGCTCGAACCAGCGGGCCGGGTCGGCGAACACCTTGAGCGGGCGCATCCGCGCGCGGGCCTTGCCCTGGGCCTGGTACAGGTCGCGCTGTTCCAGGTAGAACAGGCTCCAGCCACGGGCCTGGGCGGCCAGCAGCATGGCCAGCGAGCTGTCCTTTTTGTAGGAGATGGACGCGATGGGGTCCATGACAATCCCGAGGCGAACGCTCATGGGGTAGTTCCTCTTGGCGGCGGGTGGCCGCGATGGCACGAAAGAAAAGTGGCTCAGGGTGGCGCCGGGAGCGCCCACGGTCAAGGGGCGGGCGGATGGAATGGCCCTCTGGACTGTGTTAAAAAGGCCAGGCACATGGCCTGCACGGCCTTTTGGCGAATTCGCTCCCAGGCAGAAGCGCAACTATGGACCAACCCCTGAAGGTGATGGTGATCGACGACTCCCGCACGATCCGCCGCACCGCGCAGATGTTGCTCGGCGAGGCCGGCTGCGAGGTGATCACCGCCAGTGACGGCTTCGACGCCCTGGCCAAGATCGTCGATCACAAGCCCCGGATCATCTTCGTCGATGTGTTGATGCCGCGCCTTGACGGTTACCAGACCTGCGCCATCATCAAGCACAACAATACGTTCAAGGACACCCCGGTGATCCTGCTGTCTTCCCGCGATGGCCTGTTCGACAAGGCCCGCGGCCGGGTGGTCGGCTCCGACCAGTTCCTGACCAAACCGTTCAGCAAGGAAGAACTGCTCGACGCGATCCGTGCCAGCGTGCCCGGTTTCGCCGCGCAGGACCCACACGCACCCTGACGCCGCCCTCGCCGGACGGCGTCTCTATTTCCTGATGGGGAAACAGCATGGCCCGAATTCTGATTGTCGACGATTCGCCGACAGAGATGTACAGATTGACCGAATGGCTGGAGAAAAGCGGCTATGGGGTGCTCAAGGCCGACAATGGCGCCGACGGCGTGGCCCTGGCCCGCCAGGAGAAACCCGATGCCGTGCTGATGGACATCGTCATGCCTGGCATGAACGGCTTCCAGGCCACCCGGCAACTGAGCAAGGACCCGGAAACCAGCGCCATTCCGGTGATCGTGGTGACCACCAAGGACCAGGAAACCGACCGAATCTGGGCCCAGCGTCAGGGCGCCCGCGATTTCCTGACCAAGCCGGTGGAGGAGGAGGCGCTGATCGCCAAGTTGAAAGAAGTGCTCGGCGCTTGACCACCCGGCCCCAGGGCGCGTCGCTGACCGCCTTCGAGCTGTTGCTGGACATCGACCGGCGCTGCCGCCTGCTGGTGGCCGACCAGCCACCGCAGGACACCCGCCTGCAGCAGTGGAGCGGCATCGGCTTTCGCATTGCCGGGCAGTGGTTCGTCGCGCCCATGGGCGAGGTTGCCGAGGTGCTGCGCGAGCCCCGCAGCAGCCGGGTGCCGGGGGTGCAGCCGTGGGTCCGCGGGGTGGCCAACCTGCGCGGGCGGCTGTTGCCGGTGATGGACCTGTGCGCGTTCTTCGGTCTCGGCCCGGCGGCGGCGGGCAAGCAACGGCGGGTGCTGGTGCTGGACCATGAGGAGCTGTTCGCCGGGCTGTTGGTGGACGAGGTGGTCGGCCTGCAGCACTTCGCCCTGAGCAGCCTCGAGCTGTCGCCGCCGCAACCGCTGATTCGCGCGGCCACGCCCTTCGTGCAGGGCCATTTCCCCCGTGAACGCAATTGGGCGATCTTCAGCCCGTTCGCCCTGGCACAGGCCCCGGGTTTTCTCGATGTGGCGTTGTAGAGGATTTTCGACGTGAACAAGCCAGGACCTTCCGTAGCCACCGCAGGCGTCTCGCCAGCCGCCCTGGCCCAGCGCCCGCGCAGCACCGCGCAGATTACCGTGCTGTTCGTGGTGCTGATCCTGTCGATCGTCCTGCTGTTCGCCAACTTCGCTTACCTCAACACCCAGGCCAACCACGACAAGCAGTACATTGGCCATGCCGGCGAGCTGCGCGTGCTGTCCCAGCGCATTGCCAAGAACGCCACCGAGGCGGCGGCGGGCAAGGCGCTGGCGTTCAAGCTGCTCAGCGACGCGCGCAACGACTTCGAGCGGCGCTGGGGCTACCTGCGCGAGGGCGACAAGACCACCGGCCTGCCAGCCGCGCCGGTGACGGTGCGCGACGAGATGGACGCGGTGCGCCAGGACTGGGAGAACCTGCGCAAGAACACCGACACCATCCTCGCCAGCGAACAGACCGTGCTGTCGCTGCACCAGGTCGCGGCCACCCTGGCCGAGACCGTGCCGCAGTTGCAGGTCGAGTACGAGAAGGTGGTGGAGATCCTGCTGCAGAGCGGCGCGCCTGCCAACCAGGTGGCGGTGGCCCAACGCCAGTTGCTGCTGGCCGAACGCATTCTCGGCTCGGTCAATACCGTGCTGGCCGGCGACGAAACCTCGGTGCAGGCCGCCGATGCCTTCGGCCGCGACGCCAGCCGCTTCGGTCAGGTGCTCGAAGGCATGCTCGCCGGCAACCCGGCGATCCAGGTCACCCGGGTCGAGGACGCCGACGCCCGGGCGCGGCTGGCCGAGATCGCCGAGCTGTTCCAATTCGTTTCGGGCTCGGTGGATGAGATCCTCGAGACATCACCCGAGCTGTTCCGGGTACGTGAGGCCGCCGGAAACATCTTCAGCCTGTCGCAGACCCTGCTCGACGAGGCCTCGCACCTGGCCAACGGTTTCGAGAACCTGGCCGGCGGGCGCACCCTGGACACCGTCGGCGGCTACGTGCTCGGCCTGCTGGCGCTGGCTTCGATCATCCTTATCGGCCTGGTGATGGTGCGCGCCACCCACCGCCAGCTGCGCGAGACCGCCGAGAAGAACGAACGCAACCAGCAGGCGATCATGCGCCTGCTCGACGAGATCGAGGAGCTGGCCGACGGCGACCTGACAGTCACCGTATCGGTCACCGAGGACTTCACCGGCGCCATCGCCGACTCGATCAACTACTCGGTCGACCAGCTGCGCGACCTGGTGGCCACCATCAACCACAGCGCCGAGCAGGTCGCCGCCGCCGTGCAGGACACCCAGAACACCGCCCGCCAGCTGGCCAAGGCCTCCGAGCACCAGGCCGAGCAGATCAGCGAGGCCTCCGAGGCGGTGGGCGACATGGTCGAGTCAATCGACCGCGTCTCGGCCCACGCCTACGAGTCGGCCAAGGTGGCCGAGCGCTCGGTGGCCATCGCCAACAAGGGCAACGAGGTGGTGCACAACACCATCCACGGCATGGACAACATCCGCGAGCAGATCCAGGACACCGCCAAGCGGATCAAGCGTCTGGGCGAGTCCTCCCAAGAGATCGGCGACATCGTAAGCCTGATCGACGACATTGCCGACCAGACCAACATCCTCGCCCTCAACGCGGCGATCCAGGCCTCGCTGGCTGGCGAGGCTGGTCGCGGCTTTGCCGTGGTGGCCGATGAAGTGCAACGCCTGGCCGAGCGCTCCTCTTCGGCGACGCGGCAGATCGAGGCATTGGTGCGCACCATTCAGGCCGATACCAACGAGGCGGTGATCTCCATGGAGCAGACCACCGCCGAAGTGGTGCGTGGTGCGCGCCTGGCCCAGGATGCCGGGGTGGCCCTGGCGGAAATCGAGGGTGTGTCGCAGACCATGGCCGACCTTATCCACAGCATCTCCGACGCCGCCCAGTTGCAGACCTCCTCGGCGGGGCAGATTTCCCACACCATGGCGGTGATCCAGCAGATCACCGCGCAGACCTCCGCCGGCTCCGGCGCCACCGCTGACAGTATCCGCCACCTGGCGCGCATGGCCAGCGAGATGCGCCGCTCGGTGTCCGGCTTCACCCTGCCCAAGCCGGTGGAGCGCTCGTGAGCGAGGCGCACCTGAACCCGTCCGGCGAGCGCCACGACACGGTGGCCCTGGCCTGGACCAAGGCGCCGATCCTCGATTGCCTGGGCCAGGCGCGCCAGGCCCTGGAGCGCTTCTCGGCGGAACCGGGCGACCTGTCGATGCTGGCGTTCTTCGTTGACAACCTGCACCAGGTCCACGGCTGCCTGCACATGCTCGCGCTGCCGGGCGCGATGCGCCTGGCCGAGGAACTGGAGCTGCTCGGGCGGGCCATGGCCGACGGTCAAGTGAGCCCACGCGGCGATTGCCTGGGGGCGCTGTTCCGCGGGCTCGAGCAATTGCCGCCGTACCTGGACCGCCTGCGCGGCGCGCGCCACGACCTGCCGCTGGTGGTCATGCCGCTGCTCAACCAGTTGCGGGTCTGCCGTGGTGCCGAGCCCTTGGCCCAGGGCAGCCTGCTGGGCGACCTGGGGCAACGGCTGGCCGGGGCGGCGGACCTGGCCAACCTCGACCTGTCCCTGGGCAGCTGGCGTGAGCACATGCAGGCCGGCCCGGGGCGCGATGCGCTGCGCTCGGTGGTGATGGCCTTGTGCGACGACCTGATGCGCATCAAGGACCGCCTTGACCCCTTCGTCGGCGGCGAGCGCTCGCCCAGCGAGCCACTGGAGTCGCTGCTGCCGCCCTTGCGGCATGTGGCCGATACCCTGGCGGTGCTGGGCTTCCAGCAGCCGCGGCGGGTGATCATCGACCAGGTGCTGGCGCTGCAGGCACTGGTTGAAAAGGACAGCGCCGTGGATGAAGCGCTGCTGATGGATGTCGCCGGGGCACTGCTGTATGTCGAGGCCACCCTCAACGGCATGGTCGGCCCGTTGGAGGAAACCAACCCCGGCAGTTTGCCCGGCTCGGACCTGGCCGAAATCCGCCAGCTGGTGCTCAACGAGTCGCTCAACGTGCTGCAGCAGGCCAAGGACCTGATCGGCGATTGCCTGGAGTCCGACTGGTCGCGCCAGCGCCTGCAGGCCCTGCCCGGCTTGCTGCAGCAGGTGCGCGGGGCGCTGGCGATGCTGATGCTGCCGGCGGCCGCCGAGGTGTTCGCCGGTTGCGCGGGCTATGTGCAGGGCTGGCTGGTGCACCTGGAGGATGAGCCGCAAGCGGACGAACTGGCGCATCTGGCAGATGCCCTGAGTGCCGGCGAAGCCTGGTTGCAATGGCGGGTGGCCGATCCGCTGGCCGACGCCCAGCGCTTCATCGACATGGCCCACGCCAGCCTGGCCGCGCTGGGCGTGCAGTGCGCGCGCGACACGGCAGCCGCCGGCGGCGAGCAGGCGCTGGACGGTATCGACGATGAATTGCGCGAGGTGTTCCTCGAAGAGGCTGGCGAGCTGCTGCCGGAGATCGAGCGCCAATGGCTGCGCTGGCGCGCCGACAATGGTCTGCGCGAGGCGTTGATCGAGGTGCGCCGGGCACTGCACACGCTCAAGGGCAGCGGGCGGATGGTCCATGCCGAAGCCGTGGCCGAGCTGGCCTGGGGCGCCGAGCACCTCCTCAATCGGGTGCTGGAAGGGCGCATCGTGCTCAGCGCCGAAGGCCTGGTGGCCCTGCAGCAGGTGTTCGTGCGCCTGCCCGACCTGCTGGCCGACTTCGCCGCCAGCCAACTGCCGCCCACGGCCGAGATCGAACAGCTGGCCGGGCACCTGCACGCGCTGGCGCTCAACGACACGCCGGCCAGCGCCAGCATCGATGGTCTCGACCCGCAGTTGCTGGAAATTTTCCGCAACGAAGCCCAGGGCCACCTGGCCGGCCTTGATGGCTTCCTGCAGGCGGTCGATGGGCGGGGCAGCGCGGTCAGTGACAGCCTGCAACGCGCCCTGCACACCCTCAAGGGCAGCGCCGCCATGGCCGGCGTGATGCCGGTGGCGGAGCTGGCCACCGCCCTCGACCGCCTGGTGCGCGAATACAAGGGGCACCAGCTACCCCTGCGCGTGGCCGAGATCGAACTGCTGGAGGCGGCGCGTGCGCTGTTCCACCTGGGCCTGGCCCAGCTGGGCAGCACGCCGTTGGCGCCCATCCCCGGGGCCGCCGGGCTTATCGAGCAGGTCGGGCAGACGGTAGACGCCCGGCTGGCCCAGCTCCAGGCCGAACCGCACCCGCCGCGGCGGGCCCGACGCGACCCGCAACTGACGGCCACCTTCCTGACCATGGGCATGGACATCCTGCTCGATGCCGAGGCGCGGCTTGCCAACTGGCAGGGCGATCCTGCGCAGCACCACGAGCTGCACCTGCTGCTCGAGGAAATGACCACCCTCGGTCATGGCGCGCACCAGGCCGAGCTGTGGCAGGTCGATGAGGTCTGCGAAGGGCTGCTGGACCTGTATGGCGCGGTTGAGGAGGGCAGCCTGGCGGTCACGCCACGCTTCTTCGCTGTCGCCCGGCAAGCCCACGAAGCGCTGCTCGACCTGTTCGACGAGATTGCCGCCGGCCAGGACCCGAACCCACGGCCTGAATGCCTGGCAGCCCTGCATGGCCTGCTCGACGATGCCCTCGATCCTGCCGCCCTGGGGCTGGTCGGGGCGAACGGCGTGACAGCGATGACAGCGCCAGGCGAGTTGCCGGACCCCGCGGTGGTCGAGCTGTTCCTCGAAGAAGCCGGGGATATCCTCGACGGTGCCGACCAGGCCTTGCGGCAATGGAAGTCCGATCCGGACAGCCTGTCGCCGCTGTCGGCGCTGCAGCACGATGTGCTCACCCTCAAGGGCGGGGCGCAGATGGCGGCGATCGGCGCCGTCGAGGTGCTGGCGCAGGAACTGGCGCTGCTCTATGAAGGCCTGGTGGACCGTCGGCTAGGTGCCGGCCCGGCGCTGTTCAAGCTGCTCCGGCGCAGCCATGACGCCCTGGCCGAAATGTTGCGCAGCCTGCGCGAGGGCCAGCCACCGCTGTCGGCGGTGGCGTTGCTGGGCGAGTTGCGCGAGTTCCGCCACAGCGCCCCGCCTCCCGTCGCCTCCGAGCCGCAGGAGGACAACGAAGAAACCGAGGGCGACAAGGAGCTGCTGGAGGTTTTCCTCGAAGAGAGCTCCGATATCCTCGAGAGCGCGGCCGAGTCCCTGGCGCGCTGGCAGGTCGACCCGCGCAACACGGTCGAGGTGGAGAACCTGCTGCGCGACCTGCACACGCTCAAGGGCGGCGCGCGCATGGTCGAGATCGCCGCCATCGGCGACCTCGCCCATGAGTTGGAATTCCTCTACGAACTGCTCGCCGCCGGGCGCCTGCCGTCGACGCCGGCCCTGTTCAGCCTGCTGCAGAATTGCCATGACCGCCTGGCGCACATGCTCGACGCGGCGCGCCTGGGCGAGCCGCTGCATGCGGCCACGGCGCTGATCGACTACATCCGCAACTTCTCCAGCGCCGCCCTGACCGACAGCGTGGCCGGCCAGGCCCAGGTCGAGCCGGCCCCCGCCGAAATCCCGGCCGTAGCCCCCGAGCGGGCGGGCGATATGGTCAAGGTCGATGCCGAACTGCTCGACGACCTGGGCAACCTGGCCGGTGAGCACTCGGTCATTCGTGGGCGTATCGAGCAGCAGGTCAACGATGCGCAGTTCGCCCTCAACGAGATGGAAACCACGCTGGAGCGCATGCGCGACCAGCTGCTGCGCCTGGACATCGAGACCCAGGGACGGATTTCCAGCCGTCACCAGTTCGAGGGTGACACCTATGACGATTTCGACCCCCTGGAGATGGACCGCCATTCCCAGCTGCAGCAATTGTCGCGGGCGCTGTTCGAATCCACCTCGGACCTGCTCGACCTCAAGGAGACCCTGCTGCAGAGGGCCCAGGAAGCCTACAGCCTCCTGCAGCAGCAGGCGCGGGTCAACAGCCAGCTGCAGGAGGGCCTGACCGCTACCCTGATGGTGCCTTTCGAGCGGCTGGTACCGCGTTTGCAGCGGGTGGTACGGCAGGTGGCCAGCGAGCTGGGCAAGCAGGTCGAGCTGGTGGTCGGCAACGCCGAGGGCGAGCTTGACCGCAGCGTGCTCGAGCGCATGGTGGCGCCCTTGGAGCACATGCTGCGCAACGCCGTCGACCATGGCCTGGAGGCCCGCGAGGCACGCCTGGCCGCCGGCAAGCCGGAGCAGGGCACCATTCACCTGAACCTGCTGCACGAAGGCGCCGACATCGTCATCGAGATGAGCGACGACGGCGCCGGGGTGCCGCTGGAGGCGGTACGCAACAAGGCCATCAAGCGTGGCCTGCTTGATCCGCAGGCGCGCCTGAGCGACCACGAGATCCTGCAGTTCATCCTGCGTCCCGGGTTCTCCACGGCCGAGAAGATCACCCAGATCTCTGGCCGCGGCCTGGGCATGGATGTGGTCCATGAGGAGGTCAAGCAACTGGGCGGTTCGATGAGCATCGAGTCCAGTCCCGGCAAGGGCGCGCGTTTCCTGATTCGCCTGCCGTTCACGGTGTCGGTGAACCGAGCGCTGATGGTGCACGTTGACGAGGAACAGTATGCCATTCCGCTGAACACCATCGAGGGCATCGTGCGCGTGCCACCGGCGGAGCTGGAGGCCTGTTACCGGCTCGACCCGCCGCGCTACAGCTACGCGGGCCACGACTACGCGCTGCGCTACCTCGGTGACCTGCTGCAGGGCGGCGGCCAGCCCGGCCTGCTGGGCCAGAGCGTGCCGCTGCCGGTACTGCTGACCCATTCCCATGAGCAGTCGTTCGCTATCCAGGTCGACAGCCTGTCGCCCAGCCGCGAGATCGTGGTCAAGAGCCTCGGCCCGCAGTTCGCCGCAGTGCCGGGGCTGTCCGGCGCCACCCTGCTGGGGGACGGGCGGGTGGTGCTGATTCTCGACCTGCTCGGCCAGTTGCGCGGACAGCAACGGCGTCTGGCGCGCCTGCCGGGCGTGGCCGAGGCGGCGCATGCGCTCACTGGCCCGGTGCCCCGGCGGCCATTGCTGGTGATGGTGGTGGACGACTCGGTGACCGTGCGCAAGGTCACCAGCCGCCTGCTCGAGCGTCACGGCATGAGCGTGCTGACGGCCAAGGACGGCGTCGATGCCATGGCGCTGCTCGAGGAGCACCGTCCGGATGTGCTGTTGCTGGATATCGAGATGCCGCGCATGGACGGCTTCGAAGTGGCCACGCGGATCCGTCGCGATGAGCGCCTGAGCCAGCTGCCGATCATCATGATCACCTCGCGTACCGGCCAGAAGCACCGCGATCGGGCCATGGCCATTGGCGTCAATGAATACCTCGGCAAGCCGTACCAGGAATCGGTGCTGCTGCAGAGCATCGCCCACTGGAGCCAACCCCATGCTTGAACATATTGCCGGCCAGCGCAGCAGCCTGACCGGGTTGCTGCTGCCGCTGGGCGACCGCACCTTGGTGTTGCCAAACGTGGCGGTGGCTGAGCTGATCGGACACCGTGTCATTGCTTGTGAGCCAGGGGAGCCGGCCTGGCACCTGGGCTGGGTCGACTGGCGCCAGCAACGGCTGCCGCTGATCGGCTTCGAGGCGGCTTGCGGCGGGCAGACCCCTTGCGGCGAGCGGGCGCGGGTGATGGTGCTCAACGCCCTGGGAGATACCGGGCTGCGCTACCTGGCGTTGCTGCTGCAGGGTATCCCGCGCTCGTGCAAGCTCGACAGCCAGCTGAACTATGTCGACGTGCCGTTGGCGGGGTTGGAGTTGGCGGCGGTGCAGGTGGGCGAGCAGGTGGCGCGGGTGCCGGACCTGGCGGGGCTGGAAAGATTGGTGCGTGACGCGCAACTGCAACCTGCCGCTGGCTAGGATGGTGTCTGGGCTTGCCCCGTGATAGGGGTTTCAGGAACCCGAACGGCGTAGCGAGGTCTGTGCTTGCATGTACTACGGTGAACGTTTCAACGCCTGGACCCACCTGGTCGGTGCGGTGCTGGCCTGTATTGGCGCAGTCTGGCTGATCGTCGTGGCCGGCCTGCAGGGCGATCCGTGGAAGATCGTCAGTTTCTCCATCTATGGCTTTACCCTGCTGCTGCTCTACAGCATCTCCACCCTCTACCACAGCACCCGCGGACGAGCGAAGCGGATCATGCGCAAGCTCGACCACTTGTCGATCTACCTGCTGATTGCCGGAAGCTACACGCCCTTTTGCCTGGTCAGCTTGCGCGGGCCGTGGGGCTGGAGCTTGTTCGGGGTGGTCTGGGGGCTGGCGCTGGTCGGCATGCTGCAGGAGATCAAGCCGCGTTCGGAGGCACGGATCCTGTCGATCATCATCTACGCGCTGATGGGCTGGATCGTGCTGGTGGCGGTCAAGCCGCTGCTGCACAGCCTGGGCGGTGCCGGCTTCGCCTGGCTGGCGGCCGGCGGCGTGTTCTACACCGTCGGCATCATCTTCTTCGCCTTCGACAGCCGGTTCCGCCACTGGCATGGCATCTGGCACCTGTTCGTTATCGCCGGCAGCCTGATGCACTTCGTCGCGGTGTTTTTCTACGTGTCTTAGAAGTCGCCCCACAACTGCTGCGCTACCGACAAAGCCACCACCGGCGCTGTCTCGGTACGCAGCACCCGTGGGCCGAGGCGAGCGGCGTGGTAGCCGCTGACCTTGGCCTGTTCGACCTCCACATCGCTCAGGCCGCCTTCCGGGCCGATCAGGAAGGCCAGCTTTGCAGGTTTTTCGTGACGGGTCAGCGCTTCGGCCACCGGGTGCAGCACCAGCTTGAGGTCGGCCTCGGTGTCCTTGAGCCATTCGGCCAGGGTAACCGGCGGGTTGATGACCGGCAGGGTCGAGCGACCGCACTGCTCGCTGGCGCTGATCGCCACTTGGCGCCAGTGGGCCAGGCGCTTGTCGGCGCGCTCATCCTTCAGACGCACTTCGCAGCGTTCGCTGACGATTGGGGTGATTTCGTTTACGCCCAGTTCGGTGGCCTTTTGAATCGCCCAGTCCATGCGCTCGCCGCGGGACAGGCCCTGGCCGAGGTGAATGCGCAGCGGCGAGTCGGCCTGGCCGGGGACGGCTTGGTCGAGGCTGACGCGCACGCTTTTCTTGCCTACCTCGAGCAGTTGGCCAAGGTATTCCTGGCCGCTGCCGTCGAACAGCTGCACGGCGTCGCCAGCGGCCATGCGCAGGACACGGCCGATGTAGTGGGCCTGGGCTTCGGGGAGCTCGTGTTCGCCAAGGCCAAGCGGGGCGTCGATGAAGAAGCGGGAGAGTCTCATGGTTCTACTCGGAATCTGAATGGGGGCATCGTCCTCTGTAGGAGCGGCCTTGCGTCGCGATAGGGCCGCAAAGCGGCCCCGGAAATTTCTGCTGCGAAGCTGAAAGCCTGGGGCTGCTGCGCAGCCCTATCGCGACGCAAGGCCGCTCCTACAGGGGGACGGAGGGGTTGGGGCCTAGCCCGGATCGCGGAAATCGGGGTGGAAGTCGGCCGGCACCGCCACGCTGACGCTATCACGGGTGGCGATGTCGATCCCTTCGCTGGCCACTTCGGCCAGGAAGTCGATCTGCTCCGGGGTGATCACGTAGGGCGGCAGGAAGTACACCACGCTGCCCAGCGGGCGCAACAGCGCGCCACGTGTCAGGGCATGCTCGAAGACCTTCAGGCCGCGACGCTCCTGCCAGGGGTAGGCGGTCTTGCCGGCCTTGTCCCGGACCATCTCGATGGCCAGGGCCATGCCGGTCTGACGAATCTCGGCGACATGGGCGTGGTCGGCCAGGTGCGCGGTGGCGCTGGCCATGCGCGCCGACAGGGCCTTGTTGGCCTCGATCACGTTGTCTTGCGCGAAGATGTCCAGGGTCGCCAGGGCCGCGGCGCAGGCCAGCGGGTTGCCGGTGTAGCTGTGCGAGTGGAGGAACGCGCGCAGGGTCGGGTAGTCGTCATAGAAGGCCTGGTACACCTTGTCGGTGGTCAGGCAGGCGGCCAGGGGCAGGTAGCCGCCGGTCAGGGCCTTGGACAGGCACAGGAAGTCCGGGCGGATGCCGGCCTGTTCGCAGGCGAACATCGTGCCGGTGCGGCCGAAGCCCACGGCGATCTCGTCGTGGATCAGGTGCACGTCGTAGCGGTCGCAGGCCTCGCGCAGCAGCTTGAGGTACACCGGGTGGTACATGCGCATGCCGCCGGCGCCCTGGATCAGCGGCTCGACGATCACCGCGGCGATGCTGGCGTGATGTTCGGCCAAGGTCTGCTCCATGGCCGCGAACATGTTCCGTGAGTGCTCCTCCCAGCCCATGCCTTCGGGGCGCAGGTAGCAGTCCGGGCTGGGCACCTTGATGGTGTCCAGCAGCAGGGCCTTGTAGGTCTCGGTGAACAGCGGCACGTCGCCCACCGACATCGCCGCGATGGTCTCGCCGTGGTAGCTGTTGGTCAGGGTGACGAAGCGCTTTTTCTGCGGTTTGCCGATGTTCTGCCAGTAGTGGTAGCTCATCTTCAGCGCCACTTCGATGCACGACGAACCATTGTCGGCGTAGAACACCCGCTCCAGGCCAGACGGCGTCATGGCTACCAACCGCTCGGACAGCTCAATCGCCGGCTGGTGGCTGAAGCCGGCCAGGATCACGTGCTCGAGCTGGTCGACCTGGTCCTTGATGCGCTGGTTGATGCGCGGGTTGGCATGGCCGAACACATTGACCCACCAGGAGCTGACCGCGTCCAGGTAGCGCTTGCCCTCGAAGTCCTCGAGCCACACGCCCTCGCCACGGCGGATCGGAATCAGCGGCAGCTGCTCGTGGTCTTTCATCTGGGTGCAGGGGTGCCACAGGACCTTGAGGTCGCGTTGCATCCACTGATCATTGAGGCCCATGGGCACTTCTCCTGGCGTTACGGCTCGGTTTGACCGCGTAAGCCTAAGCAATGCCGGGGGGCAGGACAACCGCTCAATGACGCCAGGCCGGGCGCCACTCCAGTTGGCGCACGTGCACGGTGCACAGCGGCAGGGTGGAGAGGACCAGGCGCTCCAAGGGGCCGGGCACATCGTGCCAGAAGGTTCCGAGCGCGCCGGGACCGGGCATGAACTCGGTGTAGTCATGGTCGCGCAGGGTCAGCCAGTAGGCGGTTGAGACGGCGCTGCCTAGGGTACTGATCTCCACCTCGAGCAGCAGGCAATCGACCGTCTGGCCGAAGATGATCTCGACATCGGATTGGCCCAGGACAATCAGTTCCGTGCCGCTACGTCCTTCGTCGGTCTTGTAGCGCGAGCTGTAGGCGATGCCATTGGAGACGATGTTCAGGCCCGAGGGCGTGCGCCAGGTGATTTCCGGCATCGGCGCTGAAGGCTGCCACCTGGCAAAGTCTTCCGTGTAGATCACCGTTGTTTCTCCGGCCTGGTTCGGGTGTGCTAACCAAGACTGCCTACCCTTGCGACAGTCAGCTACTGACAAAAATACCAGTTGCAAAAAGCACTTGATGTCACTGCGGTGGCAGGGTGGGCAGAGGTGACGTATTCTTAACGCATCTCTCCCGGGGCGTTCCTCCCCGTATCTTCTATCGCTTCTCTAACCGGAGTTCGCCATCATGGCTGCTGCTTGGGTGCGCCTGTGCGCGTTGGTATTGATCGGGGTGTCCAGCGGTGCCGCGCTGGCCAAGGACAAGACGGCGATCGTCGTCGGTGGTGGCCTGGCAGGCCTGACCGCGGCCTATGAATTGCAGGCCAAGGGCTGGCAGGTCACCCTGCTGGAAGCCAAATCTGGCATGGGTGGGCGTTCGGGGCTGGCCACCAGCGAGTGGATTGGCAACAGCAAGACCCAGCCGGTGCTCAACCAGTATCTGGAGCGGTTCAAGGTCGGCACGTTGCCGGCGCCGGAATTCGTGCGAACCCCGGGCTACCTGATCGACGGCGAGTACTTCAGCGCAACCGATCTGGTGGCCAAGCAACCGGCCACTGCCGAGGCCCTCAAGCGCTACGAGAAGACCCTCGACGACCTGGCCCGCTCCATCGAGGACCCGCTGAATCCGGCGGCTAACAGCACCCTGTTCGCCCTCGACCAGATGAACGTTTCCACCTGGCTGGACAAGCTGCAGTTGCCGGCGACCGCACGTCAGCTGGTCAACCAGCAGATCCGTAGCCGTTATGACGAGCCGTCGCGCTTGTCGCTGCTGTACTTCGCCCAGCAGAGCCGCGTCTACCGCAACGTCAGCGACCGCGACCTGCGCGCCGCGCGCCTGCCGGGCGGCAGCCCGGTGCTGGCCCAGGCCTTCGTCAAGCAGCTCAAGACCATCAAGACCAGCTCGCCGGTCACCGCCATCGTCCAGGACAAGGACGGGGTGACGGTGAAGGTCGGCGCCGTGGGCTACCAGGCCGATTATCTGGTCATGGCCGTGCCGCTGCGGGCCCTGGCCAAGATCCAGATGACCCCGGGACTGGACAACCAGCACCTGGCCGCGCTGAAGGGCACCAACTACGGTTGGCGCGACCAGTTGATGCTCAAGTTCAAGAACCCGGTGTGGGAAAGCCGTGCGCGCATGTCCGGCGAGATCTTCTCCAACACCGGCCTGGGCATGTTGTGGATCGAACCTGCGCTCAAGGGCGGCGCCAACGTGGTGATCAACCTGTCCGGCGACAACGCTCGTCTGCTGCAGGCCTTCGGTGACAAGCAGATGGTCGACCAGGTGCTGATCCGTCTGCACGCCTTCTACCCGCAGGCCCGTGGCGCCTTCACCGGCTACGAAGTACGTCGTTACAGCACCGATGCCGGCATGGGAGGCGCTTACCTGGCCTACGGCCCAGGACAAATCAGCAAGTACTGGCGTCTGTGGGAGCGTCCGGTCCAGCGTATCGCCTTTGCCGGCGAGCATACCGACGCACTCTACCCTGGTACCCTCGAAGGTGCCCTGCGCAGCGGCCAGCGCGCTGCGAGCCAGGTCCAGGACCTGGCGGCAGGCAAGTCCTTCGACCCGGCCAAGGCCGCACCGGTTGCCGCCGCAGCCGCCGCTGGAGCAGCGGGTGCCGTGGCGGCAAAGGATAAGGGCGGGTTCTTCTCCAACCTGTTCGGTGGCGGCTCCGACAAGGCTCCGGCCAAGGCGGAGCCTGTGAAGGTCGAGGAGGCCAAGCAGGACAATCCAGGCTTCTTCTCGCGTCTGTTCGGCGGTGCTGACAAGCCAGAGGCGAAGGCCGCGCCGATCGCCAAGGCCGAGGAGATCGCCCCGGCGCCTGCACCGGCCCCGGTCGCCCCGGCACCTGTGGCCAAGGAGGAAGCGGTTAAACCTGCCGCCACCAAGCCTGCTCCAGCCAAGCCTGCGGCCAAGCAGGCACACAAGCCCGGTACCAAGCCGGCGCCGGTGAAGAAGGCTACCGCCAAGTCGGAACCGGCCAAGAAGCCGGTGGTCAACGGCCAGGCCAAGGCCGGCTGATCTCGCTATTGACGCCATCGCGGGCTCCCGTGATGGCGTCGGCACATCCAAACGACTATCGTTAATGTTTCCTTAATAGGAAGCTTGCAGACTAAATATCGGGTTTTTAGATAATCCGAAGCAATTTTTTACGCTTTTATTCGATGCGTTAAGCGCTAGTCTTGTGCGCAGCTTTCACGGGGAATACGCCAACATGCAACTGCGCAACTCATCTTCCCGCTATGGCCTGGTCAGCATCGTCCTGCACTGGGGCGTGGCGCTGGCGGTCTTCGGCCTGTTCGGCCTGGGCCTGTGGATGGTCGGCCTCGACTACTACAACCCATGGCGCAAGACCGGCCCCGACCTGCACAAGAGCATCGGCCTGGTACTGCTGGCTGCCATGCTGCTGCGTGTGCTCTGGCGTTTCATCAGCCCGCCACCGCCGGCGCCGGCCAACCATGGCAAGGTCACCCGCCTGGCCGCCAAGCTGGGTCACCTGGCGCTGTACCTGGGCCTGTTCGCGGTGATGGTCGCCGGCTACCTGATTTCCACTGCCGACGGTGTCGGCATTCCGGTGTTCGGCCTGTTCGAGGTGCCGGCGCTGATCAGCGACCTGCCTGACCAGGCCGACACCGCCGGGGTGATCCATCTCTGGCTGGCCTGGGGCCTGGTGATTTTCGCGGTGCTGCATGCCCTGGCGGCACTCAAGCACCATTTCATCGACCGTGACGCGACCCTGACTCGCATGCTGGGCCGCAAAGCTTGACTCTCAACCTCAATTGCAAAGGAAGGAAGTAAGGATGTTGAAAAAGACTTTTGCCGCTCTGGCGCTCGGTACCGCCCTGATCTCCGCCGGCCAGGCCATGGCCGCCGAATACAAGATCGACAAGGAAGGCCAGCACGCGTTCGTTGACTGGAAGATCAGCCACCTGGGCTACAGCTTCATCCACGGCACCTTCAAGGACTTCGACGGCAACTTCACCTGGGACAGCGCCAAGCCCGAGGCCAGCAAGATCAGCGTCGACCTGAAGACCGCCAGCCTGTGGTCGAACCACGCCGAGCGTGACAAGCACATTGCCAGCGCCGACTTTCTTGATGTGAAGAAGTACCCTCAGGCTAAGTTCGTCTCCACCAGCGTCAAGTCGACCGGTGAGAAGACCGCTGACGTCACCGGCGACCTGACCTTGCACGGCGTGACCAAGCCGGTCACCTTCAAGGCTGTGTTCAACGGTGAAGGCAAGGACCCATGGGGTGGCGAGCGCGCTGGCTTCAACGCCACCACTACGCTGAACCTGAACGACTTCGGGATCAAAGGCCCAGGCCCGACCTCCCAGACCCTGGACCTGGATATCAGTGTCGAAGGTGTGAAGCAGAAGTAGTTCGCTACGCTGGAAACAAAAACGCCGCCCATTGGGCGGCGTTTTTGTTTGGGTTCCGCACGGGACAGGCCCGCGATTGCGCTCTTAACCCTTGCGAGTCAGCAGCGCCGGACGCTCACCCCGTGGGCGGCTCGGCAAGTCGTCCAGTTGCTCGGGCGTCGGGTAACGGTCTAGCTTGGATTCCTTGCGAATGATCACCGGCGCGCTCTGAGACTCGCGCGGGTTGCGCACGGCGGGTTCCTGGCGAGCCGATTCGTCACGGCGGTTACGGCCACCGTTGTTGTCACGACGAGCGCCGCCATTGCTGCCACCACCGTTGCGCGGGCGTTTTTCACCCGAGCCTTGGCCTTGGCGCTGTTGGCCATTACCACGGCCTTGACCTTGAGCCTGGCCACCACCACTGCGTTGGCCCTGGCCTTGTCCGCCATTGCCACCTGGGCGACGGTTGCGGCCTTGATTCTTGGCGTTCTGGTAAGGGCTGACGTAGTCGGCGCGGTTGCCGAAGTTATCCACATCGTCGTCCAGAAACTCTTCCGGGTCACGATCGGCGGGGACCGAGGGGATGGCCTTCTGGCCCTGTGCGACCTGCTGCTGGCGTGGCTTCTTGTCACGCGGCTTGCGCTGCTGCTGGCCTTGCTGCTTGTCGCCAGTCTTTTCCTTGTCGGCCTGCTTCTCGCCCGCAGGTTTGTTGCGGCCTTTGTCCTTGCCCTTGTCCTTGCGTCCGCCACTGCCTTCCTTGCCGCCTTCGCCGCGAGGTTGCTGGTTGCGGCCACCGCGACCAGTGTTCTGCTGGCGCTCGCGGACTTCCGGCTTCTCGGCCTCGACCTGGGAGGCGTCGAAGCCCATCAGGTCGCCGTCCGGGATCTTCTGCTTGGTGACGCGCTCGATACTCTTGAGCAGCTTCTCTTCGTCTGGGGCGACCATCGAGATGGCCTCGCCCGAGCGACCGGCACGGCCGGTACGGCCGATGCGGTGAACGTAGTCTTCCTCGACGTTGGGCAGCTCGAAGTTGACCACGTGGGGCAACTGGTCGATGTCCAGGCCGCGGGCGGCGATGTCGGTGGCGACCAGCACGCGCACGGTGTTGGCCTTGAAGTCGGCCAGGGCCTTGGTGCGGGCGTTCTGGCTCTTGTTGCCGTGGATCGCCGCGGCAGTCAGGCCGTGCTTCTCGAGGTACTCGGCCAGGCGGTTGGCGCCGTGCTTGGTACGGGTGAACACCAGTACCTGCTCCCAGGCACCCAGGGTGATCAGGTGCGCCAGCAGGGCGCGCTTGTGGCTGGCCGGCAGGCGGTAGACACGCTGCTCGATACGCTCGACGGTGGTGTTTGGCGGCGTGACCTCGATGCGCTCGGGGTTGTGCAGCAGCTTGTCGGCGAGGTCGGTGATGTCCTTGGAGAAGGTCGCCGAGAACAGCAGGTTCTGGCGCTTGGCCGGCAGGCGCGCCAGCACTTTCTTGACGTCGTGGATGAAGCCCATGTCGAGCATGCGGTCGGCTTCGTCCAGCACCAGGATCTCGACCCGCGAGAGGTCGACGCTGCCCTGGCCGGCCAGGTCGAGCAGGCGGCCCGGGCAGGCGACCAGGACGTCGACGCCCTTGGCCATGGCCTGGACCTGCGGGTTCATGCCGACGCCGCCGAAGATGCAGGCGCTGATGAAGTTCAGGTCGCGGGCATAGACCTTGAAGCTGTCATGCACCTGGGCAGCCAGCTCGCGGGTCGGGGTCAGCACCAGCACGCGCGGTTGGCGCGGGCCGTGGCGTTGCGATTTGTCGGGGTGGCCACCCGGGAACAGGCGCTCGAGGATGGGGAGCGCGAAGCCGCCGGTTTTACCAGTACCTGTCTGGGCGGCGACCATCAGGTCGCGACCTTGCAACACGGCGGGAATGGCCCGCTGTTGCACCGGAGTGGGCTGGGTGTAGCCCGCTGCCTCGATAGCGCGGACAAGAGCCTCGGAGAGACCGAGGGAAGCAAAGGACATGGGCAATCCTGTTCTCGTGGGGGCTGGGCCCGATGGGGTGTACTGCCTGGCGCGACGGGCATCGGAAGGATGCGATCGCGTCCGGTCCAGCTGGGCGTTCACGGCGCATCCTGGATGCCAGCAGGCGGCGCGCAAGGTGCGCTGCTGCGGGGCGAGATGCCTGTTGCGAGGCCGAGCGTCCGGGCGTGAGCCTGGCGGGAAGGCTCGAGTATAACAGAGCAATCAGGGTGTGCTGCGTTCCTGCTGCTCAACGGCGAAAGGAAAGTCCTGATTGCCCAGGTAGCGGGCGTTGATCGCCGCATAGGCCGGCTCCTGCTTGAAGCGTCGCAGTTCTTCGCTGAACGCCTGTGCCAGATGCTCGCGCCCTGGCTTGCGGGCCAGCCCCAGGTACTGCAGGCGGCGGCTGATCACCAGGGGCAGCGCCTCGACGGTCTGCTCCAGGCCAAGCTGGCGGCTGACATAGCGACCCACCTTGCGGTCGGTCACCAGCAGGTCTATGCGCCCGAGCGCCAGCTTGCCAAAGTTGGCTTGGTGGCTGGGCGCCGGTTCCCGGCGGAACAGCGGCGATTCAGCGAAGGCGCCGTCGTAGACGTAGCCCGGCGAGGTGCCCACGGTCAGCCCGGCCAGGTCTTCTAGGCGTTTGACCGGATGGGGGCGCGAGCGGGCCTGGTAAAGGACGAACTCGACCTCTGACATGGGTTCGTCCGGGTAGACCAGGTAACCCTGGCGCGAGTCGACGCGGAAAATGTCCATTACCGCGTCCGCCTGGCCTTGCTCGACCATGGCCAGGCAGCGCCGCCAGGGCAGGAACTGCCATTGCACCTCGACGCCCAGGCGCTTGAATACCTCTTCGGTAACCTCGTAGTCGATGCCTTTGGGCTGACCGTTTTCCTGGTAGAGGTAGGGCGCCCAGTCGTCGCTGACGATGCGCAGGCGTTCGGCGTGGGCCAACGGGCTCAGGCCGGCGAGCAGCAACAGCAGGAGAGGGAGGATGAGCGTGCGCATGGCGGGAGAGTACGCTGCGAACCCGGACAAGGCCAGTGAACACCGGTCGCGGTGGCCTGCGGCACAAGCGCGAATGAACAAGGCTTTGACCTGCGCCAAAGCCTTGCCCACGACCATCAGCGTGGCAGCTTCAGGTTGTTCCAGATCGCCAGGCTCGGCTCGGCCTGGTTGAGGGTGTAGAAGTGCAAGCCCGGTGCGCCGCCTTGCAGCAGTTGTTCGCACATGCGGGTGATCACTTCCTCGCCGAAGGCCTGGATGCTGGCGGTGTCGTCGGCATAGGCTTCCAGCTGCTTGCGGATCCAGCGCGGGATCTCGGCGCCGCAAGCGTCGGAGAAGCGTGCCAGCTTGCTGTAGTTGGTGATTGGCATGATGCCGGGCACCACCGGGATGTCCACGCCCAGCTTCTGTGCGCGCTCGACGAAGTAGAAGTAGCTGTCGGCGTTGAAGAAGTACTGGGTGATGGCGCTGTCGGCGCCGGCCTTGACCTTGTGCACGAAGTTGGCAAGGTCTGCCTCGAAGTTACGCGCCTGTGGGTGCATCTCCGGATACGCGGCCACTTCCAGGTGGAAGTGGTCGCCGCTTTCCTGGCGAATGAACTCGACCAGGTCGCTGGCGTAGCGCAGCTCGCCACTGGCCATGCCCATGCCGGATGGCAGGTCGCCGCGCAGGGCGACAATGCGCCTGATGCCGGCGGTCTGGTACTCGGCGAGCAGCGCGCGCAGGTCGTCCTTGCTGTCACCTACGCAGGACAGGTGCGGGGCGGCGGGGACCTTCACTTCGCTTTCCAGCTGCAGCACGGTGTTCAGCGTGCGGTCGCGGGTCGAGCCACCGGCACCGTAGGTGCAGGAGAAGAAGTCCGGGTTGTAGCTGGCCAACTGGCGGGCGACGCCCATCAGCTTCTCGTGGCCGGCGTCGGTCTTGGTTGGGAAGAACTCGAAACTGTAGCGGCGTTCTTGTGACATCTCTCGTTCCTTCGGTGGCGCGCCCGGGGCGGCTACCTGCAAATAAAAGCCAGGACGGTTGGGGCCGGCCTGGCTCGGACATCGGTACGACGCGTTGCCAGCCAGCGCCAGGGCGATAGCCCGGCGCTGGCGCCGCTGCTTAGTAGCGGTAGGCGTCCGGCTTGAACGGACCTTCGACGGTCACACCGATGTACTCGGCCTGCTGTGGGGTCAGCTGGGTGACCACGCCGCCGAAGCCGCGGACCATTTCCAGGGCCACTTCTTCGTCCAGCTTCTTCGGCAGCACTTCCACGGTCAGGCGCTCGGCCTTCTTGGCGGCTGGCAGTTCGGCGAACTTCTGCTCGAACAGGAAGATCTGCGCCAGCACCTGGTTGGCGAACGAGCCATCCATGATGCGGCTTGGGTGGCCGGTGGCGTTGCCCAGGTTCACCAGGCGTCCTTCGGCCAGCAGGATCAGGTAGTCGTCGTTCTGCGGGTCGAATACGCCAGCGCCGGTGCGGTGGATCTTGTGCACCTGCGGCTTGACCTCTTCCCACGCCCAGTTCTTGCGCATGAAGGCGGTGTCGATCTCGTTGTCGAAGTGGCCGATGTTGCAGACCACGGCACGCTTCTTCAGGGCCTTGAGCATGTTGGCGTCGCAGACGTTGACGTTACCGGTGGTGGTGACGATCAGGTCGATGCGGCCCAGCAGGTCTTTGTTGATGCCGGCTTCGGTACCGGTGTTGATACCGTCCTTGAACGGCGAGACCACTTCGAAGCCGTCCATGCAGGCCTGCATGGCGCAGATCGGGTCGACTTCGGTGACCTTGACGATCATGCCTTCCTGGCGCAGGGACTGGGCCGAACCCTTGCCCACGTCGCCGTAGCCGATCACCAGGGCCTGCTTGCCCGACAGCAGGTGGTCGGTACCGCGTTTGATGGCGTCGTTCAGGCTGTGACGGCAGCCGTACTTGTTGTCGTTCTTGCTCTTGGTGACCGAGTCGTTGACGTTGATCGCCGGGACTTTCAGCTCGCCCTTGGCCAGCATGTCGAGCAGGCGGTGCACGCCGGTGGTGGTCTCTTCCGTCACGCCGTGGATCTTGTCCAGCATGGCCGGGTATTTCTTGTGCAGGATTTCGGTCAGGTCACCGCCGTCGTCCAGGACCATGTTGGCGTCCCATGGCTGGCCGTCTTTCAGGATGGTCTGCTCGATGCACCACTCGTACTCTTGCTCGGTTTCACCTTTCCAGGCGAACACCGGGATGCCGGCGGCGGCGATGGCGGCGGCGGCCTGGTCCTGGGTGGAGAAGATGTTGCACGACGACCAGCGTACTTCAGCGCCCAGGGCGACCAGGGTCTCGATCAGCACGGCGGTCTGGATGGTCATGTGGATGCAGCCGATGATCTTCGCGCCCTTGAGCGGTTGCTCGGCTTGGTACTTGCGGCGCAGGCCCATCAGTGCCGGCATTTCCGATTCGGCGATGATGACTTCCTTGCGGCCCCAGTCGGCCAGGGAGATGTCGGCGACCTTGAAGTCGGAAAAATCAGCAGGCGTGTTTACAGCGCTCATTGAGAGCCTCCATTCGTAGTGTGCGAATGGGCGCCGTTGTGCGTTAAGCGTCCGCTTGCGCGGACAACGCCCCAACCGAGCCTGACAGGCCGAGCCTGCTGCAGCGCCCCTCGGTCGGGTGGCGGGATGGCCACCACTGCGGGAGACCATGTGAAACGGCAGGGATTATAGCCGCGGGCGTGTGACACACCCAAGACTTTCTGTCGATTAATCGAGACGATAGTCGATGTTCAATGGAGGGTGGCCGAGCGGTCTGCCATCATTAGCCCATGTGAGCCAGGCAGGTCAGGAGTACAGATGAACTTTCACACCCGCAAATGGGTAAAACCCGAAGACCTCAACCCCAACGGCACCCTGTTCGGCGGCAGCCTGCTGCGCTGGATCGACGAGGAGGCGGCGATCTACGCCATTGTCCAGCTGGGCAACCAGCGCGTGGTGACCAAGTACATTTCCGAGATCAACTTCGTCAGCGCCTCGCGCCAGGGCGACATCATCGAGCTGGGCATTACCGCCACCGAGTTCGGCCGCACTTCGATCACCCTCAAGTGCGAAGTGCGCAACAAGATCACTCGCAGGGCCATCCTCACAGTCGACAAGATGGTCTTCGTCAACCTCGGCGAGGACGGGCTGCCGGCGCCGCACGGGCGTACCGAGATCAAGTACATCCAGGATCAGTTCCCGGACAGCGCGGTCGAATAAGCGCTGGAGCGTTCGTGGGAGCGGCGCACCGCCGCTCACTCGCTATTACTCGGTTTGTGTGCTGACCTTGCGCACCACCTTGCCGACCGTCAGCCCCTGCACCAGGATCGACGACAGCACCACGATGTAGGTGATCGACAGCAGCAGGTCACGTTCATCGCCCTGTGGCAGGGACAGCGCCAGGGCCACCGACACGCCACCACGCAGGCCGCCCCAGGTCAGCACGCGGATGGTGCCCTGCGGCACGGTCCGCCAGCGGCGCAGCAACACGATGGCTGGCGCCACGGTCAGCAGGCGCGAGGCCAGCACCGCCAGCGCCAGCACGCCACCGGCCGCCAGGTGCAGCCAGTTGAAGGGCAGCAGCAACAGCTCCAGGCCGATCAGGGCGAACAGCAGGGCGTTGAGCATGTCGTCGATCAGTTCCCAGAATCCGTCCATGTAGCGACGTGTCATGTCGTTCATCGCCAGGTTGCGCCCCAGGTTGCCGATAATCAGGCCGGCCACCACCATGGCGATCGGCGCCGACACATGCAGCTCGTAGCACATGGCCGAGCCACCGATCACCAGCGCCAGGGTCAGCATGACCTCGACCTGGTACTGCTCGACGCTCTTGATCATGCGGTAGGTGGCGTAGCCGATCAGCCCGCCGAACACCACTCCACCGATGGCTTCGCGGGCGAACAGCAGGGCCGTGTCAGACACGCTCGGGGTCTCGCCCAGCTGGATGATGCCCAGCAGCACGGTGAACACCACCACCGCGGTGCCGTCGTTGAACAGCGACTCACCTACGATGGTGGTCTTCAGCGGTTTCGAGGCGTTGGCGGTGCGCAGCGCGCCGAGCACGGCGATCGGGTCGGTTGGCGAGATCAGCGCGCCGAACAGCAGGCAGTAGATCAGCGGCACGTTCCAGCCGAACAGGGCGAACACCCAGTGCGCCAGGTAGCCGATCACCACGGTGGCGATCAGCACCCCGATAGTGGCCAACAGGCCGATCGGCCAGCGGTAGCTGCGCAGGTCAGCGAGGTTGACGTGCAGGGCGCCGGCGAACAGCAGGAACGACAGCATCCAGTGCATCAACAGGTCATTGAAGTCGATCTGGTTCATCAGGCCTTCGACGCGCTCTTCCAGGCCGGGGAAGCCGATCAGGCTCAGGCCCTGCAGTATCAGGGAGAACAGCAATGCGGTGACCATCACGCCGATGGCCGGCGGTAGGCCGATGAAGCGGTAGTTCACATAGGTGAGGAGGGTGGTGAGGCAGATAAACGCGGCAACTAATTCAAGCATCCCGAATCCTGTAACAGTGGCTTCCAAGTCGTTTCCCGAGTAACTCGGGCAGTTCTTGGATGATCTGGCGCGGGGCTCGGGACACACCTTATGACCGGAAATACCAAATTCGTTCCTCAGAACGGATTGCAGATTCTTTATGGGAGCAAGCGTTATAGTGCGTGCAGCCGCCTGGTCATTGCGCAAGGAGCCCCGCGTGCTGGCAACCTCCCTGGTACTGGTCGCAGCCCTGCTCCACGCGACCTGGAACACCCTCATCAAATTCAGCGGCGAACGCCTTCTGGTGATCGCCAGCATGGACCTGGTCGCACTGGTCTTCGCCATTCTGGCGGTGGCGTTCGTCGATTTTCCCCCGGCGGGCATCTGGCCCTGGCTGCTGGCATCGGCGCTGGCCGAGCAGCTCTACCGCTACCTGCTGATCAAAGCCTATCGCGTCGGTGACCTGGGGCTGGTCTATCCGTTGATGCGTGGTTTGTCGCCGTTGGTCGTGCTCGGACTGACCCTGGCTTTTGCCGGCGAGTCGCTCAGCCAGCAGCAGATCATCGGCATCCTGCTGATCCCCTGCGGCATGGCCTGCCTGTTGTGGCAGGGTGGTGGCGGTGATCGCCTGCCCTGGTCGATGCTGCCGGTGGTGGCCCTGATCGGCCTGTGCATCGGCTGCTACACCTGGTTCGACGGCCAGGCCGTGCGCCTGTGGGGCAAGCCCTGGGATTACCTGGTGTGGCTGACCCTGCTCAGCGCCTGGCCGTTCCCGTTGCTGGCCGGGGTGGCGCGGCGGGCACCGTTCGCCATGTTTTGGCGCACTCAGTGGCGTCTCGGGCTGACGGTGGGGGGGTGCGTGCTGCTGAGCTACGCCCTGGTGCTGTGGGCCATGCACCTGGGATCGGTGGCGGAGGCGGCGGCGCTGCGCGAGCTGAGCGTGATCCTCGTGGTGTTGCTGGGCATGCGTTACCTCAAAGAACCTTTTGGCGGGCCGAGACTCCTAGCTTGCGGGCTGGTCCTGGCCGGCATGCTGGTGATGAAGCTGTGAACCGATCCTCTGTGAACAAGGAGTCCTGTAGATGACCGTTGCCCTGTGGTGCATTCTCGTCGCGCTGTTCCTGCCGCCGCTGTGCGCATTGATCGCCAAGCTCAGCAGCGGGTATTTTGGCCTGCGCGCCAATCACGACCCGCGTGCGTTCCTGGACAAGCTGGAAGGGTTGCCTCGACGCGCCCATGCTGCCCAGCTGAACGGCTATGAGGCGTTTCCCGCGTTTGCCGCGGCGGTTCTTGTGGCCGATATCGTCGGCAATGCCGAGCAGGTGACCCAGGATGTGCTGGGGGTGGTGTACATCACCAGCCGGCTGCTCTACATCATCTGCTACCTGGCGGACTGGGCGGTGCTGCGTTCGCTGGTGTGGTTCGTTGGGATGGCGCTGATTGTGTCGTTCTTCGTCGTATCGATCTGAATGGATCGCGGGGCAAGCCCGCTCCCACGCAATCATCGTGGGAGCGGGCTTGCCCCGCGATAGCGTCTGTCAGGGTACTTTCGGCACTTCAGGCAAAGGCTGACCTTTGGGCCACAGCATCCAGATCTGTCCCTGCTGCTTCATGTTCCCCGCCAACTCGCCGGCCTCGTGGCCGGTGCCCCAGAACAGGTCCGCGCGCACTTCGCCGGTGATGGCGCCGCCGGTGTCCTGGGCGCCGACCGGACGCACCACCGGGCTGCCGTCCGGGCGGGTGGTGGAGAGCCACAGCAGGCTGCCCAAGGGGATTACCTTGCGGTCGATCGCGACGCTGTAGCCTGCGGTCAGCGGCACGTTGAGCGAGCCGCGCGGCCCCTCGTTGCTGTCCGGGCGGGTACTGAAGAACACGTAGCTCGGGTTGCTGGCCAGCAGCTCGGGCACGCGCTGCGGGTTGGCCTGGGCCCAGGCGTGGATGCTGCCCATGGTCACCTCCTCTTTCGGCAGCTGTCCCTGTTCCACCAGCCAGCGTCCGATCGGGCGGTACGGGTGGCCGTTCTGGTCGGCGTAGCCCAGGCGCAACTGGCGGCCGTTCTCCAGCTGGATACGGCCCGAGCCTTGAATCTGCAGGAATTGCAGGTCCATCGGGTCGGTCAGCCAGGCCAGCACCGGCGCCTTGGCGCCGTCGCGGTTGATCACCTCGGCGGTGTCGTAGGGTTTGAGCACCCGTCCGTCAAGGCGCCCGCGCAGGCGTTTGCCCTTGAGCTCGGGGTACACGCTGGCCAGGTCGACCACGATCATGTCCTCGGGCACCCCATACACCGGTACATGCGCGCTGTCGGTGCGGGCCAGGCTGCCGGGGTAGACCGGCTCGTAGTAGCCGGTGATCAGGCCGTTGGCGCTGTTCTGCGCCGAACGCAGGGCATAGACCTGCAGATTCTGTTCGAGGAAGGTGCGCACCTGGGCGGCATTCGCCGTTGCCGAGCCGGCTGCTTCGCAGGTGGCGGCCCACACCGGGTCGCGCCTTAGCTTCTCGCAGCCATTGCGCCAGGCGTAGAAGCCGGCCAACAGGTCGTCGTCGCTGACCTGGGGCAGATCCTTGAAAGTAGCTGGTACGTAGGTGGCGATGGCGTGGGGTTCGGGCTTGGCGCTTTCACCGCCGTTGCAGCCGGCCAGGAGCGCCAGGGCGGGCAGTGCCCAAGCGAAATGGCGCAATGCAGATTTCATGTTGTCGATCCTGTGTGGGGAAAAGCATGAAGATTCACCCCTGTTTTCTGTGTGGCTATTGGTCTTTGCCCCCGGGGCGGCGATACTGGCCGCCCGTTTTCCTGGCCGAAGAGACCGTGATGTTCAAGCGATTGACCGTAGTACTGCTCGCCGCCCTTGCCCTGAGCGCCTGTGACGGCGTCGATCCCAACTCGCCGTTGGGCCAGCGCAAGGCGATCTTCAAGCAGATGCTCAAGACCAGCGAAGACATGGGCGGCATGCTGCGCGGGCGCTTGCCCTTCGACGGCGTGAAGTTCGCCGATGGCGCGGCGAAGCTGGACAGCCTGGCCCATGCACCGTGGCAGCACTTCCCACAGGCGCGCGACGCGGGTGATAGCAGCGCGCGGGCCGCGGTCTGGGAGCGCCAGGCGCGATTTCAGGACCTGGCCCGGCAACTGGAGGGCGTCACTGGCGAGCTGGTCGCGGTGACCCGTACCCAGCCACTGGACGCAGCCCAGGTGAAGGCGCCGATGGACAAGGTCGAGGCGGCGTGCAAGGCCTGTCATAGCGAGTTTCGCAATCACTGAGCCAAGGGGCTCTTGTGGGAAGCTATCCGGTTAGCGTTCGAGCTCGTCCACGGCCTCCTGCAGCTCCTTCTTCGCCTCGGCCAGTTTGTCCTTGCGCTTGTTGATCTTCTCCGCGTCGCCCTTCTTCATGGCCTTGTCCAGGTCCTTGGTGCGCTGGTTCACTTCGTGGCGGGCGTCGAGCACCTTCTGCTCGCGTTCCTTGCGCAGACCGGCATCGGTACAGTGCTCGGTGACTTCGTCCAAGGCCTTTGCCAGGCCTGCTTGCTGGTCGCTGTTGCCATGGGCGCGGGCTTGTTCGATCTGTTCGCTGATGGCCTGGCGCTTGGCTGCGCAGCCGGTCAGGCCCGGCTGCTCTTGGGCAGCCAGCAGCGGGCTGGCGGCGAAGCCGAGCAGGGTGGACAGGGCGAGGGACGAAAGCAGTTTCATCGGGGGCTCCATATCGGGCAGGGCAGCGGAAAGCGAAATGCTGCCCTGATCCGCGCAAATTAGAAACCCTCGATTGCATGGTTGCGCAGGTTTCCGACAAGTCCCTGGACCTGCTCGTGGGCGAAAAAAGCCTGCAGTTGCTCGGCACGACCGGGCCCGACGCCAGGTTCGGCAAGCCATTGCTCGATGTTTCTGGAGGCCAGTGTGGGCCAGTCGGGGCCCAGTTGCAGGCTGGACGGCGCGGGTATGCCGAGGCCCCGCAGCCAACGCTGGAAGGGCTGTTGGCGGGCCTGGGCGAAAGCCGCATGCAATTGCCTGGCTCGTGCCTCGGCGATCCCGGGTACCTCGAGCAGCTGCTTCTGATCGAGGCTCAGCCAATCGGTCAACTGCACGATGTGGCCACTTTCGACAAGGCGTTTCCAGGTTTCGGCCCCCATGCCAGGCAGGTCGAGGCCCTGCTTGCCGCTCAACCAGGCAAGGCGGGCGATGAACTGCTGCTGGCATCCCTCGACTGCCTGCCAGCAGCTGAAGGCGTCGTAGGTCGCCGGATCCGGAGCCTGCACGATGGGGCGTCGAGCGGCACGATGCACCACGCTATGCAAGCGTGGGATAGTCATGCCGGCCAGGCTGACCGCTATCTGGTCACCTGGGCGGATATCCAGCTCCTTCCAGCGCGCCAGCGAGCCGAGGCTGAGCTGGTTTATCCGGCGGTCGTCCAGGGTCACTGGCTGCAATATCAGCAAGGGTGTGATGCGCCCGGTCCGGCCGATTCGAAACTGCACATCCCTGACCTGCGCCAGGGCCTGGGTGAAGGGGTATTTCCAGGCAGCGATCCAATAGGGCGCCTGGGCGCGCCAGCGCTGCGCCGCCGGGCGACTGTCCTGGCGCAGGATCACGCCGTCGGTGGCGAAGGGCAGGGGCGAGTGGTACCAGTGCTGGCGCCAGCGCGCGGCTTCGGCAAAGCCATCGATGGCCACGCTCAGCCGCTGGCTGTCGGTGAAGCCCAGTGCTGCCAGGCGTGCGAGGCGCTCGGCCTGGTTATCCGGGCCGTGTGGCCAGTCCCAGACGAACAGTCCGATGCTTGCGCCCTGCTCTTCGCTCATCCGCGTGCGTGCCAGCATCCCGGCGACGGTGCCGCGGGCATTGGCGCTGCCTGCCTCGGCCTGCACATGGTTGTTCAGGCGCCAGTACAGCTCGCCTTGGAACACCGCGTCCAGCGGTTGGGAAAGTTGCTGCACGATGCCGCTCAGCAAGGGGATGTGCCGGCTCCAATCGTGCCCCAGTATTCCATCGCCACGGCTGAGCAGGCCTGTCAGCTGGCCTTGGCGGTAGATCAGCGAGACCGCGACGCCATCGACCTTCGGCTGCATCCAGACATTGCGTTTGCCCTGCAGCCATCGGGCTACGGCCTGCTCGTCGGCGAGCTTGCCGACGCCGGTGTGAGGTATCGGGTGGGGGGCTGTGCCGCGTGCGCTGGCCAGCGGGGAGTCGCTGTGGGAGAGGCCAAAGCAGGCTTGAAGCTCCAGCAGGTGCTGGCGGCTTTGATCGTAGAGCTCATCGGCCACCAGGGCGACGCCTTGGCGGTGATACTGCTCGTCCCAGTGGGCGAGGGTGGCACGCAGCTGGGCGACCTCGGCCTCGGCCTGCGCCGTGTCCCAGGCCGGGCAGGTGCTTGCCTGGGCGACGGGGTGGTGCAACAGCAGTGCAATGAAGATCAGCAGCAATGGCATGGCCGGCATCCTTGCAAGGCGGGAAAGTGTCCTTAGCCTAGGCGGGTGACGGTGTGGGCAGCGGCGGGGATTTGTCAGCCGATATGTCACGAAAAAGCCCCTGTCGATCACTCGGCAGGGGCTTTCCGTTACTGCTGTAGGAGGTTTACAGGCCAGCTGCGTCGCGCAGGGCGGCGGCGCGGTCGGTGCGCTCCCAGGTGAAGGTGGTGAAGGTGTCGTCGCCGACGGTCTTCTGCTGCGGAGTACGGCCGAAGTGGCCGTAGGCCGCGGTCTCCTGGTACATCGGGTGCAGCAGGTCGAGCATGGTGGTGATGGCGTAAGGACGCAGGTCGAAGCACTCGCGCACCAGTTGGATGATCTTGTCGTCGGAAACCTTGCCGGTGCCGAAGGTGTTGATCGAGATGGAGGTCGGCTGGGCCACGCCGATGGCGTAGGACACCTGGATCTCGCAGCGCTCGGCCAGACCGGCGGCGACGATGTTCTTGGCCACGTAGCGGCCGGCATAGGCTGCAGAGCGGTCGACCTTGGACGGGTCCTTGCCGGAGAACGCGCCGCCACCGTGGCGGGCCATGCCGCCGTAGGAGTCTACGATGATCTTGCGGCCGGTCAGGCCGCAGTCGCCCACCGGGCCACCGATGATGAAGTTGCCGGTCGGGTTGATATGGTACTGCGTGCCCTTGTGCAGCAGCTCGGCCGGCAGGGTGTGCTTGACGATCAATTCCATCACCGCTTCCTGCAGGTCTTTCTGTGACACCTCAGGGTTGTGCTGGGTCGACAGGACGACGGCATCGATGCCCACTACCTTGCCGTTTTCATAACGGCAGGTGACCTGCGACTTGGCATCCGGGCGCAGCCAAGGCAGCAGGCCGGACTTGCGCGCTTCGGCCTGGCGCTCGACCAGGCGGTGCGAGAAGCAGATCGGCGCAGGCATCAGCACTTCGGTCTCGTTGCTGGCGTAGCCGAACATCAGGCCCTGGTCGCCGGCGCCCTGGTCTTCCGGCTTGGAGCGGTCGACGCCCTGGGCGATATCCACCGACTGTTTGCCGATGATGTTCATCACGGCGCAGGTGGCGCCGTCGAAGCCGACGTCGGAGCTGTTGTAGCCGATGTCGATGATGACCTTGCGCACCAGGTCTTCCAGGTCGACCCAGGCCGAGGTGGTGACTTCACCGGCGATGATCGCGACACCGGTCTTGACCAGGGTCTCGCAGGCCACGCGGGCGTATTTGTCCTGGGCGATGATGGCGTCCAACACCGCGTCGGAGATCTGGTCGGCAATCTTGTCCGGATGCCCTTCGGACACGGACTCGGAGGTGAAAAGGGAGTATTCGCTCATCTCGATGGGTTCCTGAAATTTACCGATGTTGAATGTCGCCAGTGGCCCGCTGGAAATGCCGGACCTGGATCTGGAAACCGTTACGCAAGCCCACGTAGAGGCTGTCCCCTGGGGCCAGCCCTGCCGCGTTGGCCCAACGGGCCAGGTCGTCCTGCTCGAAGCCAAGCCACAGGTCGCCGCAGGCTTCGCGGGCCCACCCCTGGTCATGGCTGCACAGCTCGGTGACCAGCAGGCTTCCGCCCGCTTTCACCCGTCTGGCCAGCAGGCGCAGGGCCTGGGCCGGGTCGCTGAAATGGTGCAGGACCATGTTCAGCACAACGCAGTCAGCTTCCACATCCGTTGCACCCAGTGCATCGGCCAACTGCAGGTTGACGTTGTTCAGTGCGTGGCGCTCGCATACCTGGCGGGCCAGCTCTAGCATGGTCGGGCTGTTGTCCATGGCCGTGACCTGCTCGAAGCGCCTGGCCAGGTCGGGTAGGAAACCGCCGTCGCCGGGGCCGACCTCAAGGGCGCTGGCGCCATCCTCGAAGCTCAGCTTGTCGAGCAGTGCCAGCAGGCTCTCGCGGTATTGCGGCAGGCCGGCGATGAGGTCTTGCTGGGCGCGGAATTTCTCTTCCACGCGCAGGAAAAAATCCTGGCTGGTGGCGGCGCGACGCTGCTGTACCTGGGCGATGCGGGCCTGCACTGCTTGAGGCAGGGCGAAATTGTCGACTTCATCGAGCAGCGCCGCATGCAGGCGGCCGCCCAGCCGCTGGCTATCGGGCAGGGCACGGCGGTAGAAGATCGCGTTACCCTCGCGACGGGTCGCCACCAGCTCGGCCTGGGCCAGCACCTTCAGGTGATGGCTCATGCCCGACTGGCCGATGTCGAAGATCTGTGCCAATTCCAGCACGCCGAACGAGTCGTTGGCCAATGCGCGCAGTACGTTCAGGCGCAGAGGGTCGCCGCCGGCCTTGCACAGGGCGGCCAGTTCGTCGCTGCGTTGTGGGGTGACGGGCGCATTGAAGTTCATGGGGCGGGAGTCTAGACAGGGGATGCTGTCGTCGCAATAGCAATATCAAAAAGTTTTGATATTGCCTGATCAGTGGCTTCCAGGGATGCCTCGTGGGAGTGGTGTGCCCCGCGATGGCGTCAGATCAGACGGGGGGATGGGCCAGGGCTGACGCCATCGCGGGGGCAGGCTCGCTCCCACAACCCCGCTTTTCTGCTCTTTTGCCAATCAATCACAGGAAAAAAGCCCGACTGCGACCATACGTCATTGCCCCCGGCCCCCCCTGTGGGCGAAAATGGTCGCCTTTTTCGCTTCACCACTTATTTCAAGCCCCAGGAGACTCAGCGATGCCCAGCCGTCGTGAACGTGCCAACGCCATTCGTGCCCTCAGCATGGATGCCGTGCAAAAGGCCAACAGCGGCCACCCAGGTGCCCCCATGGGTATGGCGGATATCGCCGAAGTGCTTTGGCGCGATTACCTGAAGCACAACCCGAGCAACCCAAGCTTCGCCGACCGTGACCGCTTCGTGCTGTCCAACGGCCACGGCTCGATGCTGATCTACTCGCTGCTGCACCTGACCGGCTACGACGTCAACATCGACGACCTCAAGGCCTTCCGCCAGCTGCACAGCCGCACCCCGGGTCACCCGGAGTATGGCTACACCCCGGGCGTCGAGACCACCACCGGCCCGCTGGGCCAGGGCATCGCCAACGCCGTGGGCTTCGCCCTGGCGGAAAAAGTGCTGGCCGCCCAATTCAACCGTGAAGGCCACGACATCGTCGACCACAACACCTACGTGTTCCTCGGCGACGGCTGCATGATGGAAGGCATCTCCCATGAAGTCGCCTCGCTGGCCGGCACCCTGGGTCTGAACAAGCTGATCGCCTTCTACGACGACAACGGCATCTCCATCGACGGTGAAGTCCACGGCTGGTTCACCGACAACACCCCGGCGCGCTTCGAGGCCTACAACTGGCTGGTGATCCGCAACGTCAACGGCCACGACGCCGACGAGATCAAGACCGCCATCGAGACCGCGCGAAAGAGCGATCGTCCGACCCTGATCTGCTGCAAGACCATCATCGGCTTCGGCTCGCCGAACAAGCAGGGCAAGGAAGACTGCCACGGCGCACCGCTGGGCAACGACGAAATCGCCCTGGCGCGCAAGGAACTGAACTGGAACCACGGCCCATTTGAAATCCCTGCCGACATCTACGCCGAGTGGGATGCCAAGGAAGCCGGCGCCAAGGTCGAGGCCGAGTGGAACCAGCGTTTCGACGCCTACGCCAAGGCCTACCCTGAGCTGGCCGCCGAGTTCAAGCGCCGCGCCGCAGGCGACCTGCCAGCCGACTTCTCCGAGAAGGCCCAGGCCTACATCAACGAAGTTGCCGCCAAGGGCGAGACCATCGCCAGTCGCAAGGCCAGCCAGAACACCCTGAACGCCTTTGGCCCGCTGCTGCCCGAGTTCCTCGGTGGCTCCGCCGACCTGGCCGGCTCCAACCTGACCCTGTGGAAAGGCTGCAAGGGCGTCGAAGCCAACGATGCCAGCGGCAACTACGTGTTCTACGGCGTGCGCGAGTTCGGCATGACCGCCATCATGAACGGCGTCGCCCTGCACGGCGGCCTGGTGCCCTACGGCGCCACCTTCCTGATGTTCATGGAGTACGCCCGCAACGCCGTGCGCATGTCGGCACTGATGAAGCAGCGTGTGATCCACGTCTACACCCACGACTCCATCGGCCTGGGTGAAGACGGCCCGACCCACCAGCCTATCGAACAGCTGACCAGCCTGCGCAGCACGCCGAACCTGGACACTTGGCGCCCGGCCGACGCGGTGGAATCCGCCGTGTCCTGGAAGCATGCCCTGGAGCGCAAGGACGGCCCGTCGGCGCTGATCTTCTCGCGCCAGAACCTGCAGCATCAGACCCGCGACGCCCAGCAGATCGCCGATATCGCCCGTGGCGGTTACGTGCTCAAGGACTGCGCCGGCGAGCCTGAGCTGATCCTGATCGCCACCGGCTCCGAAGTGGGCCTGGCCGTTCAGGCCTTTGACAAGCTGACCGCTGAAGGCCGCAAGGTCCGTGTCGTGTCGATGCCGAGCACCAGCGTGTTCGACGCCCAGGATGCCGCGTACAAGCAGTCGGTACTGCCGCTGGAAGTTGGCGCGCGTATCGCCATCGAAGCCGCTCACGCTGACTTCTGGTACAAGTACGTCGGCCTCGAAGGCCGCGTGATCGGCATGACCACCTACGGCGAGTCGGCCCCGGCCAGCGCGCTGTTCGAGGAATTCGGCTTCACCCTGGACAACATCCTGGGCACCGCCGAAGAGCTGCTGGAAGACTGATTCAGACTGTGCGAGGCGAGGGCGTTGCCCTCGTTTCGCGACACAAGGCCGCTCCTACAAGGTATGGCGTACACCGTACCCTGTGGGAGCGGCCTTGCGTCGCGATGGGCCGCAACGCGGCCCCCAAAGCCATCATGCGTTAGCGAGCCATCGAATGCCCCACCCGCGTCCCTACAAAGTTGCACTCAACGGTTACGGCCGCATCGGCCGCTGTGTCCTACGCGCACTGTTCGAGCGGGGGGCGAAGGCCGGTTTCGAGATCGTCGCGCTGAACGACCTGGCCGACCAGGCCAGTCTGGAATACCTGACGCGCTTCGACTCCACCCACGGGCGTTTCCCCGGCGAGGTGAAGGTTGACGGCGACTGTCTGCATATCAACGGCGACTGCGTGAAAGTGCTGCGCAGCGCTACCCCGGAAGGCATCGACTGGGCCGCCCTGGACATTGACTTGGTGCTGGAATGCTCCGGCGCCTACCACACCCGTGCCGACGGCCAGCGCTTTCTCGATGCCGGCGCGCCACGGGTGCTGTTTTCCCAGCCCATGGCCAGCGAGGCGGACATCGACGCCACGGTGGTCTATGGGGTCAACCAGGATTGCCTGACCGGTAGCGAACTGCTGGTGTCCAACGCCTCCTGCACCACCAACTGCGGCGTGCCGCTGCTGCGCGTGCTGGACCAAGCCTTTGGCATCGAATACGTGCAGATCACCACCATCCACTCGGCGATGAACGATCAGCCGGTGATCGACGCCTACCACCACGAAGACCTGCGTCGCACCCGTTCGGCATTCCAGTCGGTGATTCCGGTGTCCACCGGCCTGGCCCGGGGTATCGAACGCCTGCTGCCGGAACTTGCCGGGCGAATCCAGGCCAAAGCGGTACGCGTGCCGACCGTCAACGTCTCGTGCCTGGACATCACCCTGCAGACTTCCCGCGATACCAGCGCCGAGGAAGTCAACCGGGTGCTGCGCGAGGCTGCCCTGGATGGCCCGCTGAAAGGCTTGCTGGCCTACACCGAGCTGCCCCACGCCAGCTGTGATTTCAACCATGACCCGCATTCGGCCATCGTCGATGCCAGCCAGACCCGCGTCTCAGGCCCTCGCCTGGTGAACCTGCTGGCCTGGTTCGACAACGAATGGGGGTTTGCCAACCGTATGCTCGACGTCGCCGAACACTATCTGCACGTCGTACACCCAACCCGCAGCAAACAGCCCTGAAGGACTGCATTCATGACCGTGTTGAAGATGACCGACCTCGACCTGCAAGGTAAGCGCGTACTGATTCGCGAAGACCTCAACGTCCCTGTGAAGGACGGTGTGGTAGCCAGCGACGCGCGTATCCTGGCAGCGCTGCCGACCATCAAGCTGGCCCTGGAGAAGGGCGCGGCGGTGATGGTCTGCTCGCACCTGGGCCGCCCGACCGAAGGTGAGTTCTCCGCCGAGAACAGCCTCAAGCCGGTTGCCGATTACCTGAGCAAGGCCCTGGGCCGCGACGTGCCGCTGGTCGCCGATTACCTCGACGGCGTTCAGGTGCAGGCCGGTGACCTGGTGCTGTTCGAAAACGTGCGCTTCAACAAGGGCGAGAAGAAGAACGCCGACGAGCTGGCGCAGAAATACGCCGCCCTGTGCGACGTGTTCGTGATGGACGCCTTCGGTACCGCCCACCGCGCCGAGGGTTCCACCCATGGCGTCGCCAAGTTCGCCAAGGTCGCCGCCGCAGGCCCCCTGCTGGCCGCCGAGCTGGATGCCCTGGGCAAGGCCCTGAAAGCTCCGGCCAAGCCGATGGCTGCCATCGTCGCCGGTTCCAAGGTGTCGACCAAGCTGGACGTGCTGAACAGCCTGAGCGCGGTCTGCGACCAGCTGATCGTCGGTGGCGGCATTGCCAACACCTTCCTTGCCGCCGCCGGTCACCCGGTCGGCAAGTCGCTGTACGAGCCTGACCTGGTCGAGACCGCCAAGGCCATCGCCGCCAAGGTCAGCGTACCGCTGCCAGTGGACGTGGTGGTCGCCAAGGAATTCGCCGAGAGCGCCGAAGCCACCGTCAAGGCGATCGCCGATGTGGCTGCCGACGACATGATCCTGGACATCGGTCCGAAGACCGCCGAGCAGTTCGCCGAATTGCTCAAGACCTCGAAGACTATCCTTTGGAACGGTCCGGTCGGTGTGTTCGAGTTCGACCAGTTCGGCAACGGCACCCAGGTCCTGGCCAAGGCCATCGCCGACAGCGCCGCGTTCTCCATCGCCGGTGGCGGTGACACCCTGGCGGCCATCGACAAGTATGGCGTGGGTGCCGATATCTCCTACATTTCCACCGGTGGCGGCGCGTTCCTCGAGTTCGTCGAGGGCAAGGTCCTGCCTGCCGTGGCAATCCTGGAAGAGCGGGCCAAGGCCTGAGCGTGAAGGCGCCTGGCAAAGGGAGCGACCTGATGGTCAAGCAATTGCCTGTGATGATCGTGGCCTTGTTGCTGAGCGCCTGTTCCAGCAACAAGGGCAGCGAGGCCGATCCGGCGCAGCCGCCCAAGGGTGGTTGCTACCAGTCCCAGTGGCAGGCGGAGACGGCACCGGTGATCAACAAGCGCTTGGGTCCGGACGGCCTGGAAAAGTACGACGACGAACACCAGCGCAAGGCCCCGGGCTGCCCTTGATCGGGTGGTTGGCAACCTGGCAAGGGTTTCGTGGTCTTGAATACCGGGGCTGCGGCGCAGCCCCCAGCGGAGTAGTTTGATGAAAGTGCTTCTGGCCGCACTGGCCTTGGCGATCCTGGCAGGCTGCTCGCTGCTGCAGCCGGCCCAAACGGCCCCGGCGGACAACTGGACCCGCTGGGTCTGCGACAGCCAGGCCGAAGTGCTGTGGCGCTTCGCCGACGCGCAGCAGGACACAGTCGATGTCCGTCTCGGCGGCGGCGACCAAGTCCATCGGCTCAAGGCCGAGCCGGGTGCCTCCGGCGCGCTGTACAGCGATGGCATGCTGGCCTTCCACACCAAAGGTGACGAAGGCCTGGTGTATTGGGTGGCGACCAACGATCTGATTGGGCGGGGCTGCAAGGCACCGTGACTGGCCGGGCCGTGTAGATGGCCCACACTACTTGAACAGCAACCGCCCCTGCGGCAGGCTTGCATGAAACAAACGACGCTTGTCGGGAGAGAGATACACAATGGCACTCATTAGCATGCGCCAGATGCTGGACCACGCCGCCGAGTTCGGCTACGGCGTTCCGGCTTTCAACGTCAACAACCTCGAGCAGATGCGCGCCATCATGGAAGCCGCAGACGCCACCGACTCTCCGGTCATCGTCCAGGCCTCGGCCGGCGCCCGCAAGTACGCGGGTGCCCCGTTCCTGCGTCACCTGATCCTGGCCGCCATCGAAGAGTTCCCGCACATCCCGGTGTGCATGCACCAGGATCACGGCACCAGCCCAGACGTGTGCCAGCGCTCGATCCAGCTGGGCTTCAGCTCGGTGATGATGGACGGCTCGCTGAAGGAAGACGGCAAGACCCCGTCCGACTACGACTACAACGTCCGCGTCACCCAGCAGACCGTGGCGTTCGCCCACGCCTGCGGTGTGTCGGTGGAAGGTGAGCTGGGCTGCCTGGGCAGCCTGGAAACCGGTCAGGCCGGCGAGGAAGACGGCGTCGGCGCAGAAGGCATTCTGGACCACAGCCAGATGCTGACCGACCCGGAAGAGGCCGCCGACTTCGTCAAGAAGACCCAGGTCGATGCCCTGGCCATCGCCATCGGTACCAGCCACGGCGCCTACAAGTTCACCAAGCCACCCACCGGTGACATCCTGGCGATCGACCGCATCAAGGAAATCCACAAGCGCATCCCCAACACCCACTTGGTGATGCACGGTTCCTCGTCGGTACCGCAGGAATGGCTGAAGATCATCAACGAGTTCGGTGGTGATATCAAAGAGACCTACGGCGTACCGGTCGAGGAAATCGTCGAAGGCATCAAGTACGGCGTGCGCAAGGTCAACATCGATACCGACCTGCGTCTGGCGTCCACCGGTGCCATCCGTCGCTACATGGCTGCGCACCCAAGCGAGTTCGACCCACGCAAGTTCTTCGCCGAGACCGTGAAGGCCATGCGTGACGTGTGCATCGCCCGCTACGAAGCCTTCGGCACCGCCGGCAATGCTTCGAAGATCAAGCCGATCACCCTCGAAGGCATGTTCCAGCGTTATGCCAAAGGTGAACTGGCGGCCAAGATCAACTGATCCGGCACCGTTCAACGAAGGAGCCCGCAGCGATGCGGGCTTTTTTGTGCCCGTATGTCGACTGCCCACCGCTTATACCGTTAGTCGGCTAACATCGGTTCAGATGGCTTACGGCCATCTGCCTGCATTGCGTCTTCGGGGGCCGAGTCTAGAGTAATAATCGGATCCAATCACAAGTCGCAGTTGGACTTACCAAGAGAAGCAGCATGGATGGCGCTTATTCACAATCACCGGAAAGCAGCTCGGTGCTGCTGGTCGTAGACGACTACCCGGAAAACCTCATCAGCATGCGGGCCTTGCTGTCCCGCCAGGATTGGCAGGTACTGACCGCCAGTTCAGGGATGGAAGCCCTGAGCACCCTGCTCGAACACGAAGTCGACCTGGTCCTGCTCGACGTGCAGATGCCCGAAATGGACGGCTTCGAGGTGGCCCGCCTGATGCGCGGCAGCCAACGCACGCGGCTAACCCCGATCATCTTCCTCACCGCCAATGAACAGTCCGAGGCGGCGGTGCTCAAAGGCTATGCCAGCGGTGCTGTGGACTACCTGTTCAAACCCTTCGACCCGCAGATTCTCAAGCCCAAGGTCCAGGCCCAGCTGGAGCAGCAGCGCAACCGGCGCATGCTGCAACGCCTGACCCGCGAACTGGAATCGGCGCGGGCCTTCAATGCCTCGATCCTGGAGAACGCCGCCGAGGGCATTCTGGTGGTGGACGAGTCGGGCTGCATCGGCTTCGCCAACCCGGCCGTCTCGCGCCTGCTCGATACCCCGGTGGACAAGTTGCAGGGCGCGCACATGCTGGACCTGATCCAGCTGCCCTGCGCCAACTTGTGGCACGAGTCGGACTTCTACCAGGCCTACCTGGGCCGGCAGATCTTCCGCGTGCACGACGCCCAGCTGCGTACACTCGCAGGCCAGTTGGTGCCGGTGGCGCTGTCCTGCGCGCCGCTGCCCGCCGAACAGAAGGCCATGGTGGTGACGGTGCTGGACATGTCCGTGGTGCGCAACCTGCACCAGCAGCTCGAATACCAGGCGGTCACCGACCCGCTGACCGGGCTGCTCAACCGCCGCGGGTTCTACCAGGCCGCCGAGAGCGCGCTGCTGCGCAACGAGCGCTCGGACAAGGCCAAGGCCTTGATGTACATGGACCTGGATGGCTTCAAGCGGATCAACGACCTGCTCGGCCATGAGGCCGGCGACAAGGTCCTGCGCTGGGTGGCCGATCAGCTCAAGGAGTGCCTGGGCAGCGAGGCGCTGTTGGCCAGGATGGGCGGTGACGAGTTCACCGCGTTGTTCGACGGACTGCCATACCCCGAGCAGGCCGGACGCTATGCCGAGAAGCTGCTGGAGCGGATGTCGAGCTTCCAGCAGGTGGATGGCCTGGAGGTCAACCTGGGGGTGAGCATCGGCATCGCCACCTACCCGGACTGCGGCGCCAACGTGGAAGGCCTGCTGCGGGCGGCCGATGCCGCAATGTATGCGGCCAAGCAGGCCGGGCGCCAGCAGTACCGTTTCTACGACCAGGAACTCAATGGTCGCGCCCGTTCACGACTGATGCTTGAGGACAGCGTGCGCACGGCCATCGAGCAGAACGACTTCAGCCTGGTCTACCAGCCCCAGGTGGCGTTCGCCGACGGTCGGCTGCGCGGCTTCGAGGCGCTGTTGCGTTGGAAGCACCCGAGTGTCGGTGATGTGCCCCCCGGGCTGTTCATTCCCTTGTTGGAAGAGGCGCGGCTGATCAACCGCCTGGCCAGCTGGATCTATCGCAAGGGCGCCGCGCAGCGCAATGCCTGGAGCGAGCGCTTCGGTTCGCAGCTGGTGCTGGGCATCAGCCTGAGCCGCGCCCAGTTCACCATGCCTGGATTGGTCGATGAACTGGCCCAGGTGATCGACAAGCACCAACTGCAGCCCGATCAGCTGGAGGTGGAGGTGGCCGAGACGTCGCTGATGTACAACATCGACGCGGCGGTGAAGCAGGTGCACCGCCTGCGCGAGCTGGGTATTCGCGTGGCACTGGACGACTTCGGTGCCGGCGATTGCTCGTTGCGCATGCTGCGCGACCTGCCCATCGACACCCTCAAACTTGACCGCCACCTGGTTGCGCGGCTGCCGGACTCGGCGGCGGACATCGCGCTGGTGCGCAGCGTCATTGGCCTGTGCGCGGCCTACGACATCACGGTGATCGCCGAGGGCGTGGAGACCAAGACCCAGGCCGAATGGCTCAAGGATGCCGGCTGCGCCTACGTGCAGGGGTTCCTGGTCGCCCGTCCACTGACCGCCAGCGATGCCGGCAACTTCCCGGTGGTTTTCCCATGGGCGTCGTGATTGGCTAAACTCGCGTCTTCCCGTTCCGAACGCCTGCCATGACCGCCTTACGCTACCTGCAAGCCTACCCGCCGCACCTGCAGGAACAGGTGCGCCAGATGATCGCCAGCGATCGCCTGGGCGACTACCTGCGCCAGCGCTACCCCGAGCGCCATGACGTGCAGAGTGACAAGGCACTGTACGGCTATGCCCAGGAAATCAAGCAGCAGTACCTGCGCAGTGCGCCGCCGCTGGACAAGGTGCTGTTCGACAACCGCCTGGACCTCACCCACCGGGCGCTGGGCCTGAACACGGCGGTGTCGAGGGTGCAGGGCGGCAAGCTCAAGGCGAAGAAGGAAATCCGCGTCGCCTCGCTGTTTCGCGAGGCGGCGCCGCAGTTTTTGCGCATGATCGTGGTGCATGAGCTGGCGCACCTGAGAGAACGCGACCACAACAAGGCCTTCTACCAGCTCTGCCAGCACATGGAGCCGGACTACCATCAACTGGAATTCGACCTGCGCGTCTACCTGACCTATCGGGAGCTGCCGGGCAACACCTGAGGGACAAGCACCCCATGACCACGGAAGTGAGCAAGACCCGCAGCAGCTTCTACCGCCGCCTCTACGTGGCCTGGCTGATCGACAGCCAGACCGCCACCAGCGTGCCGGCGCTGATGGAGGCCACCGGCATGCCGCGGCGTACCGCCCAGGACACCATCGCCGCCCTGGCCGACCTGGATATCGTCTGCGAGTTCGAGCAGCAGGCCGGCGCGCGCAACCATGCCGGGCATTACCGCATCCGCGACTGGGGGGCGATCGACAAGCAGTGGATCATCCAGCACCTGCGCCAGCTGCGCGAAGTGTTGGGTTATCCCTGAAAGGGCTCCCCGTGGGAGCGGGCTTGTCCCGCGATGGTGCGCGCAGAGCTCCCGGCAATCTCAGCCTTTACGCATGCCGATGTGCGGAATATCGTCCTCGAGGTATTCTTCGCCGACCGCTTCGAAACCATGGCGAGCGTAGAACCCCTGCAAATGCGCCTGGGCCGACAGATAGATCGATACGCCAGGCCAGCAATGGCCGGCAGCTTCCAGTCCCTTCAGCAGTAGTGGGTGGCCCAGCTTCATATCGCGCGCCTCGGGGGACGTCACCACCCGGCCAATGACGACTTCGCCGTCCTGCGATTGCGGATCGAGCAAGCGCAGGTACGCCACCAGCCGCTCACCGTCCCAGCCCATCAGGTGCAATGTGTCGCCATACAGGTCGAGCCCGTCGACTTCCTGGTAGGCACAACGCTGCTCGACCACGAACACTTCGGTGCGCAGTTGCAGGATGGCGTAGAGTTGTTCCTTGGCAAGGTCGCCATGGTGCTTGCAGATCCACTCGATGGACATGGATGGGTACTCCTTCGGTTGACCGTCGATCATCGCAAATCCTGCTGGGTTCGACGAGATCGAATGACGGTACCTGGCACTCGGCCAAAATAGAGGCTAAATGACACTATCGCCCGCTGTCGCCAGGATGCGGCTTGTGTAATCTGGACCTCTGTTGCTAGTTGAGACCGCCGTCACCAGCGTGAGCCCCCAACTGCGAAAGGAATTGAGCATGCGGCCACTGCTTTGCGTTCTTGGTTTACTCGGGCTGTTGTGCGCGGGGCCTGCCCTGGCCCAAGGCAAGCTGCGGCTGGTGGCCGACAGCTGGCCGCCGTTTACCGACACCAGCATGCCCGGTGGCGGCCTGGCCACCAGCATCGTCACCACGGCGCTGACCCGCGCCGGCTACGCCATCGAGTTCGAGGAGGTGCCTTGGGCCAGGGCGCTGATGGGCGTGGGCGAGGGGCGCTACGATGTGCTGATCAACGCTTGGTATAACGACGAGCGAACCCTGATCGGCCAGTTCTCGGGCGCCTACCTGGTCAACCGCATCCGCCTGCTCAAGCGTGAGGGCGAAGCGTTCTCCTATGCACGCCAGTCTGACCTTTATCCCTACACCATCGCCGTGGTGCGCGATTACGCCTACTCCCCAGAATTCGACAGCGACGAGCGCCTGAACAAGGTGCCGGTGCGCAGCTTCTCGTCCGCGGTGCGCATGCTGGCGGCCGGCCGGGTCAACCTGGCAGTGGAGGACGAGTACGTCGCGCGTTACAACCTGCAGCGCGAGCCGCAGCCGGTGCGGGAGGGGGTGGCGTTCGTCGACCCGCCGCTGAGCGAGAACAGTCTGCACATCCTGGTCAGCCTCAAGCACCCGGAGCATCAGAAGATTGTCGCCCGCTTCGAGAAGGCGATCGCCACGATGAAGGCCGACGGCAGCTACGACCGGCTGCTGCGCCAGCATGGGTTCTGATCGCGGGGCGATCAGGCGGGTTCGCCTTCCTTGATCAAATGCCCTGCGAGTGTCCGTAACGGTCCCAGTTGTCGGCAGATCAGCGCCAGTTGCGTCTGTACCAGCCGCTGATGCTCGTCCAGCTCCTCCGGCATCTGCTCCAGCGCGTTGGCCAGGGCTTCCTCGGCGTCGCTGTGGATTGCCACCGGCAACCGCGCCGCCAAGCCATTGGCGATTTCGTCGAGGCTGCTGGCCAGGCTCCGCCCGGCGCCATCGATCAACTGCTCGTGGACCTCGGTCGGCAGCACCGTGTCGCGGTGCGCGCCCAGCCCCGAGAGGTAGCTGAGCAAGGTGTGTGACAGCACCAGGAAGCGGAAGCCGACATCGGCTTCCTTACGGAAGTGCCCCGGCTCCATCAGCATGTTGGCCAAGGTGGTGGACAATGCCGCGTCGGCGTTGTGCGCGTTGCGCCGGGCCAGGCGGTAGGCCAGGTCGTCGCGCTTGCCATGGGCATACTGCTGCATGATCTGGCGCAGGTATTCGCTGGCGCAGGCCAGGGTGTTGGCCAGCACCTTGTTCAGCCGCCGGCCCTGCCAGTCAGGCAGGAACAGGAACACCGCGAGAATGGCGATCAGGCTGCCCACCAGGGTATCGAACAGGCGCGGCAGGAACAGGCCGTAGCCATCGCCGATCTGGTTGAAGCAGAACAGCACCATCAGGGTGATCGCCGCCGTGGCCAGGGTGTAGCGGGTGGTGCGGTTGACGAAGAAAACCACCCCGGCGACCACCGCGAACAGCGACTGGATGATCGGGTTGGGGAACAGGTCGAACAGCGCCCAGCCCACGGTCAGGCCGATGGCGGTGCCGAAGATCCGCTGCACCAGCTTGCGCCGGGTCGCGCCATAGTTGGGCTGGCAGACGAACAGGGTGGTGAGGATGATCCAGTAACCCTGGGTCGGGTGGATCAGGTGCACCATGCCATAGCCCACCGACAGCGCCAGCGACAGGCGCAGGGCGTGGCGGAACAGCAGCGAGGTCGGCGTCAGCTGGGTGCGCAAGCGTTTCCACACATCCTTGAGGTTGCGGGGCGAGCGGTCGAGCAGGCTGCTGTCGCTGGCGTCGGCCAGGCTGTCCGGGTTGCTCGCGGCGCTGAGCAGCCGATCCAGGGTGGCCAGGTTGGCGGCCAGTGCCCGCAGCGAGCGCAGCAGGCCGCGCCAGGCCGGGTTGCTCTGGATGCGCAGGTGCTCGAGCGAAGCATTGAGGTCTTCCAGGGCCTCGGGGTAGCCACTGGCGAGCACGAAGGGCTGGCGCAGGCGAATCGAGCGGGCCAGCTCCTGGCAGGAAGAACCCTGTTTGCGCAGCAGGCGCTGGCAGCGGAACATCACATCGCTGTGGAAGAAGGCGTCCGTCAACGCGTTGTAGGGGTAGTGCGAGGCACTGACCCGCTCATGGATGTCCTGGGCCAGGAAGTACAGCTTGAGGTAGCGGCTGACCTTGGAGTTCGGCTGGCTGTTGCCGACCCGGTGCAGGATGATTTCCTTGGCCGCGTTGAGCGCCGCCACAACCTTGCCATTCTGCTTGGCCAGCTCCAGGCGCGTGGCCTCGACGTCGAGTGTGCGCACCGGCTCGAACAGGCTGGCCTTGAGCTTGAGGTAGGTGCCCAGCTCGAAGAACAGCTTGGCCAGGCTCTGCTGCACCGGCTGGTTGGAGAACAGCGCCTGCCACAGCACCGACAGCAGGCCATACCAGGCCGCGCCCGCGACCAGCAGCAACGGCTCGTGCCAAAAGTCGCTGACTTCGCCGCCGCGCTGGTCGACGCCGATCATGGTGTAGACCGAAAGGATCAGCGTGGCCGAGGCGATCGCCCCGTAGCGTTCGCCCAAGGCCCCGAGCATGGTCAGGGAAAACGCCGCCAGGGCCAGGGCGACGGCGAAGATCCAGGGGTAGGGGAACAGCAGCTCGACCGACAGCGCGGCGATGGCGAAACAGCCAAGGGTCACCAGCAGGGCGCTGAGCCGGCCCTGCCAGCCATCGTCGGTTTCGGCCAGGGCACTGGCGATGATGCCGAGGAACAGCGGGATGAGCAGGCTCATCTCGTTCTGGTACCAGCACCAGGCCATGCTACCGGTGAGGGCGATGGTCACGCGGATGGCGTAGCTGAACTTGTCTTGGCCCCACAGGCGACGCAATGAATGGCGGAACGAGCTCGATGACATGATGGCCCTGGGCTGAGATCGGTTGAGTAGCGTCGAGGCTGTCTTGGGGCCGCGCAGCAGCTCCCAAAAATGGCGCTCCAGCACAGACCAGCAAGAAGCGTTCCGTGCTGCTGAATGGATTCTACTCTACACGAACTGCGCCGCCGCGTTGGCCGAAGCCCAGGCCCACTGGAAGTTGAAACCACCCAGGTGCCCGCTCACGTCCAGCACCTCGCCGATGAAGTACAGCCCAGGGCTCTTCAGCGATTCCATGGTCTTGGACGACACCTCGCGGGTATCGACTCCGCCCAAGGTCACCTCGGCGGTGCGATAGCCCTCGGTGCCGGCCGGGATCACTTGCCAGGCCGACAGTTTCTCGGCGATCTGGGTCAATTCTGCCGGCGTGTACTGTTTCAAGGGTTTCGAAACGAACCACTGCTCGGCCAGCAGGTTGGCCAGCTTGCGGGTGAACACCTCGCCCAGCACTGTCTTCAGCTCGCTGTTGGAGCGCTCGACTTGCTGGCCCTGCAGCCACTCCAACGCGTCGCGATCAGGCAGCAGGTTGATCTGCACCGTGTCGCCGGCTTCCCAGAACGACGAGATCTGCAGGATCGCCGGGCCGCTCAGGCCGCGGTGAGTGAACAACAGATTCTCGCGGAAGCTCATGCCATTGCAGCTCGCGACGCAGTCCAGCGAGGTGCCCGACAACTCGGTGCACAGTGCCTTGAGCTGGGGCTCGGTGATGGTGAACGGCACCAGGCCGGCGCGGGTCGGCAACAATTCATGGCCGAACTGGCGGGCGACCTGGTAGCCAAAGCCGGTAGCGCCCAAGGTCGGGATCGACAGGCCGCCGGTGGCGATCACCAGCGACTGGCAGGCGAACGGACCGGCGCTGGTCTGCAGGGTGTAGCCGCCTTCGGTCTTGTCGATGCGCTCGATGCTGGTGTTCATGCGCAGTTCGGCGCCGGCCTCGTCACACTCGGCCAGGAGCATGTCGAGGATGTCGCTGGACTTGTTGTCGCAGAACAGCTGGCCGAGCTTCTTCTCGTGGTACGCCACGCCGTGCTTGCATACCAGCTCGATGAAGTCCCACTGGGTGTAGCGGGCCAGTGCCGACTTGCAGAAGTGCGGGTTGTGCGAGAGGAAGTTGGCGGGCTCGGTGTACATGTTGGTGAAGTTGCAACGCCCGCCGCCGGACATGAGGATCTTCTTGCCCGGCTTGTTGGCGTGGTCGAGCAGCAGCACCCGGCGCCCGCGGCGGGCGCTGAGCTGGGCGCACATCAGGCCGGCGGCGCCGGCGCCGAGGATGATCACGTCGGTGGAGTGCACGAAATTACCTCTTCAAGAACTGGGGCCGCAAAGCGGCCCCAAAAAGTCTTCAGACGATACGGACTTTCAGGGCGCGACCCTTGATCTTGCCGCTGTTCAGCCGCTGCATGGCCTGCTTGGCCACCGCCCGCTCCACCGCCACGAACGCCACGAAGTCGAAGATGGCGATCTTGCCCACCTGCTTGCCCGGCAACCCGGCATCGCCGGTCAGCGCGCCGAGGATGTCGCCCGGGCGCAGCTTGTCCTTGCGTCCGGCACCAATGCACAGGGTGGTCATCGCCGGCAGCAGCGGCTCGCCGCCCTTGCTCTTGAGGTTGTCCAGCTGTTCCCAGCGCAGCGGCTTGTTCTGCAGGTCCTCGATGGCCTGGGCGCGGTGGCCTTCGGCCGGGGCCACCAGGCTGATCGCCACGCCTTTCTCACCGGCGCGGCCGGTACGGCCGACGCGGTGCACGTGGATCTCGGCGTCACGGGCCAGCTCGACGTTGATCACCAGGTCCAGGCCGTCGATGTCCAGGCCGCGAGCGGCCACGTCGGTGGCCACCAGCACCGAGCTGCTGCGGTTGGCGAACATCGTCAGCACCTGGTCGCGGTCGCGCTGCTCCAGGTCGCCGTGCAGTGCTTGGGCGACGATACCCTTGGCGGTCAGGTGGGTGACCAGGTCCTCGCACTGCTGCTTGGTGAAGCAGAACGCCACGCAGGACTGCGGGCGGTAGTGGCCGAGCACGCGGGTGACCGCTTCCAGGCGCTGCTGTGGGTCGATCTCGATGAAGCGCTGTTCGATCTGGCTGTCGCTGTGCAGGGCCTCGACCTTGACCTGTTGCGGCTGGCGCATGAAGTCCTTGGCCAACTGCTCGATACCGGTCGGGTAGGTGGCGGAGAACAGCAGGGTCTGGCGGCGCGACGGGGTCTTGCGGATGATGCTGGCGATGGCGTCGAAGAAGCCCATGTCGAGCATGCGGTCGGCTTCGTCCAGGACCAGGGTGTTGAGGCCGTCGAGCACCAGGGTGCCTTTGTCCAGGTGCTGCTGGATGCGCCCCGGGGTGCCGACGATGATGTGCGCGCCGTGTTCCAGCGAGGCGATCTGCGGGCCGAGCGAGACGCCGCCGCACAGGGTGAGGATCTTGATGTTGTCCTCGGCGCGGGCCAGGCGGCGCAGTTCCTTGGCCACCTGGTCGGCCAGCTCCCGGGTCGGGCACAGCACCAGAGCCTGGCAGCCGAAGTAGCGCGGGTTGATCGGGTTGAGCAGGCCGATGCCGAAGGCGGCGGTCTTGCCGCTACCGGTCTTGGCCTGGGCGATCAGGTCCTGGCCCTTGAGGATGACCGGCAGGCTCTGGGCCTGGATTGGTGTCATCGAGGCGTAGCCCAGGGCGTCCAGGTTGGCCAGCATGGCGGCGGACAGCGGTAGGGTGGCAAAAGCGGTGGTTTCAACGGTCACGAGGCGGGCCTGCGGCTGGAGCGAAAAATGTCGCACAGTCTACCAGCCTCATGGCCATTCGCCCTACGACTCGACGTGCTCTTCCGGACGACGAGCGCGCCTTCCGTCTGTCGGTGCCAGTTGCAGGAAGATCGCCGCCGCCAGCATGGCCATCACGCCGATGGTGACGAAGGTCAGCTGGAAGGCGCCCAAGGTGCTCTGCACGCCATCGCCGCTGCCGGCTGCGGTGAAGCCGCCGAGCAAGGCACCGGCGCAGGCCACGCCCAGGCTCAGCGACAGTTGCGCGACCACTGACAGCAGGCTGTTGCCGCTGCTGGCGCTGGCATCGTCGAGGTCGATCAGGGTCACCGTGTTCATCGCTGTGAACTGCATCGAGTTGACCGCCCCCAGCAGCGCCAGTTGCACCAGTAGCACGGCATAGGGTGTCTGCTCGTCGACCAGCCCCAGGCTGGCCAGGAGCAGGCCCAGCAGCAGGGTGTTGCCGGTCAGCACGATGCGGTAGCCCAGGCGCTCGATCAGCGGCCGGGCGATGGACTTGGCGAGCATCGCCGCCGCCGCCAGCGGGATCATGCTCATGCCGGCCTGGGCCGGCGAATAGCCCAGCGCCACTTGCAACAGCAAGGGCACGAGGAAGGGCAAGGCGCCGCTGCCCAGGCGGGCGAACAGGTTGCCGAGGATACCGATGGCGAAGGTCCGTACGCGGAACAGCGAGGGCGAGAACAGAGGTTCCGGGTCACGCCCGGCGCGCAACCAGTAGGCGGCCAGGCATGCCATGCCGGCGAACAACAACAGCATCACTCGCAGGTGCGGCAGGTGCAGTTCGCCCAGGCCTTCCATGGCAATGGTGATCAGCACCATTGCCGCGCCGAACAGCAAAAAACCTGGGGTATCGAAACGTGTGCGTTCAGCCCCGCGCAGGTCGGGGATGAACTTCCACACCGCATAGCAGCCCAGTGCGCCCACCGGCAGGTTGAGCAGGAAGATCCAGTGCCAGGTCAGGATCTCCACCAGCCAGCCACCCAGGGTCGGACCCAGCAGCGGGCCGAGCAGGCCGGGGATGGTAATGAAGCTCATGATCCGCACCAGCTCCGAGCGTGGGTAGGCACGCAGCACCACCAGGCGCCCGACCGGCAGCATCAACGCGCCGCCCAGGCCTTGGATGACCCGGGCCAGGGTCAGGAACGCCAGGCTGTTGGCCATGGCGCACAAGAGCGAACCGAAGCTGAACAGCAGGATGGCGCTGAAGAAGATGCGCTTGGTGCCGAAACGGTCGGCGATCCAGCCCGAGGCCGGGATCAGCAGAGCCACGGTGAGCATGTAGGCAATGATCACCCCCTGCATGCGCAGCGGGTCCTCGGCCAGCGAGCGGGCCATGGCCGGCAGCGCGGTGTTGAGAATGGTGCCGTCGAGCGACTGCATGAAGAAGGCGATGGCCACCACCCAGGGGATCCAGCGGGCGGTGACAGGGTCCAGTGGTGCGCGTTCGGGCATGGGTTACCTCAATGTCCTGTGTTGCCTGGGCCGACCTCGTCGCCGGCAAGCCGCCTTCCACAGGGGCACCGCATGCCGGTCATGGTGGAAGCTGGCTTGCCAGCGATGAGGCCGATCCTGCCGATCACAATGTCAGGGTCAGCCCTTTGACCAACGCCCCCGGCAGATGACTCGATCCGGTGCTGCGTTGCCCATAGGTGCTGGTCGAGAGGATCATCTCGCGCTCCTGGGTCAGGTCTTCGAGTTGGCTACCCAGCAGGTTGTACAGGCTGTCGTCGAAGCGCATGGTGCTCACTGGCCCCTGGATCTGCCCGTTCTCCACCCAGAAAGTGGCGAAGCGGGTCAGCCCGGTCATGCGTGCCGCAGGCAGGTCCGAATAGTTCAGGTACCACAGGTTACTGATGTACAGCCCGGTGCCCAGACGCTCCAGAATCTTTTCGCCAGGCAGGTTGCCCGGCGCCAGGCTCAGCGCGCACGGCGACTCGTGGCTGTCTGCGCCATTGGCCTGCTGGGCGAACTCGGCGGCGCTTCGGGCGCTTACCAGCCGCTCCAGCGCACGGCCTTCGCCGATCAACAGCAGGTCGCGACGGGGCGAGCCCTCGTCGGAGAACGCTGGGCTCAGCGAGCCGCTGACCTGCTCGCTGAAGCTCACTCCTGGGCTCAGTTGCGCGTCGCCGTTGTACAGGCGCTGCAGTGGGCTGTTGCCCGTGGCCAGGGCCTGGGCGGAGAAACCGCCCCAGCACAGCATCCCGGCGATCTCGTCCATTGCCGCCGGCGCCAGGTAGGCTCGGTAGCTGCCGGGCTTGAGGGTGATGGCCGGGCGTCCCAGGTACGCCAGCTGTTCGCGGGCCTGACGCAGGCGCGCGGCGAAGGCCTCGCCGCTCCAGGTCTGCCCGGCATAGTTGGCCTTGACTGCCTGGCCGTTGGCGTGGAACAGGCTCCAGTCGACGTTGAAACTATTGGCCTGGTGCCAGCCGAAGGCCCCGAAGGAACTGGCGAAACCCCGGCAGATGGGGCCGGCGGCATAGATGCCGACCAGGTCCAGATCACCGGCTTCGCGCTCGATGAGGGCCAGCACTGCGTCCAGCTCGGGCAATGGCTGTTCCAGCAGGCTATGGCTGTGCCAGGCGCTGTCGTCGAGGTTCAGGTAGGGATCCACCGCCAGCAATGGCAAGGTCTGGCGCAACTGCGCCAGGGCGTCGTGCAGACGCCGTTGGTCGAGGTCGGGATCGTCGCCCAGGGTGATCTGCTGTTCGGCCTGACGCCCTTCGCGCACCAACCGCAGGTGCACGCTGGCCTGGCTGACCAGTCCGGCCTGGCGCACCTTGGCATGGTTGAAGCGCACGAACTGCGAATGCTCGGCGCTGTAGCCGAGGGTGAACTGCTCGCCCGGTTGCACGGCGGCGTTCAGGCTGTCGAGCAGGTTTTCGAAGCGTTGCTGGTACAGGGTGCTCATCAGGCGTCTCCCCCGAATACGTCGATCTGGCGGAACACGCAGGCGGGCGATGCGTGACCGACCCGCACCACCTGGTTAGGCTCGCCCTTGCCGCAGTTGGGCGTGCCGAGCACCTGGTAGGTGCTGCTGTCGCCCACGGCCGAGAGGTTGCGCCAGAAGTCGGCGGAGATGCCCCGGTAGTTTGGGTTCTTCACCACGCCCTTGAGCTTGCCGTTTTCGATCAACTGCCCCCACTCGCAGCCGAACTGGAATTTATTGCGCGCATCGTCGATGGACCAGGAGCGGTTGGTACGCATCAGGATGCCGTGCTCGATGCCGCTGACCAGTTGCTCAAGCGACTGGTCGCCCGGCTCGATGTTGAGGTTGGCCATGCGGTCGATCGGCGCGCGGTTCCAGCCGCAGGCTCGGCTGTTGGCCACGCCATCCAGGCCCGAGCGCAGTTGCGAAAGAGCGCCGCCCAGGGGGCGAACCAGCAGGCCATCGCGGATCAGGAACTGCTTGCTGGCCGGGGTGCCGTCGTCATCGAAGCTGTAGCTGGCCAGCTCCTCGCGAAGGGTTGGGTCAAAGGTTACGTTGAGCAGCTTCGAGCCGTATTGCAGATGGCCGAAGTCTTCGGCTTTGACGAAGCTGGTGCCAGCGTAGTTGCGCTCATCGCCGAGGATCCGGTCCAGCTCCAGCGGGTGGCCGATGGATTCGTGGATCTGCAGCATCATCTGGTCGGGCATCAGCAGCAGGTCGCGCCGGCCGCTTGGGGTATTCGGTGCCAGCAGCAGTTGCAGCGCCTCGTCGGCCACCCGGCGGGCAGCGCCGACCAGGCCGCAGCGCTCGATCACCTCGAAGCCGCCCTGTTGGCCGAAGTTCTCCCGGCCCAGGCTGCGGCTCTGGCTGTCCTGGCCGTCGCTGGCGGTGACACCCAGGCCCGGGTAGACGAAGCGCTGGGCATGGCGCAGCTCGGCGCCGGCGGAGTTCAGGTAGGTCTGCTCGACCACACTGATGCCCAGGCTGGCCTGCCAGTCCACCAGGCGTTCGTCCATGGGCACGCTGGCCGATTCGGCGGCCAGCAGGTCCAGGCATTCGGCGAGGTTGGGCAGGGGCTGTTCGAAATTGGGCGAGACATGGTCGTGGCGTCCGTCCGGGGCTGGCTGGCCGCTCAGGTCGAGCAGGCTGCTGGCCTTGATCCGTCGGGCCAGCGCCTCGGCGTGCTCCAGGGCACGTTGCAGCCCAGCCTGGGACAGGTCGGCGGTGGCCGCGTAGGCCTCGACGCCCTCCACCCGCACGGTGAGCATGGCGCCTTCATCCTGGCTGAAGAAGGGCGGCTCGGCGACGTTGCGCCGAACCGACAGTGACTGGTGCGATTGCTTCACATGGCGAAGCGAGAACAGTTCGGCCGTGCTGCGCAGCGCGGCAAAACGCTGGCGCAGCAGGGTGCTGGAGTCGAACATGGAAATCTCCGTGTGTGCGGTGGCTCCCCCTAGGCTTTATACGAAAAGTGCCTGCGCGTCGATCATGCTGCGTTGAAAACAGGCTCGGAATGCTCATTTGCAACCAGCAAACTCCGCTTCCTCGCCTGTTTTCGCCTTGCCTGATCGCCGCTCGGCGACTTTTCGTACAAAGCCTAGAACCACCCCTCTTGCATGCCCAGGCACGTATCGTCGCGGGCCTCGAGCAAAGCGAGGTCATTATGGCAGCCCGGCACTTCCCAGGTGAGGAAATAACGCGCGGCCTGGAGTTTGCCCAGGTAGAAGTCGCGATCGCTGCCCTTGAGGAGGCCGACCTCGGCATGAATGGCCTGCTCCAGCCAGCGCCAGCCGATCACGCAGTGGCCGAACACCTTGAGGTACAGCGCCGAGTTGGCCAGCGCGCCGGCGACCTTGCCGCTGGCCAGGTCGCCGAGCAGGGCGAGGGTCACGCTCTGCAGGCGGTTGACCAGGTGCTCCAGGGGCTGGCGCAACGGATCGAGGTTCGGGTGATGGCTGGCGCGCTCGCAGGTGCCGGCGATCAGGCGGATCAGCTGCTTGAGCCCCGCGCCGTTGTTCTGCGCCAGCTTGCGCCCGAGCAGGTCGAGGGACTGGATGCCCTCGGTGCCTTCGTGGATCGGGTTGAGGCGATTGTCGCGGTAGTACTGCTCGACTGGGTACTCGCGGGTGTAGCCGTGGCCGCCGAGGATCTGGATCGCCAGCTCGTTGGCTTTCAGGCAGAACGCCGAGGGCCAGGACTTGACGATGGGCGTGAGCAGATCGAGCAGTTCCAGGGCTTGCCGGCGAGCCTCGGCATCCGCGGCGGTGTGGGTGTCATCGAACAGCCGGGCCGCGTACAGGCCCAGGTCGAAAGCACCCTCCACGTAGGCCTTCTGCGCCAGCAACATGCGCTTCACATCGCTGTGCTCGATGATCGATACGGCGGGGCTGTTCGGGTCCTTGTTGTCTGGAAGGCGGCCCTGTGGACGTTGGCGGGCGTAGTCCAGGGAATACAGGTAGCCGGCGTAGCCCAGCATCACCGCGCCCATGCCGACGCCGATGCGCGCCTCGTTCATCATCTGGAACATGCAGGCCAGGCCCTGGTGCGGCTGGCCCACCAGATAGCCGACGCACTGGCCGTTGTCCCCGAAGTTCAGCGCGGTGGAGGTGGTGCCGCGCCAGCCCATCTTGTGGAACAGCCCGGCCAGCAGCACGTCGTTGCGCGGCCCCAGGCTGCCGTCGGCGTTGACCAGGTACTTGGGCACAATGAACAGCGAGATGCCCTTCACCCCGGGCGGTGCGTCCGGCAGCTTGGCCAGGACCATGTGCACGATGTTCTCCGACAGTTCGTGGTCACCGCCGGAGATGAAGATCTTGTTGCCCTTGAGCCGGTAGGTGCCGTCGTCTGCGGGTTCGGCGCGGGTGCGAATATCGGCCAGGGACGAGCCGGCGTGGGGTTCGGTCAGGGCCATGGTGCCGTAGTAACGGCCCTCGATCATCGGTTGCAGGAACAAGCGTCTCTGTTCGTCGCTGCCGAAGCTCTCGATCAGGTTGGCCGCGCCCATGGTCAGGAACGGGTAGGCCGTGGTGCCGGCGTTGGCGGCCTGGAAGTGGGCGAAGCAGGCTTGCGATACCAGGCTGGGCAACTGCATGCCGCCGACTTCGAAGTCGCGGTTGGCGTTGAGGAAGCCCGCTTCGAGGAAGGCGTCGACCGCAGGCTTCACCTCCGGGATCAGCTCGGCACGGCCTTCCACGTAGCGCGGCTCGTGTTCATCGCCCTTGCGGTTGTGCGAGGCGAAGTACTTCTCGGCGATGGTGCGGGCGGTGGTCAGCGCCGCGTCAAAGGTCTCGCGGCTGTGCTCGGCGAAGCGCGGGCGCTGGGTCAGGGCCTCGGCGTCGAGGACTTCGTAGAGCTCGAAGGCGAGGTTGCGGTTGCTGAGGAGTTGCTCGGACATGGCGGCATTCCTGGTTCGGGATGCAGCGAGTCTAGGCAAGGTGATAGGGCAGGGGACAGGTTAATTGGTTTGGGTGATATGGGGGCAGAAGTTGCCATCACCCAGGTCTCCTTGGGTTGCGCCGGGCGCTATGGATATGGGTGTTACCCGTCGCAAAGCCTTGTCACGCAATTGCGCTTATATCGATATCGATATAGTTTTATCTTTACCGCTCATGGAGAGCTTACGCCTCCGGTATGGGCAAGCCAGGCGAGTGCATTGGCGGGAGCGTGCAGGATGCATGACGGGCAAAAGCCAATCGAATGGTTGGGTAGCAGCAAGCAGGACCTGCGGGACTTTCCGGTTGTGGCAAGGCAGCGGGCCGGGTATCAGCTGGAGCTGATCCAGGACGGTGAAGCTCCCTTCGACTGGAAACCAATGGAAAGCGTTGGGCCTGGGACGCGGGAAATCCGCATCAAGTGTCGGGACGGGGCGTTTCGGGTGTTCTATGTCGTGAGTCGACCAGAAGCGGTTTATGTCCTGCACGCGTTTCGCAAGACGACCGAGAAGACGGAAAAGCGCGATATCGATCTGGCGAGAGCGCGATACAAATTGTTGGGCGCCTGCTGAGCTGGAGTCGACAGTGTTTGAACGAGATGGATGCACAGAGGGATTTGCGATGACAAACGAACGCTCCACTTCGGTATGGGATGCGCTGTTCGACTCACCCGCAGAGGCCGAGAACCTGCGGCTTCGGGCGAAGCTGATGCGGGTATTGACCAGGATTGTCCAATCCTGGGATCTGCCGCAGAAAGACGCAGCACGGCGACTGCATCTGACTCAGCCACGTTTGAGTGACTTGCTCAACGGCAAGATAGACAAGTTCTCGCTGGATGCTCTGGTGAATATCCTGGCGAACGCCGATCTGGAAGTCGATTTTACGGTGAAAAAGAAATCTGCGTGATGGTTGCTTCGCTTTAGTTGCGCTGGCTTTTCCTGATTAGGTGAGGGCTGCCAGGTTGAGAAATCTCGGCAAGACAGTTGCTCCCACAAAAAGGAAGTGTCAGATTTTTTGTGTGCGGGCCGGTAACGGCCTGCCGTCAGGCAGGCCCTGACTTTCACCAGGTCGGCCTGATGAACCGAT
>NZ_NIBE01000041.1:0-647 GCF_002205115.1 Pseudomonas sp. DrBHI1
GGGCAGGTCACGCAAGGGTTTCTTTTTGGTTGGCATACATGCACCTCTTACTCATGTTATGCCCGAACACAAAATTTCTGACACCCTCGGATTACTGTTTTGATATTTTTATGCGCATTCGTAGAAGATAACGACATTTAGTCACCTTTCCGCCCTTACGGCGGCCTACTTTTCTCGTGGGAAAAGTAGGCAAAACCGTCCCGCTCCGTTCATCCGGCCCCTGCGCTTCGCTCCGGGGTTCCCTCGCTCCGTTCTTGCTCCCGGGAGGACCGCGCTGAACGCCCCATCCTGGGGCGCAGCGCTTGACGGGCATCCATGCCCGCCACCTCCCTCCGCAAGAACTCCGCTCGGCCTCCTGAAGTCGCAATTGGCGTTGCCTGAACTATCGCGCGCTTAGAAGCAAGAGCAAGAGCAAGAGATCATTTGTTCTGTAGTTTGTTATTCCTTGAATGTTTCGACCTCTTCGCGGGGCAAACCCGCCCCTACAGGGCTGTATATAACCGCGACTGGCGATATTCGAGAGATTAATTAAACTTTCAACTAGCGACAGCTGCGTTAGTTCAGGCGCCGCCCGTAACTTGCGCGACTTCAGGAGGCCGAACGCAGGACTTGCGGAGGGAGGTGACGGGCATGGATGCCCGTCAAGC
>NZ_NIBE01000042.1:0-8302 GCF_002205115.1 Pseudomonas sp. DrBHI1
GGTGTCGCGCCCGCCGCCGCCAATGAGCACATCGTTGCCCGCGCCGCCGACCAGCACGTCATTGCCAGCACCGCCCTGCAGCCGATCGTCACCGCCCAGGCCAAACAACCACTGACCCTGGTTGCCCGCCACCAGTTGGTCGCCAGCCTGGGTGCCGTTGAGCGAAGACGCGTAGGGCGTGACCTTGCCGCTCTCGAACAGCCCCTGCGCCGCGACCCCATGGCTGACCTCCTTGCTGAAGATCAGCAGGCTCGACTCCTTGCTCACCAGGTTCTCGACATTGCGCACCAGGCTGATGCCGCCCTGGGCGTCGCGCACGTACAGCGTGCCCTCGCCGTCCCGGGCGATGCTCAGGTTGGCCAGGGCGTCCTGCAGCTTCAGGGTGTCATGGCCGGCGCCGCCGTCGATCAGGTTGAAGCCGCCGTCGTCGCGGAAGGTGTCATTGCCGGCCCGCCCCTCAAGGTAGTCGTTGCCACGCCCGCCGTGGATCAGGTCATCCTGGTCGGAGCCGATGATGAAGGTGCTGCCTTTGTGCGGCTCGGCATTGCGGTTGAGGTCCTCGACCCAGGTCGAGCCACGGGTGACATCGGACAGGTTGCTGACCACGATGGTCGAGTCGCGGCTGGTCCATTGATAGAACGACGACCCCAGCACCCGACCAAGGCCATCGGCGTAGGCCGTCGGCAGGTGCGACAACCAAGTGGCGATGTTGCCGATGGAGAACGGCAGCAGGTTCCAGGCGTCGGAGGCGTAGTGGTCATTGAAGTTGACAATGTTGTTGGTGGCCGAGGCCTTGGCGCCGTCGTGCACGCCCAGGGTGCCCCAGGTTGCCGAGGTGCCGTCGAGCACGCGGAACACCGGGTCGTTCTCATAGCCGATATTGAGCACCTTGCTGGCGTCGGCGGCCTGGGTCGGCGAGGCGAAGGCGACGTAACGCGCATCCTGGTAGAAGCCGCCCCAGCGCGAGCCGCTGAGATCGGCCAGGCTGTTGACCGCCAGGCCGCCTAGGCTGTGACCACTGACGGTGACATCGGCGCCGCTCAGGCCGTTGGCCTTGGCGAAGGCCGCCACATCGGCGAGCAGTTGCCCGAATGCGTTACCGGCGTAGTCACGGGCATAACCGGCCGGGCCGATCGCCGCCAGCAGGTCGTTGATGGCGTCACCGATGGTGTCACCCAGCAGGTTCTCACGCGGGCCGCTGGTGCCGCGGAAGGCGATGCCGATGCCGCTGAGCTGGCCGGCGGCATCGTAGCGCCCAAGGATTTCCACCTGTGCCGAGGTGTAGCCCGGCGCTTCGCCATGGAATGTGCCGCGGGCGTCGGTCTTGCCCTGGTAGCCCAGCTGCGCCGCGCTGATCGGCGTCCAGCCGGCGGCCTTGACCTGCGCCAGGGCCCGGGCTTCGGAGTCAGGGTTCCAGGGGATGCCGGGAATGACGCCCTGGCTGTCGGTGCCGCCGATCAGCGCCTTGACCAGGGTGGCCGGCAGGCCCAGGCCAAAACCATACTTCTGGTAGCCGGCGCTGAAGCCATCGTCGATGCCATGGTAGGCATAGGTGGCCAGGGCCATGGCATCTTTATAGAGCGAGGAGGAGGCAGTGCTGTCGAGCTGTCGGTAATCGAAAACGGGCATTGGTTTACATCCCTGTTGTTCTTGTAGGAAGGACACCCCAGCGACATCGTCCAGTGACACAACTGGCGGGCGAAAGGCAAAGCTGGCACGCATTTGCCGAGTCGTCCAACCCCAAGGGGTGACTACCCTGCCAAACATGCGGGCGAAAAACCTGTACATGCATACAGATAAAGCTTGCCTGCACGCCCTGGCTTGCGCATCCTAGTGCCCATCTTCCGCGATCAAGCGTTCCGGCCATGCGCCTCTTTCTCTGCGAAAAACCCTCCCAGGCAAAAGACATCGCCAAGGTCCTCGGCGCCCAGCGGCGTGGCGACGGCTGCTGGCAAGGCACCGATGTTTGCGTGACCTGGTGCATCGGCCACCTGCTCGAGACCGCCCCACCAGACAGCTACGACGAGCGCTACAAGCGCTGGGTCCTCGAGGACCTGCCGATCATCCCGCAAAAGTGGAAGATGACCGTCAAGCCCAAGACCGCCAGCCAGTACAGGGCGGTCAAGCGCCTGCTCGGCGAGGCCCGCGAACTGGTGATCGCCACCGACGCCGACCGCGAGGGCGAGATGATCGCTCGTGAACTGGTCGAGCATTGTCGCTACCGGGGGCCGATCCAGCGTCTGTGGCTGTCGGCGCTGGACGATGCCTCGATCCGCAAGGCGCTGGGCCGCCTGCTGCCGGGCCAGGAGACCTTCAGCCTGTACCATTCGGCCCTCGGCCGCTCGCGGGCCGACTGGCTGATCGGCATGAACATGAGCCGCCTGTTCACCCTGCTCGGCCGCCAGTCCGGCTATCAGGGCGTGCTGCCGGTAGGCCGGGTGCAGACACCGACGCTGCGCCTGGTGGTGGACCGCGACCGCAGCATCGCCGACTTCGTGCCGGTGCCTTTCTGGGCCATCGAGGTGCAACTGGAAAGCACCGGCAGCGTGTTCAACGCCCAGTGGCGCGCGCCGGAGGACGCCTGCGACGACCAGGGTCGCTGCCTGAGGCAGGACCTTGCCCAGCTGGCGGCCGCCGACATGCAGGCGGCCGCCAGCGCCCGGGTGCGCAAGATCGCCACCGAACGCGTGCGCGAGGTGGCTCCCCTGCCCTTCGACCTCGGCACCCTGCAGGAGGTGTGCTCGAAGAAGCTCGGCCTCGGCGCCCAGGAGACCCTGGACATCGCCCAGGCCCTGTACGAGACCCACAAGCTCATCACCTACCCACGCAGCGACAGCGGCTACCTGCCTCTCAGCCAGCACGGCGAGGCCGCTGGCATCCTCGCCGTGCTTCAGCGTGCCGACGACAGCCTCGCGCCGCTGCGGCCGCACCTGGACCCGGGTCGCCGCTCGCGCGCATGGAACGACCAGAAGGTCAGCGCCCACCACGGCATCATCCCCACCGCCGCCGCCAGCGACCCGGCGCGCCTGCCGCCCAAGTACAAGGCGGTGTATACCCTGATCCGCGCCCGTTACCTGGCGCAGTTCCTGCCCAACCACGAGTACGACCGCACCCAGGCCGAGTTCGATTGCGCCGGTCATGCGCTGCGGGCGGTGGGCAAGCAGATCGTCGAGCCGGGTTGGCGCCGGGCGCTGCCCGAGGCACTGACCCCAACCAAGGGTCGCGAGGCGCCACCGGCCCAGGTGCTGCCGGCGCTGCGCGAAGGCCAGGACTGCGCAGTGCGAGACCTGCAGTTGAAGGACCTGTGGACCCAGCCGCCCAAGCCCTTTACCGAAGGCGACCTGATCAAGGCGATGAAGAACGTCGCCAAGCTGGTCGACGACCCTCGGCTGAAACAGAAGCTCAAGGAAACCACTGGCATCGGCACCGAGGCCACCCGGGCCAGCATCATCCAGGGCCTGCTCGACCGTGGCTACCTGGTCAAGAACGGCAAGGCGCTGTCGGCCACGCCCGCCGCCTTCAGCCTGATCGACGCCGTGCCGCGGGCCATTGCCGACCCCGGCACCACGGCGATCTGGGAACAGGCGCTGGACATGGTGCAGAGCGGCGAGATGAGCCTGGACGAGTTCGTCACCCGCCAGTCGGCCTGGATGGGCATGCTGGTGCAACGGTGCAGCGGCCTGCGCCTGACCATCAGCGGGCCGGCAGCGGGCAAGGCGGCGGCGCCTTGGAAGAAGAAGCGCAAGGGTGCCGCCAAGGGCAAGACAGCAGCCAGCAAGCCCCGACAGCCGCGGCGCAAGGCATCTACATAAGGTAGACGAGCTCCAGCTCAACCTGTGGGAGCGGCCTTGCGTCGCGAAAGGGGCGCGCAGCGGCCCCAGGATCTCAGCGCTAGATAGAGAATGTCAGGGGCCGCTCTGCGACCCTTTCGCGACGCAAGGCCGCTCCCACAGAAAACGCGTAAATACCGACCGTCATGCTAGGCACCTCATCTTAAGAAGACTGGCGCTATGAAAACCCTCTGCTATTTTTTCATGAAAATAATCAGAAAAAATTTCACGAGGCCCCGGCATGTTCAAGCAATCCGCCCAGCACGTCGCCAGCTATTACGCCCGCACCTACCCCGCCACCATCCCCCTGCGCCCTACCCTGCAGGGCACCCACGACACCGACATCCTGATCGTCGGTGCCGGCTTCAGCGGCCTGCACACGGCCCTGCGCCTGACACTGGCCGGCCAGCGCGTGACCCTGCTGGAAGCCAGCCGGGTGGCCTGGGCCGCGTCGGGCCGCAACGGTGGCCAGGCCTTGCTGGGCTGGTCGTGCGACATGCCCCCGCTGGAGCGAGCCCTGGGCCTGGAACGCAGCCGACGCCTGTGGGACAGCATGTGCTGGGCCGCCCGCGAGCTGCGTGAACTGCCCCAGCGCCATGGCTTTGACGTCGACTATCGCCTGGGCAGCCTGTGGACCGCCGTACTGCCACGCCGGGTAAAACTGCTGGAGGAGGCCCGGCGTGAAGCACAGGAGAAGTTCGACTACGACTGCCTGCGCCTGATCGGCCGCGAGGAATTGCCCGAGTGGATCGACAGCACCCGTTATCAGGCCGCGCTGTACGACCCCAATGGCGCCCACCTCAACCCACTGAAACTGGCCCAGGGCCTGGCCGGTGTGATCGAGGCGAACGGCGGGCAGATCTACGAGCAGAGCCAGGTACTCGACTACCACGAACACGCCGATGGCTTCGTCGTCCGCACCGATCAGGGCGAGGTGCGCAGTCGCGTACTGGTGCTGGCCTGCAACGCCTATATCGACCGGCTCGACCGTGCCCTGTCACGGCGCCTGTTGCCGGTGGGCTCCTACCAGGTGGCCACGGCGCCGCTGGACGCCGAGTTCGCCGCCTCGCTGCTGCCACGCAACAGCTGCGTGATCGACAACCAGTTCGTTCCCGACTACTTCCGCCTGACACCCGACCATCGCCTGCTTTTCGGGGGCGGCTGCACCTACCTGGGCGGCATCCCCAAGGACGTCGCCAGCGCCACACGACCCTACCTGGAACGGGTGTTCCCGCAGTTGCGTGGGGTGGCCATCGAACATGCCTGGGGCGGCCATATCGACTGCAGCATCCAGCGCACCCCGGATATCGGCCGTCAGGGCCAACGCTACTGGCTGCAAGGATTCTCCGGGCACGGGGTGCTGCCGACCCTGGCCGGCGCACGCGCCGTCAGTGACGCGATTCTAGGTGACGACGATCTGCTCGCGCTTTACCAGAGTATCGACAATGGCCGCTTCCCTGGCGGCGACCTGCTGGCCGCGCCCCTGGAAGCAGCCGCCAAAGCCTGGTACAGGATGCGCGACCATGTCTGAACCGATCGACGACAACCAAGGCCTGGCGCGACTGGTGCGCGACCTGCGCAAGCACCGTGGGCTGACCCTTGACGAGCTGGCCGGCCGGGTCAAGCGCTCGCTGGGCTTTCTCTCCCAGGTCGAGCGCGGCCTCTCACGCCCCACGGTGGCCGACCTCACCGCCATCAGCGAGGCGCTGCAGGTCCCCACCACCTACTTCTACCAGGCCGTGCCGCCCCGGGCGCTCGACTGGGTCACCCGTCCCGGCGAGCGACGTACCCTGTACTACGCCGCCGGGATCACCGACGTGCTGGTCTCGCCGACCCTCACCGGCCGCTTCGCCATGCTCGAAAGCCACCTGGCGCCCGGCGCCAGCAGTGGCGAGGGGCATCTGGACGACAGCTCGGAACAGGGTGGTTTCGTACTCGAGGGCGAACTGACCCTGTGGCTCGAAGGCCAGGAAGATGCCGTCACCCTGTACCCCAACGACAGCTTCCAGCTGCCACCCCACAGCCAGTTCCGCTACGCCAACCTGACCGCCCGAACGACCCGGGTTCTCTGGGTCTTCCGTTGAGAGCATGCCCATGACAAGTACAACAGGCTTCCCCGATCTGCTCAGCGAAGTACGCGCCTTCCGTACACGACACCCCGAGGTGCGCTACGTCGACTTGATCAGCCTGGACATCCCCGGGCACTTCTACGGCAAGCGTTACCCGATCGACATGCTGGAAAAGGTGGCCGCCGGCAGCCCGCTCAAGCTGCCGCAGAACTGCGTGCTGCTTGGCGTGCAGGGCGGGCTGTTCCCCATCGGCGACTACTGCTTCAACGACGGTGACCCGGACGCCCCGCGCCGCCTGGTGCCTGATACGCTGAAGCCGGTTAATTGGGAGCGCGAGCCGCTGGGACAGATGCTGATCACCTCGGACGGCACCGCGGCGCCCATCGAGTTCGAGCCCCGCGAGGTGCTGGCCCGCGTCCTGCAGCGCCTCGAACGCCGGGGCATCCGCCCGGTGGTGGCGTTCGAACTGGAGTTCTACCTGTTCGACCGGGCGCTGAAGGACGGTCTGCCGCAGTTCCCCCGCGATCCGGCCAGTGGCGATGCCGACGACCAGCCGAACATGCATATCGAGCGTCTTTCGCGGTTTTCCGATGTGTTACGCGAGATGGTCGAGACCGCCAATGCCCAGGGCGTGGACGCCAATGTCATCACCGCCGAGCTGGGCCCTGGCCAGTTCGAGATCAATTTCGCTCACTGCGACGACGGTCTGCGCGCCGCCGACTGGGCGGCGCTGTTCTGTCGCAGCACCCGTGGCGTGGCGCTCAAGCATGGGCTGCGTGCGTCGTTCATGAGCAAGCCCTACCTCCACGCGCCGGGCAGCGGCATGCATGTGCATGTCAGCCTCTACGACGCGGCCGGCAACAACCTGCTCGCCGCCGACGCCCAGCGCCCGCTGCGCCACGCCGTGGCCGGCTGCCTGGCGCTGCTGCCGCACTGTATGCCGGTGTTCGCGGCCAACCACAACGCGTTTCGTCGCTATGGCGCCATGGTCAACGCCGCCAGCCGTGCAAGCTGGGGCTTCGAGGACCGCGACGCCTGCATTCGTATCCCCGAATCGGATCCGCGCAACCTGCGGATCGAACACCGGCTGGCCGGGGCGGATGCCAATCCATATCTGGTGCTGGCGGCGATACTCTGCGGCATGGAGCATGGGCTGGATGCCGCGCAGGAGCCGATCGCGCCGCTGAACGAAGATCGAGGCAGCGGGATCGATTTCCCCAAGGACATGCTCGGCGCGGTGGCGGCCATGCGCGGACACCCGGCAGTCAACGAAGGGCTGGGCGCAGAGTTCGTGATGGTCTATTGCGAGAACAAGCGCCAGGACCATCTGGCGTTTCTGCAGGAGGTCAGTGCGCGGGAGTATCGCTGGTTCCTGTAGGCTCTGTTGCTGCCTCTTCGCGGGTTTACCCGCGAAGAGGCTGGCACTGGAATCACGCGCCGCCCAGGATTACCATGCACCACCTCTAGCGCGGCCTTTTGCCGCACCCCGCCTTCCAGCCTGCGCACACCCCATGCCCTTCGAACTCACCGTAGAACCGCTCACCCTGCTGATCCTCGCCCTGGTCGCCTTCGTCGCCGGCTTCATCGACGCCATTGCCGGCGGCGGCGGGCTGCTGACGACCCCGGCGCTGCTCACTGCCGGCATGCCGCCGCACCTGGTGCTGGGCACCAACAAGCTCAGCTCGACCTTCGGCGCCGCCACCGCCAGCATCACCTACTACCGGCGCAAGCTGTTCCACCCGGCGCAGTGGCGCCTGGCGATCGTCGGCACCCTGGCAGGCGCGCTGATCGGCGCGGTGGTGGCCCACTACATGCCTGCCGAATGGTTGAACAAGATGCTGCCGGTGATCGTCTTTGCCTGTGGCGTCTACCTGCTGTTCGGCGGCACGCCCAAGGCGCCTCTGGACGCCGAGGCGCCGATCAGGAAGAAGTGGCAGTTCCCGCAAGGTTTCACCCTGGGCTTCTATGACGGCGTCGCCGGGCCCGGCACCGGTGCCTTCTGGACCGTTAGCACGTTGCTGCTCTATCCCATCGACCTGGTTCGCGCCAGTGGCGTGGCGCGTAGCATGAACTTCGTCAGCAACATCGCGGCGCTGACGGTGTTCATCATTTCCGGACAGGTGGATTACATCGTTGGCCTGTGCATGGGGGTGTCGGTGATGATCGGGGCGTTCTTCGGGGCGCGTACTGCGATCAGTGGGGGGAGCAGGTTTATTCGGCCGGTGTTTATTGCCGTGGTGTTGGCGTTGACTGTGCGGTTGGCTTGGCAGCATTGGTTTGGGTAGGGCTTGGGCTTGGGCTTGGGCTTGGGGGCGATTGTTTTGATTTTTGTATGCGCATTCGTAGAAGATAACGACATTTAGTCACCTTTCCGCCCTTACGGCGGCCTACTTTTCTCGTGGG
>NZ_NIBE01000042.1:8428-14583 GCF_002205115.1 Pseudomonas sp. DrBHI1
ACGCAAGAACTCCGCTCGGCCTCCTGAAGTCGCAATTGGCGTTGCCTGAACTATCGCGCGCTTAGAAGCAAGAGCAAGAGCAAGAGCAAGAGCAAGAGCAAGAAATGCGAAGTTATTTGTTTGACCATTAGTTATGTATTGGCTGTTCCGGCCCTTTCGCGGGGCAAGCCCGCCCCTACAGGGTTATATATAACGACGAATATTGCGTGGGAGCGGGCTTGCCCCGCGATACAATCGAGAGATCAATTAAATTTCAACTAGCGACAGCTGCGCCAGTCCAGGCGCCGCTCGTAACTTCGCGACTTCAGGAGGCCGAACGGAGGTCTTGCGCAGGGAGGTGACGGGCATGGATGCCCGTCAAGCGCTGGGGCCCAGGATGGGCCCTGCAGCGCGGTCCTCCCCGGAGCAAGGCCGGATGAATGGAGCGCAGCGTTTTTTGGTTACTTTTGTCCGGCCGGCGCTCCGGGCGTTTGACAAAAAGTGACCCGCCGTAAGGGCGGAAAGGTGAATAAGCGTCGACATCGCAAATGAATGCGCCTACAACTTCCAAAAACAACCAACCCAACTAAAACCAACTAAAACCAACTAAAACCAACTAAAACCAACTAAAACCAACTCAGGCAGGCAAAACCGGCTCAGACAACCCCAACCGCCGAGCAACATACAGATCTATCAGATACCGAGCAATCGACCGCCCCGCCGGCAAAGGCGGCAACTCATGCACATTGAACCACCGCGCATCCTCGATCTCATCCGCCTGCATGACAATCTCCCCCCCAGCATACTCGGCATGAAACCCCAGCATCATCGAATGCGGAAACGGCCAGCACTGGCTACCAACGTACTGGATGTTTTTCACCTCCACCGCCACCTCCTCACGCACCTCGCGCACCAGGCAGTCCTCGGCCGACTCCCCAGGCTCCGCGAACCCCGCCAGGGTGCTGTAGACCCCGGTGACGAAGCGCGGCGAACGGGCCAGAAGCACCTCGTCCCCGCGAGTAATCAGCACGATCATGCTCGGTGAAATCCGCGGATAGCTGCGCAAGTCGCAGGGCTGGCAATACATCGCCCGCTCCCAGCGAATCTGCGTCATGGCCTGCCCGCAACTGCCGCAGAAACGGTGCTCGCGAGCCCAGGTACCGATCTGCGCGGCGTAACCGAGCACCTTGTAGGTATCGAAGTCGCCCTCGAGCATGAACCGGCGTAGCCCCTGCCAGTGGCAACCCGGCACCTCACCGGCCCCGCGCAGTTCCAACAGGAACACCGGCTGGCCATCGAAATGGCCGATACCATGCTCGCACAGCACGTCCAGGTCCTGGCGCTTGAGCCAGTCGCGGGGGAACAGCGCGCCGTTGGCGTCCACCAGGAACCCTTCCGGGCTGCGGGCGACGGCCAGCCCCCCGGTGATCTGCGGGTCGAGTACTGCGGTTGTCCAGCGTGCTGACATGGTTCGGGTCCCTTGATGGCGCCCGCCACTGTCCAGTCAGTCGGCGAACGTCGGTTGCTGTTTGCTCATGTGCGCGGCCATGGCCACACGCAGGTCTTCGGACTGCAGCATGGCGGCGTTCCAGGTGGCGATGTACTCCAGGCCATCGTCGATGCGATGGTCACGCATGTAGCTGATCATCTCCTTGGTGCCGGCCACGGCGATCGGCGATTTTGCGGCAATCTCGCGGGCGATGGCAAAGACCCCGTCGAGCAGCGCCGCCTGGTCATCATAGACGCGGTTGACCAGGCCAATGCGCAGCGCCTCCTGGGCGTCGACCCGGCGGCCGGTGTAGGCCAGCTCGCGCATGATGCCGTCGCCGATGATACGCGGCAAACGTTGCAAGGTGCCGACATCGGCGGCCATGCCCATGTCGATCTCCTTGATCGAGAACTGCGCGTCAGCGGCGCAGTAGCGCATGTCGCAGGCCGAAACCATATCGATGGCGCCACCGATGCAGTAGCCCTGGATCGCCGCCAGCACCGGCTTGCGGCAGTTGTCCACGGCGTTGAACGAGCCTTGCAGGCGCAGGATGGTGCGGCGCATCACCCGGGCGTTGCGGCCGACGTCCTTGCCCAGTTGCTGCGCCAGGGTGGCCAGCATCGTCAGGTCGATACCGGAGGAGAAGTGCTTGCCAGCGCCGCTGATGACCACCACGCGCACCGCGTCGGTGTCGTCGATCCATTGGAAGATCTCGACCAGTTCTTCCCAGAAGGCGGCGTTCATCGCGTTGATCTTGTCCGGGCGGTTGATCTGCACGTGGGCGATGTTGTCAGTCAGTTCGACCTTGAACGCGGTGTATTCGGTCACGAGCGGCACTCCTGTGGGAAAAGGGTTCACAACGCCGGATCTTAGCGTACCCGCAAGGCTGCACATGTGCCAAAAGCCGGACTGGATGACTTGCACCCCGAGGCGCGATACGGCACCTTGCGCCACTGCTGAATCAAAAGGATACAAATTCATGTCCCGTTCTCTGACCGGCACCCTCGCCCATGGTTTCCTGGGCCAGTCGCCGCGTTGGTACAAGGCCATCATCTGCCTGTTCCTGGTGCTCAACCCGTTGCTGCTGGCGACCCTTGGCCCGGTGGTTACCGGCTGGGTGCTGGTGATCCAGTTCATCTTCACCCTGGGGATGGCGCTCAAGTGCTACCCGCTAATGCCCGGCGGCCTGCTGCTGGTCGAGGCGCTGCTGCTGCGCATGACCACGCCCGAGGCCCTGTACGAAGAGCTGCAGCACAACTTCCCGGTAATCCTGCTGCTGATGTTCATGGTCGCCGGCATTCACTTCATGAAGGAGCTGCTGCTGTATCTGTTCTCGCGGATCCTGCTGGGGGTGCGTTCCAAGGCGATACTGAGCCTGCTGTTCTGCGTGCTCTCGGCGTTTCTCTCGGCGTTCCTCGACGCCCTGACCGTGACCGCGGTGATCATCAGCGCCGCGGTGGGATTCTATGCGGTGTACCACCGGGTCGCCTCGGGCACCAACCCACGGGAGGAGTCGGCGCTGGACAGCGACCACCAGGTCGAACAACTGCACCGCGACGACCTCGACCAGTTCCGCGCCTTCCTGCGCAGCCTGCTGATGCACGGCGCGGTGGGCACGGCGCTGGGTGGCGTGTGCACCCTGGTAGGCGAGCCGCAGAACCTGCTGATCGGCCATGAAATGGGTTGGCACTTCGCCGACTTCTTTCTCAAGGTCGCGCCGGTGTCGATGCCGGTACTGGCGGCAGGCCTGGCGACCTGCGTGCTGCTGGAGAAGCTGCGCCTGTTCGGCTACGGCACGCTGATGCCCGAGCGTGTGCGCCAGGTACTGGCCGCCTACGCCGCCGAGGACGACGCCGCGCGCACTCCGGCCCAGCGCATCGCCCTGGTGGTGCAAGGCTTGGCCGCGTTGATCCTGATCGTCTGCCTGGGCCTGCACATCGCCGAGGTCGGCTTGATCGGCCTGATGGTCATCGTGCTGATCACCGCCTTCACCGGCATCACCGACGAGCACCGCCTGGGCCGCGCGTTCCAGGACGCCATGCCGTTCACCGCGCTGCTGGTGGTGTTCTTCGCCGTGGTCGCGGTGATCCACCAGCAGCAACTGTTCAGCCCACTGATCGCCTGGGTGCTGGCCCTGCCCAGCGAGCAGCAGCCAGGCATGCTGTACCTGGCCAACGGCCTGCTGTCGGCGATCAGCGACAACGTGTTCGTCGCCACCATCTACATCACCGAGGTCAAGCAGGCGTTCGTCAATGGCGCAATGAGCCGCGAGCACTTCGAAACCCTGGCGGTGGCGATCAACACCGGCACCAACCTGCCCAGCGTGGCCACGCCCAATGGCCAGGCGGCATTCCTGTTCTTGCTGACCTCGGCGATCGCGCCGCTGGTTCGACTGTCCTATGGACGCATGGTGTGGATGGCCTTGCCCTACACCGTGGTCATGGGTGGCCTGGGCTGGTGGGCGGTGACCTACTGGCTGTAGCCGAACCCTCTGCAGGAGTGGCTTTAGCCGCTCCTGCAGGCGACCGCGCCTTTTCCCGTTTTCTCTCCTCCCGCGCCCCCCATCCGTCGAGCCCTGACTATCGTTCAGCACTGCTGTCGATTCTCGCCAACCCCGTTCGACTATCCAGCACACCCACCCGAGGAGATTCATCCCATGCGCAAGCTCATCGTCGCCGCCTTCATCACCCTCGACGGCGTCATGCAGGCCCCCGGCGGTCCGCAGGAGGACACCAGCGGCGGCTTCACCCATGGCGGCTGGATCCCGCCGTTGGCCGACGAGGCCTTCGGCCAGGCCATGCAAACCCTGTTCAGCCAACCGTTCGAACTGCTGCTGGGGCGGCGCACCTACGACATCTTCGCCGGGTTCTGGCCAGAAGTCGGGCCCGAGGCGCCGGATCGTCCGTTGGCCGACCTGTTCAATGGCGTGGCCAAGCATGTCGCCACCCACCACCCCGCATCCATCGAGTGGCAAAACAGCCACACGTTGGGTGCCGATGTGACAGGCGCGGTGCGCGCGCTCAAGCAACAGGACGGCCCGGCGCTGCTGACCCAAGGCAGCGGTGAACTGGTACGCCAGCTGCTGGCGGCCGGGCTGGTGGACGAACTGCGCCTGTTGATCCATCCCCTGCTGCTGGGGCGCGGCAAGCGCCTGTTCGGTGATGACGCACAGGCTGCAGCCTTCAAGCTGGTGGAATCGAGCAGCACGCCCAACGGGGTACTGCTGGCGCATTACGTGCGCAGCGGCGAGGTACAGACAGGATCGTTCTGAGCTCGGTCAGTCGAGCAGGCGGGCGATGGCGTTGGCGAAGCCTTGCGGGTCTTCGAGCATCATCAGGTGCCCCGCACGCGGCAGCACGGTAAAACTGGCCGCCTGCTCCTCGGCCCAGTGCGGTACATCCCAGCCAGCCCGTGAGTGTTCGCCGGCGACCAGGTGCACCGGTTTCGTGGCGAACAACGTGCGCAGCTCCACCAGATAACCTGGTAAGCCGGTCACCGCGACCACCGAGCGCGCCATGGCCTGCAGCGTGCCCGCGCCCTGGTGGGCCAGCCACTGGTCCGCCAGGGCCAGGCGCCCAGGATTGGCCACGATGCCGGAGCGGGCCAGCCAGGTAGAGGCATCGTCACGATAACCTAGCAGCAATGCCTCGGCCTCGACTGGGGCCATGCGCGCCACCGATGCCGACCAGAATGCATCCTTCAAGGTGAAGTTGCCCTCGACACTGATCACGCTCGCCACGCTGGCTGGATAGCGCCGGGCGAACAGCATCGCCACCACGCCACCCACGGAGTGGCCGAGCAGGTGCACATAGGGCAAGTTGCGCGCCAGCAGGATCTGCCGCAGGTGCTCGACCTGGGCGTCGATGTCGACCAGCGTCGATGGCGTGTCGTCCAAGCTGCCATAGCCGAGCAGGTCCGGGGCGAACACCTTCCTGGGTCGCAGGGTGCGCTGAAACGTCGGGTGATCCAAGCAGCCGATCAGGCCATTGAGCATTACCACGGGCGTATCCATAGCCTGCCTCGACACTGTGCTTGCGGGACCCGCAGCATGCGACCTGCCACGGTGATTGAACAGCACAATCCCATTGCGCCGCGCCAATGAGCGTTTTCCCGCATGCCCTTGTTATCATCCAGGTTCAACCGGGAGGGAACCGATGCTCGACATTCGCCGTGCCAGCCGCCACGACGCACTGGAAACCTACACCATCCGCCGCCAGGCAATCCTGCACCAGTGCGCCGAGGCTTACGGCGACACGCTGGCCCAGGCCTGGGCCGACGTACCGTTCACCGAGGGCTACGCAGCCCTGGTCGCCGACCATTTCCACCTTGCCTGCGTGGACGGCACGATCGTCGCCACCGGCATGCTCGACCTGCACAGCGGCGAACTGGGCGCACTGTTCGTACTGCCGTCGTTCATGGGCCAGGGCATCGCCCGCAGGATGGTCGAACACCTCGAAGGCATCGCCCGGGCCGAGGGCCTGGAAACGGTCAATCTGGATGCCACCCTCAACGCCGCCGCGTTCTATCGCCGCTGCGGCTACGTCGGCGAGGCACAATCGACCTACCAGTCGCCCTTTGGCCTCGAACTGTCCTGCATCCCCATGCGCAAGGCCATGGTCCGGGTATAAGATCAGAGCCCCCTGCCCCGGAGCCCCGTCCCATGCTGCCCACCGCCCCCTCCCTGCAC